>ONGS01000092.1 GCA_900317395.1 uncultured Eubacteriales bacterium | reverse complement strand
GGTTTCTTCCTCCTCTTTTTCGGGTACCTCAACCTCAACTTTTTCTTGAGTATATTCAGCTGATTCCACATTTGGTTTTATTGCTTCTTCGCCTTCATTCGCCTTGTCAATATTATCTTTTTCTTCAATTACTTCCGATATCTTTTTGACAGGAACGGCCTTTATGACCTGCTTTCCTTTTTTACTATTTTTCTTCTTTTTACGACCCAACTCAAACACCTCCGTGCTACTACGCATTTATGATTTTTTAACTAAAATAAACTGAAATTAATAAAATTTCAATATATATTATACAATAATCCACATAGTTTGTAAATAGAAATATGAAATAAATTCTAAATATCGATAAAAAATCTTGTATTGATAAATCTTTTATCGTATAATATTATTATATTTGTGAATGTAGCGGAGGGAATTATGAATCAGAAACCTGTCCATTCGGGACACAGACAAAGAATCAGACAAAAGTATCTTGCTTCGGAATTTCAGGATTTCAATCAGCATGAAATTCTGGAATTACTGCTTTTTTACGGTATCCCAAGAAAAGATACCAACGAGACAGCTCATAGACTAATTAATGAATTCGGTTCTCTTTCTGCTGTGATGGATGCTCCCGTTGAAAAGCTCCGAAAATTTGGACTTCCGGAAAATGCGGCTATTTTTCTGCATATGTTGCCACAGCTGGGGGAAATGTATCTGAACGATAAAAACTATAACTTCAAAAAAATCTATACTGTGGGCGAACTTAAAAAGAAAATCATGATCAACTTATTGCAAAATAATCAGAACACAGTCCTGCTGTATTTGTTCGACACTATCGGAACAGAGCTTTTCAGCGGTCCGATCAAAACCGGCTATATTGATAATTCCGACGAGCTTATAAGTAAAATTGTCGGGATCGCTATGAAATACAATGCCGTTACCGCTGTAATCGCTCACAATAATTACAGTGGTATTCTCTATCCTTCCCCAACAGTAATCAATATGACCGAAAAATTGAAAAGTTCTTTGCAGGCTGTCAGTATCCGCCTGACAAACCATTATATCGTTTCTGACGACAATATCTTCTCCATGGCAGAAAGTGAGGAGTTCTGCAATATTTTTAAAAGACAATTTTCAGAAGGAGTGAAATAATATGGACGGTGAAAATCGGCGTGAAGCCTTTCGTGAAAGATTTTTAAACAGCGGGCTCAAAGATTTCACATCAGCGGAAGCACTGGAATATTTACTTTCGTTTGAATTGCCGCCCGACACTGCCGCTCATACAGCGGCAAAACTGCTTGATGCCTGCGGTTCTTTTTCTGCGGTTCTGGAAGCACCCTACAGTATTCTCGCCGAAAATGATCTGGATGAGCATAAGGCGATACCGGTTAAATTTCTTCCTCAGATATGTAGGATCTATCTCGATGATAAATTTTTTAGCGAAAACAAACGCTTTGATCTGGAGCAGTTTGAAAATAAAATTATTGCTGCCTTTATCGGCTCAAATTATGAACAAGTTCTTCTTGTACTGATGGACAGTAATAAAAAAGAGCTTTATTTTGGTATGATCAACAAAGGTACTGTCAATGCTTCGGAGATCTATCTGAGAAAAATACTGGAAATGTGCATACAGCACAATGCAGCCTATGCCGTTATCGCTCACAATCACCCGAGTGGCATTGCTTTTCCTTCGGATAAGGATATTGAAACAACTGCCAAGCTGAAATCTGCTTTGCTTTCCGTTAATGTAAAACTTGAAGACCACTATATTGTTGCCGCCAACCATTCCTACTCCATGGCGAAAAACGAAGACTTTTTCGATATTTTTATTTAGGGAGAAGCACCATAAACAATCCTTATAATAAAATTCTGGTGGAGAGATTGCTTCTTTGTCATTGCGTGAAAGAAGACGATTCGGCAAAACTCGTTTATATTAAAACTGTATACAGATTAGGTTATATTTTGGAGGTGGAAGATAAAGATAAATTTTTTGCTGTTATATTATTATTTGCCGCAGTGACTGTTGCAGTCACTGCGGCAAATATTATACGGATGCTTTTTCGGAAACCGTAACAAACAAAACCGTCAGGTTATTCTCGTCTACCAAGCACAACATCTGATTAAAACAGGAAAAAAGATGATGCTATGGAAAACTCTTTGTTCTGAAGGAAACGATACACACCGACGGAACAACAAACCCTACCGTCACAACCTTAGCAGGGGGCGGTATTTGTATTGCATTTATCATAACAGTATTTTTATTGTGTTCTCTGAATCTTTACTCCCTATTTTCTATTCCCTTAATAAGATTCACCATTTCTATTGCTCCGAGGGCACAGTCATAACCTTTGTTGCCTGCTTTGGTGCCGGCACGTTCTATTGCCTGCTCAATATTTTCGGTGGTAATCACACCAAACATAACAGGAATATCGCTGTTTAAGGAAACATTTGCAATACCCTTTGATACCTCACTGCAAACATAATCGTAATGAGTCGTACTTCCTCTGATAACAGCGCCAAGAGCAATCACGGCATCGTATTTTCCGCTTTTTGCCATTTTAGAAGCAATCAATGGTATCTCAAATGCACCCGGCACCCATGCTACTTCGATTTCATCGGGGTTTACATTATGACGTACAAGTCCATCTTCCGCTCCGCTGAGAAGCTTTGACGTGATAAATTCGTTAAACCTTGACACAACGATACCTACTTTAATATTTTCTCCTGTTAACTTGCCTTCATAAGTTTTCATGATATTCAATCTCCTTTTTAGTAATTCAATAAGTGTCCCATTTTGTCCTGCTTGGTTTTCAGATAAAACAGATCGTGAGCGGTTGCATCCATCTGAATGGGGATTCTTTCGGTAATTTCCATACCGAAGGCATTGAGCTGATAGACTTTATCGGGGTTGTTGGTGAGAAGATGTATCGTTTTAACTCCGAGATCTTTAAGAATCTGTGCGCCAGTGTAATAATCTCTTTCGTCTCCTTTAAAGCCAAGTGCAAGGTTCGCTTCAAGTGTGTCCATTCCCTGCTCCTGCAATTCATACGCTTTCAGCTTGTTGATTAACCCGATTCCTCTGCCTTCCTGACGCATATAGAGAAGGATACCTCTCCCCTCTTTTTCAATCTGTGTCATAGCGGCGGCAAACTGCTGACCGCAATCACAACGCAGAGAACCAAAGGTATCACCTGTCAGACATTCGGAATGTACCCTGCAAAGAACATTTTCACCGCCTGAAATATCACCCTTGATAAGCGCAACATGATGTTCACCGTTTACTTTATTGACGTAGCCGTAAGCGGTAAAATCACCATATTTGGTCGGCATATTGGCAACCGCCACACACTCCACAAGCTTTTCATGGTTTTTACGATAATCCTGTATATCTTTAATTGTAATAAAACAGATACCGAATTTTTCTGCAAGCTGAAAAAGCTCGGGAGTACGCATCATCGTGCCGTCCTCTTTCATAATCTCACAGCAAAGACCACACTGTTTCAGACCGGCAAGGCGCATCAAGTCAACAGTAGCTTCAGTGTGACCGTTTCTTTCAAGAACACCGTTCGGCTTTGCAAGAAGCGGAAACATATGTCCCGGACGGCGAAAATCTTCGGGCTTTGCAGTTTCATCAACACATTTCATCGCCGTAACCGAACGCTCGGCGGCAGAAATTCCTGTTGTTGTTGAAATATGATCTACTGAAACGGTAAATGCCGTTTCGTGATTATCCGTATTTGCCGTTACCATCTGCGGAAAGTTCAGCCGTCTGACATATTCCTCCGACATCGGCATACAGATCAACCCTTTTCCGTGGGTCGCCATAAAATTGATATTTTCCGTTGTTGCAAATTCTGCCGCACAAATAAAATCTCCCTCGTTTTCCCTGTCGGGATCATCAGTCACAAGTATGATTTTTCCTTTTTTCAGTTCCTGCAACGCTTCTTCAACTGAATTAAATTTCATAATACTTCTCCTTTTTAAAACCCGTATTTTGCAAGGTATTCTCTTGTAATATTGCTTTTTTGCTTTTCCTCTTTAGCAATCAAAAGCTTTTCTACATACTTTCCTATGATATCATTTTCAAGATTAACAATACTTCCTATTGATTTTTCACCGAGTATCGTCACACTTAGCGTATGCGGAATCACAGAAACCAAAAAGCTTTTTTCGGTTACTTTTGTAACAGTCAAACTGATACCGTCAATTGTTACCGACCCTTTTTCCACAATGTACTTTAAAACATTTTCCTCTGTACCGATCTCGTAACGGACAGCATTATCGTCTTTTTGAATATTTTTTATTGTTCCTGTGCCATCGATATGCCCTGAAACAATATGACCACCAAAACGACTGTTTGCCGCCATAGCTCTTTCAAGATTCACATAACTGCCGCTTTTCAGTTCTGCAAGAGAAGAACGGCTGAGCGTTTCCGGCATAACATCTGCGGTAAAACTGTTGTCGTTTACACTTGTTGCCGTCAGACAAACGCCGTTGACAGCGATACTGTCACCAATTTTGACATCTGCTAAAATATTCTTTGCGCAAATATGCAAAACTACTGAACGTGCACCCTTTCTGATTCCAAGAATTGTTCCTACTTCCTCTACGATTCCTGTAAACATCAGTATGTCACCCGACTTTCTATCATGATATCTTCACCGAAATAATGTATTTCGCAATCAGTAAGCTGAAAAGCACTGTCGGGACTTTCCGCACCCAAGCCTCCAATCGGGGATTTTCCTCCTCCTCCAAGTATCTTTGGAGAAATATAAGCCTGCACTTTATTGACGATCCCTTCATGCAAAGCTGACCAATTGAGTTCTGCTCCGCCTTCAAGAAGTATGCTGTCAATTTTCTGCTCTCCAAGCTTTTTCATTAATACCTGTAGATCGACATGACCGTTCTTTTGCGGTAGATTCAGCACCTGACAACCATAATTTTCAAACTGCCTTATCTTTTCATTATCGTTGCACGATACAGCCAACATTGTAGGAATATCTTTTGCAGTCTGCACAACTTTTGAATGAAGCGGGATCCTGAGTTTTGTATCACAAATAATTCTGGTCGGGTCTTTTCCGCCGTTTATACGGCAGTTCAGCATAGGATCATCTGCTAAAACTGTACCCACACCTACCATAATTCCGCTGTATTTATGTCTTGTACGCTGTACATTTTCTCTGGAAAGCTCTCCTGTGATCCATTTTGATTTTCCGGTGTAGGCAGCAATTTTTCCGTCTAAGGTCATGGCATATTTCATCGTTACAAACGGTTGACCTGTTCTGATAAAATAAAAAAATATCTCGTTTAATTTTAAACATTCTTTCTCCAGCACATTTTCAGTCACTTCAATGCCGCTGTTTCTGAGTAACTGAATTCCCTTTCCCCCTACAAGCGGATTAGGATCTCCTGAACCGGTTACTACTCTTTTGATACCGGATTCAATCACAGCCTGAGTACACGGCGGTTGCTTTCCCTGATGACAGCACGGCTCCAGAGTAACAAACATTGTTGCACCTTTCGGGTCTTCCGTGCAGTTTTTCAATGCGTCACGCTCAGCATGAAGAGCACCATAACGGTGATGATATCCTTTTGCAATAATTTTGCCATCCTTGACAATTACCGCCCCCACCATCGGATTCGGTGATACAAATCCCTCGCCCTTTACTGCTTCTTCAAGTGCTAATTTCATATAATCTCTGTCGGTCATCATACACCTCCAAAACAAAAAGACTTTGGAATAATCTCTCCAAAGCCTTTAGCACTGCCACAGTTAAAAAGGCTCTGAAACTTACGTTTCAGAGCCTGATATTCCTTAGCAATATCAATATCTTCTTTCATCCGGACTATACCGTCGGCTTCGGAATCTCACCGAATCATGCTTTTCAGCTCGTGGGCTATTACCACCGGTAGGGAATTGCACCTTGCCCTGAAGATCATATTCTGTTATTATTAGTATAACACATTTAACCAATTTGTCAACAATTAATTTGCACTGACTTACATTTCTGAATTAAACAAATTTTTCAACTGATAGATAATATCATCACTATCCGCATTAATTGTTGCCGCTTCGTTGATTTCTGATACCTTTTTCAGTGCTTCAATGTTAGCATTATAACCTATCGTATAGACAGGTACATCGCTGCTACCTACAACAGATGAAATTTCATTCAGAGAATAACCTGTGTTTTGTTCGCCGTCACTCAGAAGGAACAGCATGGGTTTTGCCTCGGGGTGATCCTCCATTGCCTTTTCTATCATGTCAAGCGCAACAATTACTGCATCATAAGTAGCCGTCTGACCGCCTGCGGTCATATCCTGCACTGCACCTTTAAAGTAAGCCTGCTGATTAAGATCAAACTCAGCAATCGGCAAATCAACATATACTTTATTGTTATAAGAAACAAGGCCTACATAATTATTCTTATTGATGTACTGCATAGAATTGATCAGCGAAGTCTGAAGTGCATTGATCGGTTCCCCATTCATACTGCCTGAAATATCGGCAACAAATACTGCTATAATCGGTTTACCGCTGTCTTTATTTTCCTTATAAAGCTTCTGCGCTTTGATCAGTTGATCACCGCTGATATCATTCGGAAGCTCACTTTTATACTTTTCATTCCGATTAAATCCATATTCAGTAGCAAGCTTCTGAGATTCATCATTCAAACAATACTGGCAGAAACGCTCAAGTACAGCATCCTCATCTGCGGAAAGCTTACCCAGTGAATACATCGGGTTATCATGTCTTGCACCAAACGGTGTAAACACATAATCGTTCTTCAAACTCGGATCATTATAATAGAGCTGGTATTCCATAACAAAAGCATCAAGAGATCCTGATTCCGCAGATGTTCTCATTTGCAAGGTATTATACGACACAAGCGGAACATTTTTCTGGAACTGCTGGAATCCTTCCACTGCCTTACTGCTGAGAAGATCATCAGGGTCATAAGAATACAATGTGCTAATCAGGAAATTCAAGCCTGTAGAGCTTGCAAACGGATTGGTATAGCCCATTGCGATTTCATTACTTGCCGTACATTCGGAAATGACCTTCATGTTGACCGAACCGTATTTATCCAGTATTTCATCATATTTACTTTTTGATAGAAGCACACCCGGAACATTTCCTGCCAGTTTATCCTTTTTCAACTTGATTTCCACTCCGCTTGCTTCAATCATTTTGCCCCAGAATTCATTAGAAGGCGTGATTGCCTGCGGAACATATTTTCCCGATTTAATATAATCCAGTGCCAGTCCCGATGATATTGAGCGTATAGAAACAGAAGCCGTTTTTCCGTTTACTTTAAAACTCTCTGCATTAAACTTTTCTGCCACCTCGTTCAACCAACCATCAGTCCCCTCTCCTGCTTTTTCGGGAGAAGAGAAAATTTCAACATTAACATCTGCATTACCGGTAACAGAAAGCGGATAGTTCTTGATATCGGGCAGTTCTGCTTCATCGGTTAGTATATCTTCATCACTGATTGCTGCCTTCCTCGGCTCAACTTGGGTAACACTGATACCGTTCAATAGTTTTTCCATTTGTTGAGAAGTATCTTCCGTCCCCGTTTCAGTATCGATTTTGTCGATATTTTGTGTCAGCAACATTCCCAGAAGCACAGCTACAAACACTGCCACACCGATGCCGACAAATATACCGATTTTTGCACCATTTGAAATTTTTGCCATTATTGATTTCCTCCTTTAATTTTCATAAAAATTTGTCTGAGAGATCAGCTCATTAATTTCATGAATTGCCGTCATCTGCTCAAAAGCTGTCTCATTAATATTGTCAAACCTTGAAGTTTGATGAAGCAGATTGCTAAACTTTAACAGTATATTATCATTCATTTTCACAAGTTCTCTGACAGATTTAATTTGCTCATTGTATATTGTCATCTGTGCATCCGCAGAGCTTGAAAAAACGGTAATACCATCAACAACGGGAGCATTTTTCAGCTTATCATCCACTCTGAGATAATCCTCATAATCAAAAAAAGTGATTTCATTCAGCATTTTCTTGATATTACTGTAAAACAGCTCCCTGACAGAACTGATTATTCCCTGAAATTCGGTATATGCGATTTCCTGCGAAAAAAAATCCTGTGAAAATATGCTGCCAAGTTCTCTTTCCTTATTCTGAAAGCGGTAGATCTGATCGGTAGCCGCTACAATTTCAGGCTCAAAAACTTTTTTCTCACGTTCTTTTTCCAGAGCAACGATATATTCCTTTGACTCGCTCAATTCCGTCCCATTATCCTGTTGTTGTATTTCAGGCTCTCTGAACAAAAGCGTATAATTACCGTAGCCAAAGGCAATCAGGCTCATGACAATTACTGTAACACCGACAGCGGTCATAATTGCATCTTCTCCCAGTGTCAATCCCACAAGTCCCTGAGAAAACAAAATAACATTCAACACAACAATGGCAAGATTCAGACAAATCATTTTGATGATCTGCTTTTTTGACATTTCATTTTCCTCCATCACAATATTAAATCAATAACCTTATCATCATAAATTAATTTTACTATTCTGTTTGAATTTTGTCAATACAATTCAATAGACATTAATAACGGCGAAATAAATATTTACAAACGGTACAAAAAGACGGATGTTTTTCACAAAACATCCGTCTTTCTATTTTTTTAATATTATTTAAAATCCACATAGAACATGATATTTACAATAAAATTTTTCGCCCAGCACAGATATACAGGAACATTATCTTCAAGCCATGCAGTTATGAATCGCATATCGTCTGCGCTTACCTCTCCGACGACACTGTACATACTGCCAACAGCTTTCGATTTACCAATTGCTATCATTCCCTGCGCACTGTCTCCGACAGCAACATATTTTCCCACAGCAAACGCGCCCAGGGCAAAATCCCCTATTGCCATTCCACCGATTGAAAGCACTCCGAAACTGACCGCACCAATTGCTATAATGCCTAAGCTAATAGAACCAAAGGCAATTCCTCCTATGGAAATCAATCCAAAAGCAAGCAGCCCCAGAACAAAAAATCCAAACGAGAAAATTCCTATCGAAAGCAACCCTATTGATAATATTCCCCTTGCCAGAAGACCTATCGCTATCACGCCCTTAGCATTTAACCCGACTGCAAAAAAGCCTTTTGCATTTTTTCCGATATGATAAAGCGGCATACCAAAAATCTTTTTTTCGCTTTTTTTATCAGTAAATCTTTTTCTCGGAGGTGCTTGTACGGAATAAAAACAAGTCGGTGTAGATGCCGGCGGCGGAACTTCCGTTTTCACGTTTTTTTCTGTACATTCTTCATTCAGAAGATAATCCATCGTACATCCGAAAAGCTTCCCCATTTTTACAAGCTTTTCGGTTTCGGGATAGGCAGCCTCAGATTCCCATTTACTTACAGACTGTCGTGACACACCTAAAATATCCGCCAACTGTTCCTGTGTATAGTTATTTTCTTTTCTCAGCTTAGAAATTTTTTCACCTGTTGTCATAATAGATTCTCCTTGTGATTTTGCTTTGTCATGCTAACGCTGCGTTATGCTTTTATGATACAATAAAAGCCCCCAAATGTCTATATTTTTTCTGTTTCTTTATGTAAACTTCATGTTGCAATTCAGTATTTATGGGGTTTTTATAGATATTTATCAACGTGGAATTAATATGCAAATCCGCAGAAACTGTTAATTGGTTCCTGCAGATATTTCTCACATATTCATTATTATACTGTCTGCATATCGCCAAAATATAAAGTTGCCTCTTCATCAGATAAATCAAACAAGTCAATAATTTTGGCTACTATCAATCTTTTTTTCGATAGCTGCCTGATTGGTTCTACTTTTCTGCCTTCTTCTTTTAAAAGAATCGCATTCTGCTGCCTCTTTATATAAGAAGAATACAGTAAGAAAATTTTTTCTGCTACACAGTAATTTTCAAATTTATAGATTGCCTGACCTTTGTCAAAAGGGTCAAAATCACAAATAAAAATCACATAATTTTAATGTGTATATTTTCTGTAATCAGGCTTCTTTTTCATATCTATGAATTCCGCTAAGGTCGGAAATCATGATACAGCCCGTCGTACAGTTTTTGGCACAAATTCCAAAGTCTTCACAATCAGGGCATTTGCTGTAATCGATCACAGCAACATTGTCAACAACCTTGATTGCCTTTGACGGGCAAACCCTTTCACATTTTTTACAGCCAATACATCCATTGGAGCAAACTTTTCTCGTAACAGCTCCCTTGTCTT
>ONGS01000064.1 GCA_900317395.1 uncultured Eubacteriales bacterium | reverse complement strand
CTGCTTAATATGCAGCCTGCATAGCAGCTCAAAAAGTTAAATTTCTGTAAATAACGCAAAAAACTAAGCAGCCTGCTTATAGACTTCACACGGTACCTGTGTTATATTGATAAAAAATGGAGGTCATTATATGTCGAATACCAACGAAAACGCCGGTTCCGGTATCAAAAGGATCCAGTGCGAAATATGCGGTTCCTCAGACGTTGAAAAAATCGACGATACATATTTTGAATGCAGGTACTGCGGCGCTAAGTATACAAAAGAAGAAGCCAGAAAACTGTTTGTTCAGGTAAGCGGGTCGGTGAAAGTCGATAACAGCGACAAGCTGAATAACCTGTATACCATAGCGAGGATGGAGATCGATAAGTCGAATTACAAGGGCGCCAAAACATACTACGACAGCATCCTCGTCCTAGAACCGATGAGCTGGGAAGCGCATTTTTATTCGGCATACTGCAAGTTTTGGACAGGAAAACAGGGCGACACGGTTTATGCTTATAGGGATTACGCCAAATGCTTCAGTACCGTTTTAAGCACACTCAAGGCAAATATATCGGGTGAATCGGAATTGAATGATATCTGCCGGATAATATACGATAAATCAAAGAAAATTGTCGATTACTCCAAATCACACGCAAAAGAAATGTACAACAGCGACATTTCCAATGGCCCCGGGTTGTACAATGACGACATCGTCTCTATTTTTAAATATAAAATGGAACAAAGACAACAGGTCGTGAAGGCCAAGACGGAATATGCCAAGGAAGTATCGAGCGGCGTTGAGGTCATGGCGAAGCTGGGTGATGAGATAAAGAGAGTATTTGCAGATAACAACGGTATGATCAAAAAGCACGCTGTAAAAGCATGGAAGTACTATGTTACGAATCTTTCCCCGCTGTATAAATACATACCGAACGCAGATCAGACGAACGCATCGATCCTTACTAAACTAAATACATATGAAAGCAAAATCAAGGCTTATGACAGTAACTATGTTTCAACGATCGAAAGCGTTAAGGCGTCATCAAACAATCCGGCGGGCATAATCACAAAGCAGGATAAAAACTCTCCGGAATTCAAGGCGACAAGTACTATCAGGACTGCGAGTTCTAATAACAATAAAACAAACAGCAATCATAGCGCTTTTATAACCAGTGATGGAGCTCCAAGTGCATTAACCTGGATTTTGATGCTGCTGGGTGTAGTATTAGGAGTATTAATATGGTATTTTTGGAATTACGGTTAATGGTAAAGCATAAGGGCGTTAGAGTAGACAAAAATGATTGTATACATAGGTAAAACCGAAGCATTGATTGTATAGTAATTACTCATTAAAATAAATAAAAAAATATAATTAGAATAAGAGGTATATGTTATGATTAAATTTGAAGATGTCTTCAAAGTTGACAATCCGGACAAGACAAAGGTCAAATTCAACATTAATGCAGGCGATGTTAGATATCGGGCATTGGACTACTTAATGAAAGGCGAGGAAGATCCTGACTGGATTCAACTGAACGGTTGGAAAGATGACAAAAAAAGAGAGGGAGGCGGCAACAATAAGAATCAGAACTTGAACAAGGCTGAGTATTTATTAGCCTTTGCACAATACTATCCATATGGACCGTCATTCTATATGTTTGGCGGCATGTATAAGGTTGAGAAGATAATCCCGGAAGTTTACAACGGCTATGGATACAGACTGACATTGATGGATAACTTTTCAGATTACAGAAAAAGATTGATCATAAGAATGGACAGCCCGATTGGGCAGCGTCTTTATAATAAACCATTTGAATCTGTTCAAAGAGATTTCAATCCGGAAGTGTTTGAACTCGCTCCTTCCACAAAGTTTGGCCCTTTTATAGGATATAATGAGGTACTTCTTACTCACAAAGAACTTCAGATCATAGTAAAAAACGAAGCGCCCGAGTGGAAAACTGCACTTCAGAGTGTTAAAGGAATATACTGTATAACCGATACTTCTACCGGTCAATTGTATATTGGATCTGCTTCCGGGGATTCGGGCGGAATCTGGCAAAGATGGGCGGCATATGCGGATGTCAACAATTTGAGCGGTGGCAATAAAACGTTCGAAGAATTAAAAAAGAACGGAACCGATTATATAATCGATAACTTTACATACTCGATACTTGAAGTGTTCGATATGCGTACAAAACGCGCTGATATCATACATCGTGAGGAGTATTGGAAAAAGGTATTCCAAACAGTTAAATTCGGCATGAACAACTGATATTTGAAACAGTGCAGGATTCTGATTTACACAAAAAAATGCGGCGGGGTGCGCCGCATTTTTTTGTGTCGCTTTATCAGTTCTTTTTCTTTGACGATATGAACAGGAAGGCTGTGTACGCTATGAAGAGGGCGGCGAAGATCGCGAGGGCGATGAGGCAGCCTTTTACGCTTTTCGCGCTCAGGTTGAGCAGCAGCAGAAGCGGTGCGACGGCGAGCGTGGCGGGAAACTGTGAGAGGACGAAGATGCCGCTCGTCGGCGTTTCGTAGTTCGGGTCGATCTCACGGAGCAGTATCAT
>ONGS01000215.1 GCA_900317395.1 uncultured Eubacteriales bacterium | reverse complement strand
GTTCATTTATCGCCGCGCCTTTAGCTTTACTCGAAACGCAGTGAAAAATAGTAGAGTGCCTCCGCTACCAATTCTCGCTCTACTTTTATTGACTACAATTAATTTATCGCCGCGCCTCAGGTTTGATACTTAGGGCGCGGCGGTAGTTGGGGTTAGAGTTATTTATTATATTGTGTTGGGCAAATTCATTTTTTCACGGTTACTTTACAGGTTACGGTTTTGCCATTAGTACTTTTTACCGTAATTGTGGCTGTACCGGCTGCTTTGGCAGTAATTTTACCGTTTGAAACAATTGCAACTTTGGTATTGCTACTGGTATATTTTACGGTTTTATCTGTTGCGTTTGTTGGTGCTACAGTTGCTCTGAGCTGATATGTTTTACCAACATTGAGAGAAACCGCCGTTTTGTTAAGTGTTATCTTTGTAACCGCTACCGATTTGATAACTCTGACTTTGCAGGTAGCTGTTTTACCGTTGGAACTTTTAACTGTAATCGTTGCCGTACCGGCTGCTTTAGCAGTAACCTTACCGGCTGATACAGTCGCAACGCTTGTATCACTGCTGGTATATTTCAGAGTCTTATCTGTTGCATTTGCAGGAGATACAGATGCACCTACATTATAAGTGTCACCAACATGAACCGTAACATTCGCTTTACTGACACTTACCTTTGTTACAGCAACAGGTTTATTAACATTGATTGTGCAGGAAGCGGTTTTTCCTGTGCTTGACTTTGCTGTAACAACAGCCGAACCGCTTTTGTTGGCTGTAATATTACCGTTCTGATCAACAGAAACAACCTTATCGTTGGAAGAACTCCATGTTACCTTAGCCTTACTTTCCGAAACAATTGCTTTCAGGATTTTCGACTGACCAACCAACATACTTAATTTACTTTGGCTTAATGTAATGGATACCTCGGGTTTAACAATGTGAAAAGTTTTTTTGAACTCCGTTCCGCTTTTAAGCTTGATCGTTAGTGTAACATCACCTGTACCTACGGCTGTTATTTTATTATCCTTATATTTCAGCACTTTGTCATTGCTGACCGATACCGTATAGCTAATTCCCGTCAGACTCGACACAAGCGTTGGCAGATTATAAGTTTTACCAACCTGAAGCGTTGCGCCCGAACCGTTGATTGGAATATCTGCATTAATAATAGTGGATTTACCGCCGATGGTGGTGGTTGTAGCAGCACTTGCTGATAATGAAGCTGTACCGAAAACCATGACCGTTGCCAGAACACCTGCTGTCAATTTTTTACCAAAATTCTTTACTTTCATTTCTATCTCCTCCTTTTGTTTTATTGTATGCCTTTTACACAGAAAAATCAAGTGTTATCCGTTATACATTCTTTTTGTTTTGTAAAAAACACACTGAGCAAATCATACAAAACTATCAATTTGTAAAAATCAGCTCCAGTATTTTTTATCAAGACTTCTGTATTGAATGGCCTCAAAGATATGATCTCTTTTGATCACTTCCGAATCATCCATATCAGCAATCGTTCTTGCCACTTTCAGAATTCTGTCATAAGCTCTTGCGGAAAGTCCCATAGAATCAAACGAACGCTGCATAATATTTTTCGCAGTATCATCAAGCGGACATACCTCATTGAGAATAGCAGCAGTGATTCTTGCATTACAGGTAATACCCGTACCCTTGAATCGTTCATTCTGAATTTTTCTTACCTTATCTATACGCTTTTTGATTTCCTCCGAGGATTCTGCTTTTTCCAGAGAAGAAATATCATTAAATTCCACCGGCGGCACTTCGACATGAATATCAAGTCTGTCAAGAAGTGGTCCCGATACCTTTGCAAGATACTGAGAAACCGCTTTTTTGCTGCAAGTACACTCTCGTGAAGGATGACCGTAATATCCGCAAGGACAGGGATTCATGGCTGCAATCAGCATGATCGAACACGGATAGGTCAGCGTTGCATTGACTCTTGAAATCGTCACCTGACCGTCCTCGATCGGCTGCCGGAGAATCTCCATTGCATTACGACTGAATTCGGGAAGCTCATCCAGAAACAGTACACCATTGTGAGCAAGAGAAATCTCTCCGGGGTGAGGAATACTTCCGCCACCGGTCAGACCTGCCGGCGATACCGTATGATGAGGACTTCTGAAAGGTCTTTCACAAATCAAGGAAGTATCATGCGGCATGGTACCCGCAACGGAATGAATTTTCGACGTTTCGATCATTTCCTCAAATGTCATGTCGGGAATAATTGTCGGCATACGTTTGGCAAGCATGGATTTTCCTGTTCCGGGACTGCCGATCAGTAAAATATTGTGACCGCCGCCTGCCGCAATTTCAAGTGCTCTTTTCGCCTCAAACTGACCCTTGACATCCGAAAAATCCAAGCTGCTGATCCGTGGAAGCTGTTCGGGTCTGACAGGCTCGGCAGGTCGGATCGTTTTCTTGCCTCTCAGGTGCATAACAAGCTCACTTACATTTTTTATAGGAATCACATTGATCCCCTGCACAACAGCGCCCTCCCTCGCATTCATTGCAGGCACATAAAAATTCTTGCAGCCAAGTTCTTTTGTAGCTATTGCCATCGGGAGAACACCATTAACGCTCCGAAGCTCTCCGGCAAGAGAAACTTCGCCAATAAACACACTGTCACTAAGTTCGCTGCTGATTGCTCCGGTTGACAGCAACAGCGACACCAATATCGGCAAATCATAAAATGCGCCGACCTTTTTGACATCGGCAGGCGCAAGATTCACCACGATTCTCTTTGTCGGAAATTCAAAACCGCAGTTGCGTATTGCAGAACGAACTCTATCTCTTGCTTCTTTGATTGATGCATCAGGCAGACCGACAATTTCAAATGCAGAAATACCGCTTGATACATCTGTTTCCACACTTACCGGAAACGCATCCATTCCGAAAAGACCCATACTTTTTATATTAACTACCATTAAGATCCTCCTTGTTAGTGGTTAGAGAATAGGATTCGGGATTCAAAAAAATTTTTTACCTCCGGTTGAGTATATCCCTATCACTATCTAACTCCCCCACGTTACACCTTCAACCTAACTAAAGTATATAACAAGATTTGATTTGCCGCAACAATTCAACAAAAAATGACATCAACTTTGTCGTATTATACAAACAGATGATACACATTATAGGAAAATTGACCGTTAAATCGGCTTAATTCCGAAGAAAAATAATGGTATTGTTAATTTATACAAAGGCCGGGAAATGTTTTACAACAATATTCCAAAGTATTACATTTTTTACTTTTTCTATAAAAATTTTATTGACTTATAAAAAAAAATAGTGTATGATTTAAAAGTACAGATAATAAAGAGGTGTATCAATGCAGGATGTTGAGTTTCCCGAAAAATATGAAGTTCTCAGCGATGAACAGCTTGTAAAACTCTGCAACAAGGGTGTGCAGGAGGCTTTCAGCGCTCTGTCGGTACGATATATCTTTGTGATAAGAAACAAGTCCGCAGAACTTTATCATCAGGGAATCGAAAAAGACGATCTTTTTCAGGAAGGTCTGATTGGTCTGCATAATGCCGTAAGAACTTATGACCCCGACAGTACAGCATCTTTCAGAACCTATGCCGGCGTATGTATCAGAAATCGCCTGATATCGGCTGTCAGAGCTGCCAACAGTAACAAAAACAAAATCAACAGCTGCGCCGTTCCACTTAGCGATCAGACAGAAGAACCTGCTTCTGCTGTAAGTGAGCCCGAAAATGTCGTTGTTGCGAAAGAAAATGTAAAAGAGCTGTGGATCCAGATTGAAAAAAGACTTTCTGATACTGAAAAGTCTGTTCTTTCCGGGTATCTTGACGGAAAATCTTATGATAGCATGGCAAAAGAACTTGGCATTACAAAAAAATCCTGCGATAATGCTATGCAAAGAGTACGAAAAAAACTGAAAATTTTAAAATAATATCCATTTAAAGCACTATGATCAATATATGCCCATGTAGCTTATAACAGGAGAGCGTTGACTAAAATTCAAATGAGGCGGTGCAATTCCGTCCGAGGGCGAAATTTATTACTATACCAAAGCGAGGTAAAACAAATGTACGAGGATAAGACTTTAGTTTGCAAAGAATGCGGTGAGGAATTCGTATTCACTGCCGGTGAACAGGAATTCTATGCTTCCAAAGGTTTTGAAAACGAACCGCAGAGATGCAAAGCTTGCCGCAGCGCAAGAAAGAACGCTCAGAGACCTGAGCGTGAGATGTTCACAGGTATATGCGCAGCATGCGGTAAGGAAGCAAGAGTGCCTTTCAAACCACGTGAGGATCGCCCTGTATACTGCAGCGAATGCTTCGCAAAAATGAGAGAGGAACAGGAATAATTCCTGAAATTTGCAACTCCGAGCGTTTCGGTACACCGAAACGCTCTTTTTTCAAACAAGCTTTTTTAGGGGAAATGAACGATGGTACTTAAAGTAAAACAGATCATCAAAGAGCTTAATGGCAAAATAACCGTAAGAGGCGAATCGGGAATCGGTGCGTTTATGGGAACATGGATGTCTCGTTATATCACACCAGAAACAGACAAAATCTACAGCTGTGAGCTTTCTTTGCCCGAAATCAGGGGCGAGGAAATGAAAATTAAGCGTTTCCGTGATATGCCTACCTATACTGATATCACCTTGGACGACAAAGTCGTCTTCAAAGGCGTATGTATTGCCGTTGAGGACGGCAGCATGGTTGTTGGCTTCACCAACGATTGGATTGAATGTTTTGAATTTGGCGAAGTTGAACTCCACCAGTATGACACCGTTACCTTTTTGCTTGACAAAGAAGAAATCCTGATTTACCCCTATGATGAAGCCCAAAGTGAATAATATCGAGGCGTTGTGCCCCTGCACCCGAATACTTTTATTCAGAATAATATAAAAAATAGAAACTCACACCCCAAAAATTTGTCAGGTGTGAGTTTTTACTATGTGGTTCCATACAAATAATTGCTATTTGCTAATTGTATGAACATTGTTTGTTATTTTAGCAAAATCTTCCATTGTCATTTCTTCGGCTCGGGCATTTGACTTTATGCCCGATTTATCAAGCAGTGCAGTTACTTCTTGCTTCGGTACAGAAAGACCTGAACTCAAAGAGTTAGAAAGTGTTTTTCTTCTCTGTGAAAATGCCGCTTTTACGACTTTAAAAAACATTTTTTCATCCTGTACGCAAACAGGCGGTTCTTTCAGGATATGCAGTCTGATAACCGCCGAATCCACCTTCGGAGCAGGAAGAAAGCTTCCCTTTGATACCTTGAAAAGCATTTCGGGACGACTGTAATAATTCACAGCTGCGCTAATTGCCCCCGACTCTCTTGTGCCCGGTTGTGCGCATATTCTGTCTGCAGCTTCTTTCTGTACCATAACGGTAAGCGAATTGATCGGCAGTTTCTCTTCCAGCAGGCGCATAATAACAGGTGATGTGATATAATACGGCAGATTGGCACATATCACAACCTCGCCGCCGTTAAATTCTTCTTCAATCAGCTTTACAAAATCAAGCTTCATTGCATCTCCGTTGATAATTTTGATATTATCATGCTCGCTTAATGTTTCTTCCAACACCGGCAGAAGTCTTTTATCAAGCTCTATCGCAACAACCTTATAGGCAACTTTTGCCAACTCATTTGTCAGCACGCCTGCCCCGGGACCTATCTCTATCACTCCCACGCTGTCACCACAGCCGCATTCTTCCGCCATTCTCGGGCAAACGCTCGGGTTGATCAGAAAATTCTGTCCCAGTGCCTTTGAAAATGTAAAACTGTGCTTTGCCAGCACAGATTTCACATAGGATAAATCTGTCAATTTACTCATATTTTCTCCTCATTCTTAATGATTGTTTTTGTCTTTTCCTTATCGTTTCTGATACCTAAGATCACATAACGCAAACCCGGAATACGTCTTATCAGCTCATACAAAAGCAACGATATAATTATTGTAAATGCCAGTACAGCGGCATATATCACGATTCCGGGTAGTTCGGTATTGTTGTACAGAAAATACGCCGATGCGATCAACGGGAGATAGTGGATAATATAGATTCCCCAACTGCATTTGGACAAATATTCTGCAAATTTATTTGTTTTATCCAAAAATTTTCTTCCGCACGCCAGAACCGCAAGAACTGCTGTCCAAAGATATATGTTTGTCACCGGCGAGGTCAGAACGGAATTATCGGCATAGTTTTTACCAAAATATAATATTGTAAAACCGATTCCCATACACGCTGCCACAACCGCAAGCGGAATGGCAAATTTCTGAATTCTTTCCTGAACCTGCTCATGAGAAAACACAAAATAACCGAGAAGAAATGCCGTCAAATAAATTCCCACTCTGTAAACAGTAACGATCGGCGCATTCAGCACAAAGGACGACCCCCATATTAACAGAGCAAACAAAATCATAACCGGAAAATTCACTTTTCCGCAAAGGCTGTAGAATTTTTCCGATTTGTCGACTTTCCGTAAAAGGATGATAATCAGAGAAAACAGCCACAGCAGTTGTATAAACCAAAGCGGTCCTATGCCGAATATCACCGACAAAATATATTGTATAACCGCCTTTGCTGCCACAGGAATATCATTTGGAATACTGTCAAAGCCCTCAGCTGCAGCAACATTGAACCATCCCCCCATCCACTGAAACACCAATACACCTAAAGTGGATGGCACCAGCAGCTTTACCGTTCTTGCCTTCACAAATTCTTTGTTGCTGTATTTTTTAAGTGCATATTTTGTACTGATACCCGAAACCAAATAAAGCAGCACCATAAACCACGGATAAACAAAATACAATATACTGTCCTGATACTGAACACGCTCAAATTTTCCGATACTGCCAAAAACATTGGAAGCATTAAAAATATAAAACACATGATAAATCACAACAAGAAAGACTGTTCCCCATCGGATATTGTCAAGCCAGTATTTTCTCATTCACATCTCTCCTCGTTTTTTACTGTCAAATATAATTATATAGTTGGATATTATATTTGTCAACAAAAACGGCAGTACCTGTTTGTCAATTACGCTGCAACTTTATATAGACCGTATTTATTTTACACCATTACAGCGGTCTGAAAATTCATTTCAGACCGCTGTTTTATGGTATTCAGAAT
>ONGS01000006.1 GCA_900317395.1 uncultured Eubacteriales bacterium | reverse complement strand
CCGTCACGGTCAAGGAATACAGCCTTCTGCTTATTACTCAGGTTCTTTGCCTGAACCTTGCTGTCATGAAAATCCCTGCACACACTTTCGTAGCGTTCGGGAGTTCCCATGTCCTTGACATATTCGGGGCTGTCATAGCAGAACATTTTTCCTGTTCCTGCAAGGGGTTTAAGCAGCTGTCTGTCAAGATCAACCTTGATAATCTTACCGTTTTCTCCCATCGTACCGATCTTATCAGCATCAATATCAACCAAACTGAAAATCTCAGGACTGATAACATGAAGTCCGGCATTAACTCTGTTTCTGTACCAATCAGGTCGTTCATCCTCTTTTGCAAGCCATTTCAGAACAGCCTTATTGTCATCTGCAATCAGCAATCCACTATCATAGGGATGGCTGTTCGGATGAGTAAAGAGTGTAACAAGAGCATTCTTTTCTCTGTGATACCTGACCATTCTGTTGAAATCAACATCGAATACCGCATCGGCATTCAGAAGAAGAAAGTCTTCCGTCAGCTTATCCTTTACTTTGAAAAGCGCACCGGCATTGCCAAGCGGCTCTTTTTCATTAAAATATTCAATATGTACGCCAAACTTTTCACCGTCACCAAAGTAGTTCATAATGATATGTCCTAAATGGCTAACAGTTATTATCAGATCAGTAAATCCCTGATCTCTTAGACATTCTATTTCATGTTCAAGAACGGGCTTGCCCTCAATCTTCATCATCGGTTTAGGAATATCTGACGCTACAGAGGATATTCTTGTACCTCTGCCGCCAGCCATAATAACTGCTTTCATAGCGACTCCTTAATTAAGAGGCTCATAGCTCTCAGGTGTGTAATGAATAACCCTTGTACCACCATTTTCAAACTCAAACGGAATATACATCAGGTTGCTCATAGCCTTTTTGACGTTTTCCTGATACTCAGGCTGAACATAGAACACAAGGAATCCACCGCCACCGGCACCAAGCAGCTTTCCACCCAGCGCACCGGCTTCAATACCTCTTGAATACAAACCGTCAATACTGTTTGTGGAAACAGCAGAACCGGTCTGACGCTTAAGCTTCCATGTATGGTCGAGAAGTCTACCGAAATTATCAAGATCAGCTGTCTTTTCGGTAAGAACCTTTTCCGCATCATCAACGAGAGAGTACATCTCTTTAAGCATTGCATTCTTATCCTTCGGACGGCTTGATGAATTAGCCTTCTGTACATCAGATGAAAAACGTGTAAAGCCCGTAAAGAACATAAATAGATTATCGTTGAGTTGTTTCTTTCTCTCAGGGGAGATGATCACAGGAAGTACCTCGTAACCGTACTCGTTGAAATTGATTCTGTTGAATCCACCGAAAGACGCAGCAATCTGATCCTGCCAACCGCCAGCCTCCTGACAGAGAACTCTTTCGAGATAAATTGCCTCATCAGCGAGCTTTCTCTTGTCAGCGTACTTGCCTTTCAGAGTATAAAAAGCATTCAGCATACCAACAGCAAAGGAGCTGCTTGTACCAAGTCCTGAACGTGCAGGAAGATCTGCTTCATATGTAAGTCTGATCTCGTGCATATCGAGCATTTTCATTGCATTTCTTACAGCCGGATGCTGAATATCATCTACATTCGTAACTCTTTCAGTTTTTGAATAGGATACTTCAGTACTGTAATCAAAAAAACGTGGAAGATGACGCACATTGACATAGCAATACTTATCAAACGTGGTTGACAACACTGCTCCGCCATTTTCCTTAAAATAGTATTCCATATCTGTTCCGCCACCAAAAAAAGACATACGGAATGGGGTTTTTGTAATAATCATATTAGCATTTCCCTATGGTTTAATCCCTTCCAAACAAATCCCTCGTATAAACCTTTTCACTCACATCATCCAAACAGCTATCATACCTATTGGCGATGATCGCCTGAGAAAGCTCCTTGAATCTTTCAAGGTCATTAACAACCTTACTGCCAAAAAACGTGCTGCCATCCACCAGTGTCGGTTCGTAAATAATTACCGTTGCACCTTTGGCTTTGATGCGTTTCATAACACCCTGAATAGAGCTTTGGCGGAAATTATCGCTGTTGCTTTTCATAGTCAGACGATAGACACCAATAATGACTTCTCTTTCTTTAGCCTTGTCATAGCTGTCATCTGCTTTATATGCACCGGCTATTTCAAGTACTCTATCGGCAATAAAATCTTTTCTCGTGCGGTTGCTCTCAACGATAGCTTCAATCAGGTTTTCCGGTACTTCCGCATAGTTGGCAAGAAGCTGCTTTGTGTCCTTAGGCAGACAATAGCCGCCATAACCAAAAGATGGATTGTTGTGGTGTGTTCCGATTCTTGGGTCAAGACAAACACCCTCAATGATCTGCTGTGTGTCAAGACCTTTCATCTCAGCATAGGTATCAAGCTCATTGAAGTAGCTGACACGAAGTGCAAGGTATGTATTAGCAAAAAGCTTCACGGCTTCTGCTTCCGTAAATCCCATAAACAGGGTATCTATATCTTCTTTTAAAGCTGAAGAAACTCACCCTTAACTCTTATACAAACTCGCTGTCATAAATCAATCACAAATAATTTAACTAAATCAGGACACAAACTGTTCCATATTTCTTTTATCGATTCTAAACCAGTGAATTTCCCCAACTCAAAGTCCCTCCACCAAAGGTTTCCCAATCGCACAAACAGCCAAACAAAAATACAGACATCCAAGAACTGTGTAAAAGGAGAAAAACGTTCCGAACGAAGAAAAGGAGTCGAAACTTAAAATCAAAGCAAGAGGGAAACAATAGATTGAAAGTATAAATCCAAGAGAAAATATACAAAAATCCACAACAAAAATAACCGGAGAAACACGACGATGCACTTTAAAACTACTCTCCAATTGCATATTCATAATACCACTAATAATCACAAAATTCAATATTTTTTGTTATAAAAATTATTTTCTCACACGACTATAATTTCTCGTATACAATATACAATAAATTGTAATATCATTGAATTTAGATATCTATTATCTGTAATCTCTTATTTTCCGTCTTATCCCCGAACTTCGCAGCTCCGTCCGTGACCTTATGCACATAGAAAACCGCAATACCGGATTACTGTATCATCCGATCATTTCGATTTAAGATTGTAAACCACTTCGGAACATTCTCCAGACCATCAGGGGAGAGTGTCTTCGCAATATACCTCCTTTATATGTTCATCAGGCATATAAGCGAGAATAATAGTGTATCTTATATACGATACTTCTTTTCATCGTCTTTGCAAGGGAAAGACCGATACCGATGCTGTTTTCGTCAGAGCCGTTGCCAGATTATTATAAGTAAGTCTGAATTGGTCTGAACAAGTTCATAGAGTGCGTTAGTATAATTCCATAGTGTTTGTGCCATGGAAGTTTCTCTTTTCTATATTACGACGGAGGATTGAGGGGATACTGTCAAAATGTTACGCTTGATATTCTCATCCCCAAAAATTTAACTTGTAAAAAGTTATAAAAAAATATCTCCCTTCGGGTCTTATGATGACTCGGAGGGAGATATTTTGGATTTTATGTGATGAAATTGATGACTATGCCCTCACCTGATGTACTTGTGAAATTAGCAGGCATTTTTTATGTCTTGATTGACTATCTGATGGGAATCGATAAAAAGAAAACAATAGATGTTTCTGACCTGAGTGACAAGGATATAAGCGTGCTGAATCACATGGCGGACACCTTAACTACCCTAGAAGAATCTTCAACGGACTGTCTGCTAACGATCTGCTTAAACAATTAAATGTCGCTTAATTTCACTGACATTTTAT
>ONGS01000005.1 GCA_900317395.1 uncultured Eubacteriales bacterium | reverse complement strand
TCCCAAAAGCAAAATCAATGATTTTCATGCGGCACAGGGTAAAATTCATACGGCCTGACGGTAGCGGAGGTAATCCCTTTTTCGGCTCCTGCCTTGTGGCATTCGGTGAGGAATGTGACCGAAGACTCAAACTATCGGGTATAGAAGGAAAATATGTCCAACTCAATCCATAAGATAAAGTAACATCTGCAACATAACACATTTTTTCACAATAAAAGCCCATAATATCATGCCCATCATCCTTCAGAAAAAAGGTGCTCAGCATCACATACAACTTCAAAAAGATGAACAGCAAGGTGCAATAGTCATCCAGCTTTCATGGAGCAACAACGCTCCCGTTGACCTTGATCTGGGATGCTACTACGAGCTCCGAAACGGCAAACGCAAATTAATCGACGCTCTGCAGTTCGGAGATGGAGACGGAGGACCGAAAGACCAAATCACCAAACAGGGATGCTACATCAACCCTCCTTACATCTGGCACACAGGGGACGATAGAGGCGATAATGACTCCTCAAATGAAACCATCATCGTTAATGCCAAAGGATTGGCTGACATCAAACGCATCATCGTCTATGCATACATCTACGAAGGTGCCGCTAAATGGAGCCTGACGGATGCCGTGGTCAAAGTTACCGTTCCACACCAACAACCTGTAAACGTGCAAATGGGAGAAGTAAATGATAAAAGACGTTTCTGTGCCATCGCACAAATTGATTTCGACAACGACAACTCCATCACAGTCAAACGCCTGGTTTCTTTCCATAACTCACACTCGGATTGTGACATTCAATATGGATGGGGATTCACATACGCACAACACGCAAAATCTTGACTTGCTCCCCCACCCCAAAGGGACAAGAACCCGATTGAAACGGGTGTGTTCTCACTTTAATGGTCACCACTCGCCCTTCATACTACAAACAATTGATTCAAATACGATATGATTGAGATAAAAGGATTTTCTGGATACTACCTCGCCGATGATGGCAAAAACATCATCGGAAAAAGAGGTATGCCGCTGAAACCCATCAACAACTGCGTGGTGCTTCAGCAAAACAGAAAACGCACCGTCGTGCCAGTCAACAAACTCATATTCTGCGCCCAAAACAATGTGTCGCCTGTCGACATTCCTAAAGGATACTCGTTCCGGGATAAAGGGGAAGGGGTCATTGAAGCGGAAACATTCGGACAAAGAATGTCTTTCGTCATCAAAAAAAGAATGAACAAAGTCAAAATCTCTGACGAGGAAATAGAATATCTGCTGAAATACTTCCAGCTGATGAGAGATGTGTTTCACAACAACGACAAGGCGAATGCACAACTCTACCTGCACATCTACAGCGACCGGAATAAATATGTCCTTTATGCTTTCAATGTCGGAAACAACTTGACCAAGGAAAAAGCTGAAATGTACGCTGACGATGCCATACTCAAAATTATGGAAAATATCTGCAAGGAACACCTGATGATAATGAACCCAAGGGGTTATGTCAGATCGTGCATAAGGGATTACATCAAGAAAAGTAGAACGGAAACAAGAGAACACTCTCCCAATATCAAACAAACAAAAAACATTTAACCATGGCTATCAATTTGACAAAAGGACAGCGCGTCAATCTCTCTAAAGACAATGGCGCCAAATTGAAGGAATTCTGCGTGGGATGCAACTGGGGAATGATCCCCACGGGGAAAATGCTCACGAAAACAATCAAGAAAGGGATACTCGGATTCGGAAGACAGACGGAAAAGATTCCAGAACTCAAAGAAGTGGACCTTGACCTAAGTTGCATCAAAAATAAAAAAAACAAGAACCTCATCGACCACATCTACTCTCCACTATACCGTAAAGATTGGCTGGCTAACTACCACCTGCCGAAAGGCAAGCTCTTCTCGAAAGACGGAGCTCTCAACCATAGTGGCGATGACATGCAAGGTGACGCTGGAACTAACGACGAACTCGACAACGAAATCATCACCGTCAACCTGGCCAAGGTTAACGAAAAGGTACAAGAAATATACTTCTTCCTTAATAATGTCGGGCCAGAAGACTTCTCCAAAATCCCATACGCCT
>ONGS01000030.1 GCA_900317395.1 uncultured Eubacteriales bacterium | reverse complement strand
CCGGTATAAATATAGGAAGTTTTTAAACCAGAAACGGTATTGGCAGATATGTTGCGGGGTCTGATCGTATATGTTTTGGTGATAGTTCCCGTATAATTGCCCTTACCTGTTATTTTAGCTGTAGCAGTGCCGGCCTTTATATTATTGCTGTAGGATACAGTATAATCTGTGCCGCTTTTGAGTGTCCTTGTGCCGTTTTTAACGGTAATGGAAGGTTTCCTTGCTGCGCCTGTGTATTGATAAGAAGTTGCGGAAAGAGTCACTGAAAATGGCGAAATATCCCTTTTTGCAATATTGTAATTCTTTGTAAGAGTTCCCTTATAATCCCCTTTGGCGGTTACGGTGATTGTTGCTGTGCCTGCCTGTATGTTATTACTGTAGGTTACAGAATAATTGGAAGCATCGACAACATATCCGTCAGAATCGTAAACGGTAACTTTCGGCTTTTTTGCTTCTGCACTATAAGTATAATTCTGTGTTCCGAGAGTTAAATTTGTTATTTTTGTTTGTTCCTTTGCTTTATAAATAAAATCAGTTTCATTAATGCTGTAATCATAGAGGTCGGAAAGAAGCGTATGGATAGTTGGAGTCAGTTCTGAAAGTGTTGTAGATGTATTTGATTTAAGAACATAGTAATTTCTGCCGTAAATCTCTGCCGTATCTTCATTAAAATCATATACAGTGTTATTTCCCGAAACTGCATATTTTTTACCATTCTTATCGGTATAGATATATACGGATTCTATGATAATATCGGCAGAAGTAAATTCATTGTCCTTATCGATTGTGTAGCCTTTGTTTTTTACCTCTTCTGCTGTCAGGTCGCTGAGGACTTCAAAGCTTTCATCCTGAATATAAGTACCCAGTTTTTCAGAATAAATATATTTTTTGATATCGTAAAGATCCTCGCCTGTTTTTTCGCCTTTTTCATCAGTATACCATACCAGGGCTGCCGCATAGATACCGTCAGGGTCTGAGGTGGATGTTGTTTTATATCCTGAAACTTTTTTGAAATCATTGTCGATTAATACAGCACTGACTTCTTCTGGATAATCATACGAAAATCGTTGTGAGCTGACACATTCGTTGCTCTGACCATTTCCTAACTTTATAGCTGTATAGAGATCACTGCATCGTGTGCGAATAACAGCGGCGGTGTTTACTTTTCCGTAAAGATTCAGATTTGTTTTATCTGAAAATTCAAGTACTGAATTGGTGTCCTCCGTATAAAGCAGAACAGCAGTGTCATATACTTTTGAAGCATTGACTGTCAGAGTTCCTGAGCCGACGATATTCAAGCTGCCGCCATGGTCATCGCCGTGAATAATAATTTGTGCAAGTTCACATTTGCCCACAATATTAAGTGTAAAATCGTTGCCCATGGCGTTTGTTTCAAGACAGAGAGTTTTATTGTTTAGATTGTTAACAGTAAGGGTATTTGATTTTTTGTCATAAGATGCGCCTTTAAGGGCAGCTGAATTTGATTTGCCGTCAGCATAGACATTATAATTGGTTTTAAGTATCTGCACACCGTTTGTATTCTGTTCGTAATCGGAAAATACAATATAGGCAGGATACTGTGTATTACCGCTGCTGTCTGTATAGGTTTCAAGCGGTCCGTTTGCCGCAAAAACCGTTGTTGGAGCAGTGCCGAAAATCACCGCAGCTGACAGAAGCACAGCCGCAGATCTGATAAAGCGTTGTTTTTTCATTATGAAGTTCTTCTTAACAAAATTTTTCTCACAAAATTTAAAATAACCTCATTTTCTGCCAATGCACCTTTGCCTATTGTTTTGCAGGCAAGCATGGCTTCTCTCGGTTCGACAAAATAATAACCGAAGTCTTTGAGTATTTGTATGTTTCTCTGTGTGATAGGGTTTTCATACATTGCTGTATTCATGGCAGGACATACAATAATAGGTTTATTTCGCAGAGCAAGAATGACCGTTGTCAACATATCATCGGCAATACCAGCCGCCGCTTTTGCAATAAAATTGGCGCTTGCAGGCGCAATCAAAGCCAAATCCGCTTTTTGCGCAAGGGAAATATGCTCTATTTCGGATGGGATATAATCAGCAAACATATCGGTATGCACTTTGTTTTTGGTAAGCGACTGAAATGTCAGCGGCGTAATGAATTCCTGACCTGATTTTGTCATAATAACATGAACACTGCAGCCCTCTTTGGTAAGAGTATTGGCGATGTCAGCCGCTTTGTAGGCGGCAATACTGCCTGTCACTCCTAAAATGATATTTTTCATAACTTTCCTCCGCTCATTACTGCTTTTGCGATACCTTCTGCTATTGCTTGTTTGCCCGAAAAGGCGTTTTCGTTTTTGTTTTTATCAATTAAAAAACCTTCATGCCTATCTGCTTCAACGGTGGTGTAATCATTGGCAAGAACATAATCACATCCGTTTTTGATAAGGAGCCTGTGTGCCGTGTTGATTAGTTCTTCATGGGAAACATTGTCAAGCAGCTTAAAGCCCACAATGACAGCCTGCGGAAGAAGCTGTCGGAACAGCGGTATAATTTTTGGTGTAGGTGCAAGAAAAATCACAGGGTCTTTTGTATCTGACGGAATTTTATTGTATTTTTTGGTAAGACTTTCCCTATCGGAAAAGTAAAACAGTGTTTCAAGTCCGTCTGCCGGCTGTGCGATTGCCATAACAGTGCTTGCAGAAAGAACAGATCGTACACGATAATCGCTGACCGCCATGCTGTGAATCACAGCATCGATCTGCTTTTCCTCGCAAATCTTAGTGACGGCATTCAAAAGATCATCAGTCGAGGTAATTGGAATCAATGTTACTTTGTCGCATTCGGGAAGAACCGCATTATTTGCGTGAATATAGTAGATATTTTTTACTTCCTTATATTGTGCAAATTGTTCAGCAATGAGACTGCCAAGTTTCCCCGTACCTTTGTTGGTAATGCTTCTTACACGGTCAATTTTTTCCTCCGTACCGCCTGCTGTGATCAGTATATTTTCAGGTATTTTCATTTTCGATTCCTCCGAAAAATCGATTGATTTTATCTTTATTCAGGTTTTCGCCAATAACGATGATGATATCCTGTCCGTTTTCGAGAGGTTTCAGTGTCAGAGATTTTTGCGTAGCATTCAGTTCAAGCCACTTTTCATTTTCATTAATAAAACCCTTGACCCGAAAAACATCTCCGAAAGAAGTATCCCTTAAAAGTGTTTTCGCAATACTTTCTGCTTTTTGGGAATTAATATGTGTGTTCATAAAATAAAGGGATTGATATCCGCTATGTTCCGAGAATTTTTTGACAAAGCTTTCGTTTCGGTATCCGCAAGAAATAATTTCTTCAAAATCATTGCGGTTAAATTCTGCCCAGTCTTTCTTTATGATATCATTGTCAAACCTGCGTTTACAGCCGATACCCTCCAATGCATGATTGATGTGGGTCATTGTGTTTTGGATTGCTTCGGTACTTACTTCCTGTGTACGGCTCAGAATGATTTTTCCGGCGTTGGCACATTGAGAAGCAAGAAGATATTCCGATTGCGGAGAAAGCTCATTTTCAAGTCCTGCTTCTGCAATAGTAATAACATTGCCGATCTCATACCATTTATCAAGCGGTTCTTCATGCAGGGAATCAAAAAATTCGTCAATATCAAAAATTCCCGACGGCTCTATGATAACTCTGTCATATCCGCTCATGGCAAGGGCAATCAGCTTTGTTTTAAAACGTCTTTGATGGCAGTCACGGTCACAAGAACCTGCAATGGTCTCAATGCCGCAGTTTTCGCCTTCCAGTTCCTGCAAAAGCATAACATCCACATTGACAGCACCGTAGTCATTTTCAAGTATTCCAACACGACAGCCGCCGTCCAGAAGATATTTTGCATATTTTTTCAAGAATGTTGTTTTTCCCGAGCCTAAAAATCCTGTTATCAAGTCAATTTTGATCATAAATAAAACCCTTTGAATTGCTGTATTTATAATAAATCATAATTTAGCGGCGAGCTGCCGCTCCCAATTTAAGTTACGAATATAATTTATTATATTATAGCAGAAAATAACATAGATTAAAAGCGTTTTTTATTTTTATTCGTATATTAGACTATTGAAAAAATGTCAGATAATTGTTATAATCTTGATGTACGGAAAATGTCGAATGAAGTAATTATTTGAGAAGAAGATGGAATTTATGAACAAAACAAGAGAAGCGGCAATGATGCTGTCGTCATTGTCGGTGTATAAGGGAATTAAAAACCGCACTGTGCCGAGGGCTTATTATGATCTGCTTTGCGCACTTGATGAGCCTGTGCAGAGCTTTCTGGAAAAGTGGGGACGTTTTTTTGAGCTTCTGTGTCGCAGAGGATATTCCGACAGTCTGGCTAGATGTCTGAGCAAGGCGGCGCTTTTTGATGAAAACGCTTTTTCAAGGGCGGCGGCCGCAGGTGAGACAGACAGACTTACGGAATGGACAGAGGCGGCGGTTAGAAGAGATATTTCCGCAATCAATAAAGCAGGTAAAATTACCGCAGAAGACATTATAAAGGATTATCGGTTCCGTGAAGACCTTGGCAGTGTAGCCGATACATTACCGAGATGGGGAACAGGCGACCCTGTGGAAGAGTTTTCAGACGAAAATACTGCTTTTGAAAAACTTTCAGATTATTACAGACATAACGGCTGTGGTATGTTTGCAAGATACAGAGCATTTATCTGGAGAAACAAGAATATAGAGCCTGTTGTGTTCCCCGACAGTATCAATATTCAGTCGCTGAAAGGTTATGAATTGCAAAGAGGAATAGTAGTGGATAACACCACGGCATTTTTGGAAGGTGTTCAGTGTAACAACTGTTTGTTGTACGGCGATATGGGTACGGGAAAATCCTCAACAGTAAAAGCAATTCTTAACAAATATTATACAAGCGGCCTGAGAATGGTGGAAATACCAAAAGACAAACTTTCTGAATTTCCGCTTTTGGCTGAAAAAATTGCCGATATACCGTTGAAATTCATCATATTTATCGATGATCTTTCATTTGGCGATGATGACAGAAGCTATGCACAGTTGAAAGCCGTTTTGGAGGGAGGACTTGCGGTTCGCCCTGAAAACACCCTGATTTATGCAACATCCAACCGCAGACATCTGATTAAGGAAAATTTTTCCGATAGGGCAGGCGATGATATCCACAGAAACGATACGATGCAGGAAACACTGTCTCTTTCTGACAGATTCGGACTTACTGTCAATTTCAGCAAGCCGGGCAAACAGGAATATATTGATATTGTACAGAGTCTTGCAAAGGAAAATGGAATAGAATATGATCAGGAACTGATCAGAGAAGCGGAGCAGTGGGCACTTGCAAGAAGCGGCCGTTCTCCGAGATGTGCAAAGCAGTATATAAGTTCTGTTCTTGCAAGGAAGAAAAACGAGGAGGAAAATACGAATGAATAATATAAAAAGACTAATGGCGGCAGCTATCGCAGGGGTGTTGATAATTTCTGCAGCAGCTTGTTCGGACTCGTCGGCCAATGAATACCCTGTAAAAATAGCAGGTCATACATTTGATGCAAAGCCGGAAAGTGTTGTATGCCTGAGTGATTCCGTGGCGGATATTCTGATTGCTTGCGGTTATGCGGATGCAATTATTGCCAAAACGGATGAATGTGATCAGGAAGAGCTTGACAACATACCGTCTGTGGGTGCAAGGGACAGTATCAGCGTTCAGAAAATAGCAAGCGTTTCTCCTGATGTTGTCTTTACAGACAGAACTGTTCCAGAGGAAGTTCTGGAGGAGCTTAACGAGGATGATTATAATGTATTGAATATGATAAAAGCACATGACAGCAAGGAGCTTTCTATATTGTATGAAAGTATTTCTGCTGTAATGGGTGGTAACGAAACAGGAAGAGAAAACGGCGAAAAGAAGGCAAGTAGCCTGTTGCAGAGCTTTGACGCCATGGAAAGAACGATTCCTGACAGAGATGAAAATGAAGCACAGATCACAGCCTGCTATTTGTATGATGTGGACGGAACAGCGGCGACTGATGATGCTATGTGCGGGCAGCTGTTTAATTATGCAAAAGTTCTGAATGTATGTGCCGCAAGCGAAACTTCGCTCAATACTTCCGAGGCAATCAAACTTTCCAATCCGAATTATATTTTCTGTGATGTCGGAGTCAAGAAACAAATTATGAGTGATGAAAGATATAAAAATCTCGATGCTGTAAAGAATAAAAAAGTGTACGAGATCGATGCAAAGACATTTGACCGACAGGGCGATTCCATGACAGAGGTTTTGTCGTTTATCATACAGACAATCTATCCTGAGCTGAAATCACAGACGAATGAAGAAAGCATCGAAACAAGTGAAAGCTCCGAAGTTTCAGAGACTTCTGCAAAGGAAGAATCCAAAAACGAAAGCAGTAAAACAGAAAAGACAACCAAAGTTAAAGCGGACAATTCTCTTGAAATAACCGATGATATGGAATTCGGTCAGGGCGACGAGAACGAGGCTATCAAGAATATCCAGCAGAGACTGAAAGACCTCGGCTACGGCAAGTTTGAGGACGGTATTACAGATTATTTCGGTGAGCAAACTGCCAAAGCATTCAAGGCGTTCCAGAAAAAGAACGGACTTGACCAGGACGGTTATGCAAGTGCCGAAGCACTGAGACTTCTTTTCTCTGACAAGGCAAAGGCAGCCGGCTAAAGGCAAATAATGTGAATAAGTTAAGCGGTCGGTATTTAAAAATATCGGTCGCTTTTTTTGTAAAGCTTTTTAAATTTTTTTGAAAAATCAAGACCTTTTTTCTTTTCCTTTACGTTTATATTAATGAAAGTTGAAATTTCAATGAATACCAAAATGAAAACCTAAGAAAATGCGCAGTTTCTGCGAGAGGACGAAGACCATGACAGAAAATGAACTGATTAAAAAGCTGAAGAAACATGACGAGTCGGCAATAGAAGAAATTATGGAACGCTATACACCCTATGTATCGACAATTATCTACAATATGTCACGAGGGAGTTTAAGCACCTCCGATATTGAAGAAACAGCGGCTGATGTGTTCTTTGTGCTGTGGAAAAATTCAGAGAAGGTAAAAGAAGGTTCGCTTAAGGGCTATATCGCAAGTATTGCCAAAAGCCGTGCACTGGATAAGGCACGTGCGGCGGCTTCTTCCCAAAAAATCGTCGATATCGAGGATGTATTAATGGCGGATGAATACAGCTTGAATGACAATATCGATAGTCAGGTTCTTCAAAAAGACCTCGAAGATGCGCTGGCACAATTCGGAGAGCCTGACAAGGAAATTATCGTAAGATATTTTTATTACTATCAGACCGCACCGAAAATCGCAGAAACATTGGATTTGAAGCTTGAAGCAGTAAAATCCAAGATAAAACGCGCGAGAGCAAAGCTGAAAGCGTTTCTTACGGAAAGGGGTTATTGATATGAAAACAAACAACATTTTTAACTATATGGAACGTGATATTGAGAATATCGATGAGCAGACAGTATTAGAGGAAACAGGTGTCAAAACCGAGAATGTAAAGGAGATTTTTATGAGCAAGCTGAATTCT
>ONGS01000002.1 GCA_900317395.1 uncultured Eubacteriales bacterium | reverse complement strand
TAAAGTCCCGGAATTATTTAACAATAACAAAGAAAGTATCGTTTCTGAAATACTGTACACAAATATTGCATAAAACGATAAATTAGGTATTGTCAAGGACATTCAGTTAGGATATAATAAATAAGATAGACTTTATAAAACGGAGGAATTGATTTTGGAAAGTATCATTCAGAATATTGTGTCAGCACTTGGTGGGGTGCCTGCCGAGCTGGTCATTTTTATCATATCACTTTGCCCGATTCTTGAACTCAGAGGCGGCCTTATCGCCGCAAGTATTCTGAATGTGGATATGTGGCGTGCTATCCCGATTTGTATTATCGGTAATATTCTTCCAATACCGTTCATATTGCTATTTATTGAAAAAATATTTGATCTTCTGAAAAATACAAGATTTGTAAAAATGGTCAATAAACTTGAGCAAAAAGCCGAAAAAGGTGCTTCAAAAATTATGAAACACAAAAAATGGGGACTTTTTCTTTTTGTGGGAATCCCTCTCCCGGGTACGGGTGGATGGACAGGGGCTCTTGTTGCAGCACTATTTCATTTCAAGCTCAAAGACGCCTGCATTGCGATCTTCGGCGGTCTGATACTCGCTACGGTGATTATGTCTTTCATCTCATACGGTATCCCTTTCCTTGTTTCATTATTTATGTGATTATTGGATTCAGTTTTTCACTCTGCGTCTATTTGGGATATTAGATACTGATAGTTAAATAATCTTCATCTACACAAAACTCCGCCCCAACCACAGGGCGGAGTTTTTCATCTGTAAAATAATTACATTTGCTTTTTTACAACTCCGTATTCGTCGTCATTTCGATAGTACGGACAGCTACCATATTTCCCCGTAACGATGGAATAATATTCATCCTCGTCAACGGAAACAAGACATTCGTAGCTTTCGTAATCTTCATTATATACATAATGCACACAGTTGTCACAGCTTAAAGTAACGCTCATCATTCTCTTCCTTCCAAATTAAATCTGAACTATCATAACATATACATAATAAAATTTCAACAGAATAAATGTAAAAAACTATTGTAAAAAGTCAAAAATTGTGCTATTTTATAGTATAGTGAATTGTTATAAGAAATATAATGATGAGGTAACAGGATGACTAATTATCACTTTTTTGCAATTATGTCAAGAATGAAATATATCAATCGCTGGTCACTCATGAATAATACAAGAATCGAAAATATCAGCGAACACAGTCTGACAGTCGCTATGATTGCTCATGCACTTTGTGTCATAAACAATAAATGCTGCGGCGGCATTACAAACCCTGAACACGCTGCGGCTCTGGCACTTTATCATGACTGCACGGAAATTATCACGGGTGATTTGCCTACACCGATCAAATACTCCAGCCAGACACTTAGAAACGCTTATGCCGATATCGAAAACGAGGCTTCAAAGCAGCTTTTGTCTTCTCTCCCCGATTATATGCGTGAGGATTACGAAAAATTGATTATTCATGACGGAGAAGATGAATATACACTTGCACTTGTCAAAGCTGCGGACAAGCTTTCCGCATTGATTAAATGTATTGAGGAAGAACAGATGGGCAATAATGAGTTTGCAAAGGCAAAAGAAGAATCTGAAAAATATCTGAGTAACCTTCATATGCCCGAGGTCGATATTTTTATCAGAGATTTCCTTCCTTCCTACAGTCTTTCTCTGGATGAGCAGAATATTGCATTATAGCATAATAAACATATAAAAATATACAATATAATGATGTTGAAATATGTAAAAAATATGAATCACGCTGTTTTTTTGCATTTTGTTTGAATAATGACAAAAACTATTCTATAATGTTATTTTAGAGTGTACATTGTTCGTATTTGTTTTTTTATATAAAAAGGAGATTATCTATGTCTGATGAGAACAAGGATATCTATTCCGAATCACAGCAGCGAATCAAAGCCGCAACGGAAGCAATCAGAGCAAAAAAAATACAAGCTTTGCAGAATTCGGCTTCGTCGTCCGATTTCGACAAACCGATACCGCCTCCTTCACAGGCTGTCCCATCGTCTGTTCCTCCTGTAAAGGCAGAATCGCAGATGAATAATACTGCTGACGAAATAGTGTTTTACGACAATAAAATTGATTATGGCGCTCCCATTCCAAGCAGAGATAAATCTGTGGGAAAAACCACTTCTCAACCTTCTGTTGGAACAATCAAAACGACAACATCCAATGCCGTAATTCCTAAGCCGATCACACCGAAACCGATTGAACCAAAACCGATCGTTCCAAAACCAATCGAGGTAAAAAATACGGTTGAGCCAAAACCCCAACCTACTTCGGTACAGAACCACACCGAAAACAGTAAGGACAAAGATATAACGATCAAGGATTCCGCTAACAATAAAAATACTGTGAGTGATGACGGCTTAAAGCTTCCAAAATCAAGTGAACAGAATAAAAAAGAAGTCAGCTTTATTGCCCCCAAAAAGAAAACAAGAAAGGTACCGAGAAAACGTATCATTATAAGTGTATGTGCATCCTTGCTGGCTCTGATTATGCTTGTGTCGGGTACAGGGTGCATTGTCATGTACACTTATTTCAACCGTGTAAATTATCAGGCTATCAATACAGAAAGCAGTGCCGTTGATGAAGATGATACTTCCGCAATTCTGCCGGAGATTTCTACAACACAGAATACTGATACCTATCAAGGAAAGCTTCTTAATGACAAACAAATCCTCAATATTCTTTTGATCGGCGCAGACACAAGAGCAAATCAGGATACAGGTAACTCCGATACAATGATTCTGATGTCGATCGACACAAAATCACAAAAACTAAAACTTCTTTCATTCATGCGTGATACTGTAGTAGCGATTCCCGGCTACGGAGAAAACAAGCTCAATGCCTCCTTTACCTACGGGGGGGCTGAACTGACAGTTAAAACGATTCAGGCAAACTATGGTATCCAGATCGACAGATATGCAATCGTGGATTTTAAAAGTTTCAAAAATATCATTGATACCCTGGGCGGTATTGATATCGAGCTAACACAGGAAGAAGTCGATTATATCGACTGGCAGAGCTGGAAAAACAATCAGGTCGAAACAAGAAACGAGCTCAACGCCTACAGCTATACCTATAAACCGAATAGTGACGGAGAAGAGGTCGCAAAGGTTCATTTGAACGGCAGACAGGCTTTATGGCATGCACGAAACAGAGGCGAAGACGGTATCTGCAGCGGCGATGACTATGTGAGAACACAGCGTCAGCGCAATGTTATCAGTATAATGATTAACAAGCTGAAAAAATCCGGTGCAACGCAGGTATTGAATATTATTTATGAGATAGGTCCTATGGTAACAACAAACCTCAAAACCACGGAAATCACCGGTCTTGCTTCTAATATCACCAAATATCTCAAATATGATATCATGTCGCAGTCTGCACCTGATTACAGCAATATTGAGGTAGATTTCTACTATTCCGATCCTTATGAAAGACCGGTATATATCAATGGCCAATATACCGACTGCATATTGATTATCGACTGGGAGAATTTCAGAAATAAAGTTGCTGACTTCGTATTCTACAGCCACAACTCTCTGAAAAAATCAGACGACGAAGATACAGAATAAAAACCGAAATACAGCGGACAGAGCAATGTGGCCGTCAGCCATGCGCTCCGTCCGCTGTTTTAAAGGAGGCGTTTAAAATGGCAGAAAGAGATATTTACAGTAACAGTGGTCGCATGAATTACGGCGATGGTTTTTACGATGACGACAAACCTGTTGATGAGGAATTTGAAGAGATCAGTTTAAACGAGGAAGATTATGAAGAAGCTCCCCAACCCGGAAAGAAAAAGAAAAAGAAAAAGAAAAAGAGAAGAGTTCTGAAATTTATTTTGGGGCTCCTCGGTATACTTCTGGTAATTATTGTTATCTATCTTATTGTTGTTCTGATAAGAATCCATTACACCGGCGAAAGCCCCGACCATTCGGTTGCAGAAGAAGC
>ONGS01000190.1 GCA_900317395.1 uncultured Eubacteriales bacterium | reverse complement strand
TCCTCACCACTGAGCGGAAGGAGATTATTGATATTCATTCCCTTTGAGGTTCTCGAACCTTCGGGAATTTCATAGCATTTCAGACGGTAAACCCTGCCAAGATTAGTAAAGAACAATACATAGTCATGCGTTCCGATCACGAACATATCCGTTGCCACATCTTCATCACGCCTGTTCATACCACTGATACCTCTGCCGCCCCTGCGCTGGGTATGATAGGTATCCATTTTCTGACGCTTCACATAACCGAGATTGGTCATGGTAAGTACACAATCCTCATACGGGATCAGATCTTCAATATCAACTTCGCCGCTTACCATTGCTACTTCGGTACGGCGTTCATCACTGAATTTTCTTTTAATCTCATTCAGCTCGCTTTTGATAATACCAAGAAGTCTTTCACCGTTGCTGAGAATATCCTTATAATCGGCAATTTTCTCCAACAGTCCTGCCAATTCCGCTTCGATCTTCTCTCTTTCCAAACCTGACAACTGACCCAGACGCATGGAAACGATAGCCTGTGTCTGAGCATCGTCAAGTCCGAAACGCTCAGAAAGTCTGAGTTTTGCGGTTGGCTGATCTTTGGAAGAACGAATTATCTTAATAACCTCATCAATAAAGTCGATTGCTATTTTCAAGCCTTCGAGAATGTGCGCTCTTTCCTCTGCCTTTTTAAGATCATATATTGTTCTTCTGGTGATAATTTCAACCTGAAAATCAATATAATTTTGTAAGATATCTTTCAGATTAAGGATTTTGGGCACACCGTTGACGATTGCTAGCATAATGATACCAAAGGTAACCTGCATTTGTGAATACTTATAAAGGTTATTCAGCACAATCTGCGGAGAAGCCTCTTTTTTGACGGTAATTTCTATATGCATACCGTTTCTGTCGGAGTGATCTTCAATATTGGTAATGCCCTCTATTTTTTTGCTTTTTGCCATGTCGGCAATGCTTGAAACAAGCTCTGCTTTATTGACCTGATATGGAATCTCGGTCACAACAATTTTAAATCTGCCGTTCTTTTCCTCAACGATTTCTGCTCTTGCTCTTACAGTAATTTTGGCACGACCAGTGGCATATGCTGCACGAATACCGGTTTTGCCCATGATAATACCGCCTGTCGGGAAATCGGGACCTTTGATATACTGCATGATATCCTCAAGGTCGGCATCGGGGTTATCGATCACGCACGAAACAGCGTCTATCACTTCTCCTAAATTATGCGGCGGAATATTTGTTGCCATACCGACAGCGATACCCTTGGAACCATTAACAAGAAGATTCGGGAATCTTGACGGAAGCACTGACGGCTCTTTACGGCTGTCGTCATAGTTCGGGATAAAATCCACTGTTTCCTTGTCGATATCGGTCAGCATTTCTACAGAGATCTTGCTCATTTTTGCTTCCGTATAACGGTAAGCAGCAGGCGGATCGCCGTCAACGGAACCAAAGTTACCATGACCATCAACAAGGGTATATCTCATTGAAAAATCCTGTGCAAGACGAACAAGTGCGTCATAAACCGAGCTGTCACCGTGCGGATGATATCTACCAAGCACATTACCAACTGTGGTAGCGCATTTTTTATACGGCTTTTCGGGAGTCAGATTATCCTCATACTGAGAATACAAAATTCTTCTGTGTACGGGCTTTAATCCGTCACGCACATCAGGAAGTGCTCTCGACACGATTACGGACATAGAATAATCGAGGAATGATTTTTTCATTTCCCTTTCTATATCCACATCTATAATTTTTGTATTGGACAATGCTTCTTGTATATCCAAAATTTACACCTCTTTCGGTAATCTGACATATTTCTCCTCTGCGATAATGCTTCGGATGATATTAATTTGTTCCTTTGAAAGTACTCTTTTCGGAACAAAAGTAATTTCTTCTTTATCTAAAAATATCAATAAAGTTGTTTTGCTTTCGACAATTTTATCAATAAATTTTACCGGAATCTTAATTTGATGCATCTGATCTGTCATTCCGAATGATTCGGAATTAAACGTAAAAGTTTTTGAATTAATAAGCTTATGATTGTATCGAAAAAACTTTGTCGCATGATCCTTTACGATTAGAGGATTGATCACCTCATAATAGGACAAAACATAAAGACCGATTGCTATCAGTAAAAACCAGCATATAATCTGGTAAGCATTTCCTCTTATATTAATAAAAGCCGCCGTCCCGCAAAGAATAGCTATGATACCCATAACCGCAAGAATAATTTTATTTTCCTTCGGGATAAAATATTTCTGTCTTGAAAGACACATATTTACATAATCTTCTTCTGTTATCAAAAAGCTTTCTTTAATTTCGGATTTCATCAGATTTTTCTTCCTTTGTGTTTGCTTTTTGTTCTTCGGTACTGCCTGATCATTTCTCTTTTGAAATGATGTGAAAGTAACTGATTTTCTTCTTTGTTCAGACTTCTTTTGGAAATAACAATGATTTGCTTTTTAATTCCCCCGATTAGCAAAAACAACTCATCTGTTTCTATGCAGTCGGTGATTTCCGTATAGTATCTTTTCAGTTTTTCATATTCGTTTTCCATAATAAAATATTCTTTATCGATTTGGAACGTATATTCCTTTGAAAGAAGTCTGGAGCTCTTAAAAATACGCTCCCCTTTCAGCTTTGCTTTTTTAGGCAACATATAAATATAATGCGTACACATATACATACAAATCAAAAGAACAATTGTACTGACTGGTAGTTTTGGGATATTGAAATTGTTCATCATCAGCATAAACAGCATAGCAATTCCAAGAAAGAAAAATACAGATGCTTTCCATTCCCGTCCCTTTGACGAACCTCTGATAAGGTCATAAAGCCTGTAGCCCTCGGCATATTCTCTTATTCTGAGTTTGTTCCGAAAAGTCAGCACAGGTTTTTCGCCGATTCCTGCCATAATATCACCATCCGGTAGTAACGATTTCTTTCAGCTTTTCATAAAACGCAGGATTTTGCTTTTTAATGCTGACCGGGCGGAAAGTCTCACTGCTGACAAAACCGTGCAGTGTTTGTCCCTCTGCTTTTATTTCACCGTTATGTATCACCCTGTAAGAAAATTCTATTTTGGCAAAGCTCAATTTTGAAACCCTTGTTTCTATAGTAACTTCATCTTCATAATGAAGAGGGCTAATATACCTGCATGAAAGCTCTGCCAGCGGAAGCATGATTCCCTGTTTTTCAAGTTCGGAATAAGTAATTCCTGTTACTTTGATAAATTCTGTTCTTGCCGCCTCAAACCAAACCGGATAGACAGAATGGTGGATAATGCCCATCATATCCGTTTCTGCATAACGGGCGGTAATTTCCAATTTGCTGATTTTTCTCATATCAATATTCCTCACTCGGTTTTGTTCCCGATTCAAGTATTGCTCTTATTTCATTATAGACATCAGGCTCGATGACTCTTTCGGGAATCGCAAAAGCCCTGTCTTTTTCGGTATAGATCATAATGATATTGTCAAATTCTTTTATCTGCGATCTTCCGTCAAGTTGAATACTCCACTGACCGTCATCCCTACCGATATCAATATGTGTCGGATAGATCTCTGCCTCAACGGTTTTGCCGTCTGCCATCATCTTTGCCATATTTTTGAGATAAATATGCGGAACGATCCATATTGCTGCGATTGTAACAAGAGAAATAATTCCAAAAACAAGATTGTATTGGTTGTACTGAGATTTTGTCATAAAATAAACAACAAAAAACACCACAGCCGCAACAGCAAGCAAAATACTTTGCAGAACTGCCCTTGCTCCCTTGGTTTTGATCATATTGCTGTGATAAAGGCAGTCATACATTTCATCCTGTGTCAGAACATAGGAAATTTTATATCCCGTTTCGGGTATTTCATAATCTTCCGCATCATCATCGCTTACCAATTCGCCTTCCGAGCCATCCCATTCGGGATTGTCCTCATTTTCTGAAACTTTAGGCTCTTCTTCTTTTTTTTCTTCAGCCTTCATTTCCTTTTCTGAAGGCTCAACAGAGTCATGATCACTCATTCATTTTTTCCTTTCTTCAGCATATTATTTGTGGCTGTAGTGTGCCTCCACTGTCAGTTTAAACAGAATTTGTTGCACACCTGATCTCTAATCTTTAGCCTCCGGTCTCTACTATTATACATCAAGATTCTGTACATATTTAGCATTTTTCTCAATAAATTCTCTTCTTGGTTCTACCTTATCTCCCATCAAAATGGTGAATACCTCGTCTGCTGCCGCAGCATCCTCCATTTCAACTCTGAGCATAATTCTTGTAGAAGGATCCATTGTTGTTTCCCAAAGCTGCTGCGGATCCATCTCACCAAGACCTTTGTAACGCTGAATTTCATATTTTCCGCCAAGCTCTGCCATGATCTTATCTCTTTCCTCATCGGAATAAGCATAATAATGGTTGTCCTTGCCTTTGGTAATTCTGTAAAGCGGCGGCTGTGCGATATAAACATGACCTTCTTCGATCAGCGGACGCATAAAACGGAAGAAGAAGGTAAGCATCAGAGTTCTGATATGTGAACCATCGACATCGGCATCCGCCATAATGATGATCTTACCGTAGCGAAGCTTGTTCAGGTCAATTTCATCACCGATTCCGCAGCCAAGTGCGGTAATAACGGGCATCAGCTTGTCATTTCCATAAACACGATCAAGTCTTGCCTTTTCTACGTTAAGCATTTTACCCCAAAGCGGAAGGATTGCCTGGAAACGTCTGTCTCTGCCGTTTTTGGCAGAGCCTCCTGCGGAGTCTCCCTCTACGATATATACTTCTGTTTCGTCAACATTTTTTGACTGACAGTCTGCAAGCTTACCCGGAAGACCTGCGCCCTCCATCGCTGTTTTTCTTCTAGCAAGATCTCTTGCTTTTCTTGCGGCCTCTCTCGCCTTTGCTGCCATCAATGCCTTATCAAAGATAGCCTTTGCGGTTGCGGGATTTTCTTCCAGATACTGTTCCAGCTTATCACTGATCAATTTATCAACCAAGCTTCTAATGGAAGTATTACCAAGTTTTGCCTTCGTTTGGCTTTCAAACTGAGCATCTTTCAGCTTCACACTGATAACAGCTGTCAGACCTTCTCTGATATCCTCGCCGCTTAATCCTTTTTCTCCTTCTTTGATGATATTGAATTTTTTTGCATAATCGTTCATTACTCTTGTGAGTGCTCTTTTGAAGCCCTCTTCATGAGTACCGCCGTCAGTGGTATGTATATTATTTGCAAAGGACAAAAGCAGCTCATTGTAGCTGTCATTATACTGCATAGCAATTTCAGCAGAAGCCGTATCGTCCTCATTTTTTGCCTGAAAATGCATGATATCGGGATGAATGACATCCAGACCTCTTTTTTTATGCACATATTCTACAAAGCTTGAAACGCCGCCTTCATAGAAAAAGTTTTCGCTTTGGATATTTTCGGGGTCTCTGAGGTCTTTGAGCTCGATATGAATTCCGGCATTCAGAAAGGCCTGCTCACGCAGTCTGATAGAAAGCGTTTCATAATCGTATACAGTGGTTTCGGTAAATATTTTCGGGTCTGCCTTAAAGGTTACAACTGTACCCTTTCTTTCGGTCTCCCCTGTTTTCTGAAGCTCGGTTACCTGTGCACCTCTTTCAAAACGCTGGCGATAGACATTTTGTCCGTCATAAACTTCTACCTCTGTCCATTCAGAAAGCGCATTTACAACAGATGCACCCACACCATGCAGACCGCCTGCTACTTTATAACCGCCGCCGCCAAATTTACCGCCTGCATGAAGAACCGTAAATACAACAGTTACAGCCGGAATTCCAAGTTTTGGCTGTATACCGACAGGAATACCTCTACCATTATCGGTAACTCTGATAATATCTCCCTCAAGAATTTCCACATCAATTTTTGTACAGTATCCTGCCAGCGCTTCATCTATGGAGTTGTCAACGATTTCATATACAAGATGATGAAGTCCTCTCGGTCCTGTTGAGCCGATATACATACCCGGTCTTTTTCTGACCGCTTCCAGACCTTCAAGAACCTGTATTTCAGCAGCACCATACTCTTGCGTTGTTTGAGAAATGTCATTATTTTCCATTATATTTTTCTTACCTCCGTAACAAACCGTGGTTAGTAGTTAGTGGTTAATGATTAGATTTTCAAATATATATTTGATTCTCTGAATCCTCATTTATTATTTTTCATCTTTTTCTTTTCTGATTTAGTAATTTTTTCAGCTTTGAAGATGACAGTCAGCGGTAGCATCAAAACAGCAACCGTAATAACAGCAAGGTCTGACAGCATAATCAGAAGCGGAATAAAATTATCCGAGCTGAAAAGAATCAGTAAATTTGCCGCTATTAAAAGCACACATACAATACAGATAAAAATTGAACCGTATAATATCTTATTTACTTTGAATTTTTTTCCACAATGATAGCAAAAATGAATTCCCTGTTTCATATTGCTTACTTCCTTATATCTATAAACAGCATGACAATGCGGACAAACCGGCAGTTTCAGCAATACGGACACCTCTTTATTTCAAAATGAATGATACCTCTTCACCGGGTTCATCAGGAATATCCAAGTTATTTTGTTGGATATCATTATCACTAAAGGAAAGATTTCCAGATAAAAATGAAACTTCGTTTTCTTCTCCGGGCATTTCATCGGGAGATTCATCAACTAACGGAATATTATCACTTTCTGTCGGAGCATGATCCGTAAACGGTATGGTATTTTCCTCTATTTCGTCACCGTTGAATTCGGGTAATTCTTCCTCCGTGTGTTCCTCTGTTATGATACTTTCGGGTGTATTCATACTGCCTGTAATATCAAAATCCAACTGAGAATTGATTTCGTCGGAATGATCATCTTCATCAATAATTCTGTCATCCTTTTCCTCTTCGGATTCGCTTTCATTGATTTTCACACTTCGTTTTGCCTTCATAAAACTTGCACTGAAGTCCTCGCTGACATTCAGCTCGATTGGCTGCTCAGTCTTATAGGATGTCCCCTTTTCGTTCAGCGGGATGGGACTGATTTTTCTGTGCAGCTTTTTGACAGCCGATTTATCATTGCATGGTTCAAGCTTTACAAAAAACGGAACCAAAATATAAAAAATCAGAAACGGCAGAAATACATAGAGAATTCCCCTGATATCTCCGTGATCTCCGTAAATGGAGTACAAAAGCAATATCAGAAAAGAGAACACACAAGCGCCGCTTGCAATCCCGTAAATCGATTTGTTAATAACCACATTGGATATGCACTTACAGCCTGCACAACAATGCTCTCCCTTTGTTTTGAGGATTGCTGCTCCAAAAAAAGATATTTTCCTGTGACAGTAAGGACATTCCGTCAGCAGTTTTTTAGCCATAAAACCATTCCTTTCGTTCACACCCTGTTGTCATTTACAGTTCTGCCTGCTCCGCACGTTTCATCAATGTGATCGGTGAAAGCTGGCATATATAAATTTTACATTGATTATTTTCTCTGCATAATACAAAGGATCTCGGCAGGTCGTAGGATACATTGATGATTTCCCCGTTTTTTTGAGCTTCCGATAGAAATTCCCTTGTTTTATAGGATACGGTCGAGTTATCCATATCAAATATCCCTATGATATTCTTTGTATTGACAACCGTATCTCCCCCGATATGAAGATACATTATTTTTCCTCCGAATTGCGGATTCTGCCGTCATTCATGTATATCACATTCTCAGCATTGACAGACATTTCACAGCAGGTAATAAATACCTGCATACCGCTTAGTTTCCGCAGCAGATAATTCTGTCTTGAAGAATCCAGTTCGCTCAAAACATCATCCAGCAGAATCACAGGTGTTTCACCTTTTTCCTTTCCCAGTACCGCCGCTTCTGCCAGCTTCATGGAAAGTACCGCCGACCTCTGTTGTCCCTGAGAGCCAAAACTTCGCGCTTCTCTGTTATTGATTTTTACGATCAAATCGTCCCTGTGTACTCCGACAGTCGTATAACCGCAGTATATATCATCATTCTGACGTCGCCTGAGATTTTCAAGCATCGTCTCTGCAATTTCTTTTCTGTCGGCAGGTTCTTTGATTCCACAGTTCATTTTATATTCAATACTCAGTTCTTCTTTTCCGTCACTAATCCCTTCATAAAAGCTTAATGCAGGTTCATTCAGCTTTTTCAGATAGGAAAATCTTTCCATCGCAATCAGCGAGCCTTCTGCTGCAAGCCTTTCATTCCAAATATCAAGCGTATCTTCCAGTTCCCTGTGTCTTGGAATATCTTTTAGCAATGCATTTCTTTCATTCAGAATTTTTTTGTATCTGGACAGAAGAACTGCATAGGAGGGTTTAATCTGACAAATTGCACCGTCAATAAAACTTCGGCGTTCATCGGGACCGTTTTTTATCAGTGTCAGATGGTTCGGAGAAAAAACCACGGCACAAAAGCTTCCGACAATTTGAGAGACATAATTTTTCGCTACATCATTTAGTACCGGTTTTCTTTTTCCCTGCTGAATGGTCATTTCAATGGTCTGTTCTCTGTTCATAGAATAGAAACACAGATTAATTTTTGCACTTTTTTCTCCGAATCGGATCAGCTCATTTTCCTTTGAACCTCTGAATGACCTTCCTCCTGTAAAAAGCCACAGACATTCTATCAGATTGGTTTTTCCCTGCGCATTATCGCCGCATATCACATTAATACCTTCTGTCGGATAGAGCGTATTATGTTCAAGATTTCTGTAATTTTCAAATTCCAGACTTTTTACAAACAAATCAGCACACCTCAAAAACGTTTCCGCCGAATTCGGCCTGATCGCCACGATGTAGTTTTTTGCCGCGCATTGTGCAGATCTCACCGTTGACAATAACTTCACCGTTTTGTATTACGATTTTGGCATGACCACCCGTTTCCACGCTTCCTGAAAGTTTCAGGAAGTTGTCAAGCCTTATATATTCTTCATTTTCTTTGATTTTAATTTTTTCAGTACTCATTTTGTTATCCTCATCGGTAACAGCAGGAACAGAAAACTATCCCCCTCTGTCGGTGTAACAACCATCGGGCTAAGTGCTCCGTTAAGCTGCAAACGAACTTCATCAGTTTCGCTGTAACGCAAAGCATCAAGAAGAAATTTGTTGTTAAAACCAATTTCTACATTTTCTCCGTTCATAACAACATCCAGTTCATCTTTTGCCTGCCCCAGCGGTGTATTACAGGTAGTCTGAATGAGATTGTCGTCTATATAGCATCTGATCGGGCTTTTCATTTTATCAGTCAGAAGGAGTGACATTCTTTCAATAGTATTAATAAACTTCCTTGTGTTTACCTTCAATTCTGTAGAATGGACGCTTGGAATCGATGTTTTATAATTCATAAATTCGCCTTCGATTAGTCTTGATATCACTGAATAATCGCCAATCTTAAAGATAATATGACGTCCGCTTGAGATGATATCGATTGATTCCGTATTTTCATTGATTAGCTTTGTTACTTCTAAAAGGGATTTTCCCGGCACAATAAAGTTTTTTTCTCCATTGTAAGCGATTTTTTCTGTTCTGATAGCAAGTCGATATCCGTCAACAGAAACAATTCGTATGCTTCCGTTTTCTATTTCAAAGAGAGAACCTTTATGAGCTGGCTTGATATCCTTGTCAGAAACAGCATAAATTGTCTGTCTGATCATAGAGCTAAGAATTTCTCCGTCTATATTAATAGCATCCGAGCTTCTTATTATCGGTATTTCAGGATAATCCGAAGCAGGCAGACCGATGATTTTATAATCTACCTTTCCGCTTGAAATATATACAATGTTTTTTTCATCAACTTCAATTGTAATTGTTTCTTCAGGAAGCTTTCTTATAATTTCCGAAAAAAGTTTAGCAGTAATAATGGCTGCTCCTTCTTTCACAGTAACACCCTGAATCGATGTGGTAATACAAATATCGAGATCATATCCGAAGAGTGTAATTTTGTTATCTTCTGTTTTGATTAGTATTCCTTCCAGAGCCGGCATCGTTGACTTTGATGATACAGCTCTTTGAACATTTGTAACTGCTTCTGTAAGCTTACTGCGGTTACATTCAAATTTCATGGCGATCATTCCTTTTTTGCTCAAAAAATAATAAATAGAAATAGATATATTTTTAGTAATAGTAGTAGAGGCGGTTGATTTGTTGAAATCTCCCTCTCATCCCGATTTTTACTTTATTTTTCCGATTTCTCGTCTGTTGAAACATTGTTTGATTTTTCTTGAAATTTTGACAAGCATTTTAAACTTTTAACATTCTTGTTGAATGGTGTTAGTGGAATGTTGAATAAAAGTTGAAATTCCAAATCGTTTCTTGAAAGTGTTTTCAACAGGCTGATGTTGAAAAGTTGAAAACCTTTCAACATCATCTGTTACGAATATTTTTGATAATATCGTCTACCGTTGCTTTGAGTTTTGGGTCTTTATCCATATTTTTTTCAATTTGTTTGAGGGCGTATACGATGGTAGAGTGGTCACGTCCGCCGAATTCTTCTCCAATATCATTCATGGACATTCCTGTAATTTCCCTGACAGCGTAAACAGCAATCTGTCTTGCATTAGATATGTTTGAGTTTCGCTTTGAGGAGCGGATATCATCGCTTGTCAGTCCGAAATGCCTTGCAACCTCGTCAATAATCATTTCTACTGTAAGTGGCGGTGGCTGGTCATTGTTGAGGATTTCGGATATGGTTTTTTGTGCGACATTGATGGTAATTTTGTCACCGTAAAGCTGATTTTTTGCCTTTAGTTTTTTTACAACGCCTTCCAGCTGTCTGATATTACTTTTCAGCCTTGTCGCAATATATTCTGTCACATCATTCGGAAGATCGATTTCAAGAAGCTCTGCTTTTCTTCTGATAATAGCAATTCTTGTTTCAAAATCAGGGGGCTGGATATCGGCGATCAGTCCCGATTCAAAACGGCTGCGCAGTCTGTCCTCAAGGGTTTTGATTTCCTTGGGTGGACGGTCAGATGTCAATACGATCTGGCATTTTGCTTCATATAAGGTATTGAATGTGTGGAAGAATTCTTCCTGAGTAGATTCTTTACCTCCGATAAACTGTATATCGTCCACAAGAAGAACATCGGACTGGCGATATTTCTGCCTGAATTCGATATTGGATTTTGTCATGAGAGCTTCCACAAGTTCATTGGTAAAATCCTCACCCTTAACATAGATAATTTTCTTTTTTGGATCGTTTTTCTGTATTTCATTTCTGATCGCATGAAGCAGATGTGTTTTTCCCAGTCCCGAATTACCGTATATAAACAGAGGGTTATAGGCTCTGCCGGGATTTGTTGCAACGGCAAGAGAAGCCGCATGGGCAAATTTATTAGAAGAACCTACAATAAATGTATCGAAAGTAAATTCATAATCCGCATCAATGATATTTTCGGTATGGGAGCTTTCTCTTGGTACTTCTTCGTTCGGTACCGTAAAAACGATTTCTATTCCGTCTCCGAATACGCCGGCAAAGGCGTCATTGAGCAGCTGCATATAACCTCTTATAAGGGTCTGTCGGTGAAAATCACCCGGCACCATTAATATAGCCTTGCCTTCGGCGAAATCCAGCTTGACAGGTTCTATTTTACTGATCCACGTTTTATATGCCACTTCTGTAATATGTTGTCTGCAATAATCACAGATGACATCCCACGCTTCGTTAAATGAATCCATAAGTATAATTTCTCCTGTTTCTTTTTTAATCTTGTGCATATCAGTCGTTCATATGCCCGATTTGTTTGCCTTTTTTTCAACAATAAAGGCAAACACTTATACAAAAATAATTATAGCACAAAACTTTTCATATTTCAAACATTTTTTCCTGCGTGACCTTACGTCTCTGAGTGCGTGACTATATTTTTAATATTTTTCAAAATTTAAGTCTTTATCATTTCTGTTTTTGTGATATTATTTAAGTGGCTTATATTGTTACTTCCGGTTATGTTGGTTTGGTCGCTTAACATTTTACCACAGCTTTCTTTTTTGGCTATTTTTTTGCCATTTTATTTTACAACTTTCCGATAAAATTAAAAATTTTTATTGACAGGAAGGGGTTTTATAGTTTATAATTTTACAGTGCAAGGTTATATCTTGGACAGTTCCAATATGCTTTGATGTATATGTTTTGAAAGGAGGAATTTCCATGCTGAGAACATATCAGCCCAAGAAGCTCCACAGAAAGAAGGAGCATGGCTTCAGAAAGAGAATGGCTACCGCTAACGGCCGTAAGGTGCTGGCTCGCCGCAGAGCAAAGGGAAGAAAAAGACTTACATACTGATGATTGTCTTTGATTTCCGGTTAGAACCGTTAGTGCTGTTCTGACTAAACTTTTGCAGACGGTCTGTATTTGAGTAAACTGAAAGATTGGATGATTATTTTGGGTGAGATTATCACTTTAAAAAGAAATAATGACTTTCGCAGACTTTACTCCAGAGGTCGTTCCTATGCTTCCTCAGTGCTTGTAACTTATGTTATGAGAAATCGCTGCGGTAATGTCAGGATCGGAATTACTACAAGTAAAAAAATCGGTAAGGCCGTTTTGCGTAACAGATCCCGCAGAATTATCAGGGAAGCCTATCGTGCGCTTTCGGGAGAAGTCCGACAGGGAGTTGATTTGGTTTTTGTTGCCAGAGGAAAAACCCCGTATGTAAAAACAGGCGATATTCTGCGTGCTATGAGAAAAGAGCTGAAAGAGGCGGGTGTTTTAAAATGAAGCGCCCGCTTATTTGGCTTATTAGGTTTTATCAAAGGAATATTTCTTCAAAAACGCCTCCAAAGTGTAAATACTATCCTACTTGCTCTACATACGGTATTGAGGCAATCACACGATTCGGAGCTTTGAAAGGAACGGCTCTGACTGTATGGAGGATACTGCGCTGTAATCCCTTCGCAAAAGGCGGATTTGACCCTGTCCCTGAAAAAAAGAACAGGATAAAGCGTATTTCTTACGAGAATAAAAATTGATTATATGAGTAACTATGAGATTAAGCAAGGAAAAAGGTGAAGGGACTGATTTGATTAAATGGAAATCATTTTTAATGCGATCGGAGGCATTTTCGGCTACATACTGTGGTTCGCATTTTACCTCGTCAAAAATTACGGTATCGCTATAATACTGTTTACCATCATAATAAAGCTGCTGCTTTTTCCCTTTTCGGTCAAACAGCAGAAATCGATGGCTTCTAATGCCCGTTTTCAGCAGAAACAACGGGAATTGATGGAAAAATATAAAAATGACCGTGTCAAGGCCAATGAGGAAATACAGAAGCTGATGGCAAAAGAAAATGTAAGCCCGACAGCCGGCTGTATGCCTATGCTTGCACCGATTCTGGTCATGTTCGGCGTTTATTATTCGGTCAGAAATCCTCTGACAAATACACTTCATATTGCATCTGATAAGGTCAGCTCGGCTTTGCAGAGTATTTCTGCTCTTCCGGGACTCGGAACAAGTATTAACAGCCAATACGGAGAAATCAGTATTGTAAAATATTTTGGTTCTTTGCAGAAATATTTTGTTGACGGAAACGGCAACGCACTTTTTAGTTCGGCAGATGCAGATAAGATTAACGAATTCGGCAACGGATTCAATTTTCTTGGTCTTGACCTTCTTGCAACACCAAGTCAGAGTTCGTTTCAGTCGATGATGTGGCTGATCCCTGTTCTGAGTTTTGTGACGTCGGTTGCGAGTATGTTTATTATGCAGAAGCTCAATGGTACAAAAATGCAGGGCTGTATGGTTCTGATGATATTTCTGATGCCGCTTTTTACTGCATGGATTGCATACAGTGTGCCGGGTGCAGTTGGATTTTACTGGATCACCTCTACCGTTCTGGGATTCTTCCAGTCACTTGTGATGAATAAATTCTACAGTCCAAGCATTATGGAGGCGAAAGCCGAAGCACAAAGAATTGTGCTGAGAAGAGAACAGGAAGCAAAATATGAATATATAGATGTGCCTGATTATGAAGCTCCGTCAGCAAAGAGCAACAATGTCGAAACAAAAGAAAAATCGGGAAAAGGTTCAGGCAAAAAGCAGAAGTCAAAAAAATCAGGAAAAAATAACAACAACAGCAGCTATCAGGGCAGAAAAAGATAAGGGAGAAGTCTGAGATGAAAAAAGAAGTAACAATAACTGCGGAAACAATAGAAGAAGCAGAAGCAAAGGCTCGTGAGGAGCTTGGCAGTGATGAAATACAGGTTGAGGTCGTTCAGCAGCCCGAAAAGAAAAAATTATTTTTTGGAGGAAAGCCGGCTATTATTAAAGCTTATGTTGAGCTGACACCGCTTGAATCCGCAAAGACCTATCTTACAGAAATTCTTTCCAACTTGGGAATTGAGGATTTCACACTGACAGCCGAAGAAGTTGAAGGCGGTGCAATTATCAATATAGATGGTGAGGATGTAGGTTTTATTATCGGTCACAGGGGAGAAACACTTGATGCCCTCCAGTACTTGACAGGGCTGATCGCTAACCATGTTGATAATGAATATTACAGGATTTCCATTAATATCGGAAACTATCGTGAAAAAAGAGAAAAAACACTTGAAATTCTTGGCAGGAAGCTTGCTTTCAAAGCATTCAAAACAGGTGTAAAGACATCACTTGAACCAATGAATCCATATGAAAGAAGAATTATCCATACTGCCGTTCAGAAAGTAAGAGGTGCTACCTCATGGAGTGAAGGAGAAAACCTCCAGCGTCATGTTGTGATCGGTCCCGATCCTGATTATAAGCCGAATTACAGAGATAAGGGCGGCTACAGAGGCAGAAGGACCAGCAATTTCAACAAAGACGGTTCCTATAACAGAAAGCCAAGAACAAACGGCTATCAGCGCAGACAGTACAGCGAAAATGAATCTCATCCGCAGGACAGTATGTTCAGCACATTTGAAAATGACAGTGACTCCGCACAGGTAAGGGCAAGCATCAACGAGCGTCCCGATACATCCCTTTATGGCAAGGTTGAGATCAAAAAGTCTTCCGATGAAAGCTTTAACAGTTAAATAAGCAAAGCAGTATATCGGTTTGATATACTGCTTTTTGTCATGATATTACAGAATTATTCAAGAAGCGTGAGACCGAGTTCATATAAAATGGTATTGATATCTACAACATTTTTTTTGTTTTTAATACCGTAAATAATGACATTGTCCCGTCTGTCTTTGGCATACAGAATAGCATAGCCTGTGATTTTCAAAAGATTTTGAATTTCGTCAAAGGTCATATCAGCACTGATACAGAGCATGATTACTTTATCTCTGGTAGGATGTTTTGTGCCGTTGAAGATCTGATAGGCATAGTAGCGGTCAAGTCCTGATTTACGGATGACATCCGCTTTTTTCAGACCTCTTTCGACTAAAATAACATTGAGCGCACGGTCAATTTTCATTCTCGAAGAATTGATCTCATCTTTATTATTTAACAGATAACTATGATAGTCCTTGCTGCTTTGCATACTTTCTATGAGTTCCTTTGTTGTTTTTCCCATATTTTGATCATCCTTTCACAAATTGAATATAATGAGGAGTTTTTATGAGTGATATATCCCCGAAAAAATTTATTTATAATGAACTTGAGCCGTTATATCCGTTTAATGATACGACAGAACTGGATATACAGCCTTCTACACGTAAGCTTTATGTTGTGAAAACAATTCCTG
>ONGS01000183.1 GCA_900317395.1 uncultured Eubacteriales bacterium | reverse complement strand
CATGTGCCTATGGCAACAAACCCGAACATCAAAAATGTTCTTGTGATAGGTGCGGGTGACGGCGGAACGGTAAAGGAACTGACAAGATATAAAACCATAGAACAAATTGATATGGTAGAAATCGACCGTATGGTTGTCGATGCCTGCAAGGAATATCTGCCGACTGTGGCAAGCAAGCTCAGCGATCCCAGAGTTCATGTATATATTGATGACGGTCTGCGTTTTGTCAGAGGTGTTGAAAATAAATATGACCTCATTATTGTTGATTCTACTGACCCGATTGGTCCGGGTGAAGGCTTGTTTACAACAGAATTTTACGGCAACTGCTACAAGGCTCTGAATGAAAACGGTATCCTTGTCAATCAGCATGAAAGTCCTTTTTACAAGACTTATTCCAAAGCAATGCGCCAGGCGCACAAAAAGCTTGTTGAGTTCTTCCCTATCTGCAAGGTTTATCAGGCACATATTCCGACTTATCCGTCGGGACACTGGCTATTCGGCTTTGCTTCTAAAAAATTCCACCCTCTTCATGACTTTGACGAGGGTGCATGGAATAAGCTCGGCATTGATACACAATATTACAACACACGACTTCACAAGGGCTGTTTCGCTTTACCTACTTACGTCACTAAGCAGCTCCTCGAAGGCGAAAACAATTATATTCTCGGAGGTATATGAAATGGGAAAGGCTTTAATTATCGGCGCAGGCGGTGTTGCAAGTGTCTGTATACACAAGTGTTGCCAGAATCCTGATGTTTTTGAGGAGATTTGTATTGCAAGCAGAACAAAATCAAAATGCGATGCACTCAAACAAAAACTGGACGGCGGAAAAACAAAAATTTCTACTGCTCAGGTCAATGCAGACAATGTGGATGAGTTGATTGCTCTCATCAATGACTTCAAGCCCGATGTTGTCATCAATCTTGCTCTCCCCTATCAGGATCTGACTATCATGGATGCTTGTCTTGCAACAAAGGTCGACTATGTAGATACGGCAAACTATGAACCGCTTGATACGGCAAAGTTTGAATACAAATGGCAGTGGGCCTATCGTGAACGTTTTGAAAAAGCAGGTATTACCGCTCTGCTTGGAAGCGGCTTTGACCCCGGTGTAACAGGTGTATTCAGTGCCTATGCACAAAAACACGAATTTGACGAGATTAACTATATTGATATTCTTGACTGCAATGCAGGCGACCATGGATATCCATTTGCAACCAACTTTAACCCCGAAATCAATATCCGTGAGGTTTCTGCTAAGGGCAGTTATATTCAGGACGGCAAATGGGTCGAAACAGAACCGATGGAAATTAAAAGAGTTTACAATTTCCCTGAAATCGGCGAAAAGGATATGTATCTTCTTCACCACGAGGAACTTGAATCTCTTGCACTCAATATCAATGGGATCAAAAGAATTCGTTTCTTTATGACTTTCGGTCAGAGTTATCTGACACATCTGAAATGCCTTGAAAATGTCGGCATGACTTCGATTGAGCCAATCGAATTTGAGGGCAAGCAAATTGTTCCTTTGCAGTTTCTGAAAGCTGTTCTTCCCGATCCCGCTTCTCTCGGTCCGAGAACAAAGGGAAAAACAAATATCGGATGTATTTTTATCGGCAAAAAGGACGGCAAGGACAAAACTTATTACCTCTACAATGTATGCGACCATGAGGAATGTTACAAAGAGGTAGGTTCACAGGCTGTTTCCTACACAACAGGTGTGCCTGCCATGATTGGTGCGGCAATGCTTCTGACAGGCAAATGGAACAAACCGGGTGTACACAACATTGAAGAGTTTGACCCTGACCCGTTTATGGAGGCTCTTAACAAATTTGGTTTGCCGTGGAAGGAAAGCTTCAACCCTGATCTGGTAGATTAATAAATTCAAAATCAGAAATCAACAAATAACATTCATAAGCCATACAGCTACTCTCTGTATGGCTTTCAAATTAAGGAGAAAATGAAGAATGAAAATTAATAAAAAAGGAAATATCGTCGGAGCAGTCATTCTATTTATACTTGGCGGTGCACTGCTGATTTTCGCTTTATTAGGTTTTATAGGCATCGGTCTGCTTCAGAATGATGTAGAAGATCAGAAAGAAAGATGTATCGCTGTTGAAGGGATTGTGCAGGAGCTTCGATATGATAGCTATGCCCGTCACTATGTCGCTGATGTTACATATGAGGTAAACGGTGAATATTATATCGTTACTCTGGATACCGCAACAAGCAATAATGTGGAAGGTACAACAATGACTGTTTACTATGATCCCGATAATCCTGCAATGGTGGTTGATGAATGGAATTCAAGAGAAACTTACAATACATATAAAGCCGGATTTATCATTCTGGTTCTCGGAGTCATATTGATATTTGCAGGCATAAAAGTATCAGGAGGTTTGAGAAGGACAAGACAACAAAATAATTACGTCAATTCTGTTCGCCCTTCTTCACTTCCTCCCAGTCCCATCCAAACTTACACCGGCTATGACGGAGGTCTGGATTCGTCTCAGCCATATAACAACCAACCATATCAAGATTTCAGTCAAAACAATGCTTATGGTCAGACACCATACAACAATCAGCAACCTTACAATAACACTCCCCCTTATCAACAATTCTACAACAATTCCAATGATCCGAACAACAACACAAATAATTTTTGACAAACAGATACTTCACGCCGTATTCATGTGAGTACGGCGTGTTTATATTCGTTTTAAGTTAAATAAGGCTAATTATATTGAAAAATTGTTTTTATAATGTTATAATATAGGAAATCGAAAAGTGAGGATTCCATTATGAGTGTTCAGATGATAAAAGAAAAAATTCCCATCCCTAAGTATACTAAAGGCGAGGAAATTTTCAATATGGTATCCCATATTGTCGGCGGTGCGCTTGGTATTACCGTTACTGTTCTATGTGTCATTATGGCTGCTATACACAGAAATACCTACGGCGTTGTCAGTTCGGCAATTTTCGGCAGTATGATGATCATACTCTACAGTATGTCAAGTATTTATCACGGATTAAGCCCCAAGCTGAGGGCTAAAAAGGTTTTCAGAGTCCTTGATCACTGTACCATCTTTTTTCTGATTGCAGGAACATACACTCCGCTTGCTCTCTGTACGCTACGTGAATACAACACAGCACTCGGCTGGATTTACTTCGGTGTTGTGTGGGGATTGGCTGCACTCGGCATTACCTTTACTGCTGTCAATCTTAACAAATACAAAGTGCTTGGTATGATACTGTATATTGCCATCGGCTGGTGTATTGCTCCTGTTCTGGGAATCGTTACGTCGGAAATTGGTACGGAAGGTTTTCTCTTCCTTCTTTTGGGCGGATTAAGCTATACGATCGGCGCTGTGTTATACGGTGTCGGCAAAAAGAAAAAATATATACATTCTGTTTTTCATATCTTTATTGTGATCGGAAGTCTTCTCCACTTTTTCTGTATTCTGTTTTATGTTCTATAAAAAATGATCCGCTGTTCTTTTTAGGGTACAGCGGATCATTTTTGTATATCATTTTTTATGGGTATCATGACTGTCTTGTTTCTGCTGTAAGCGTAACAACAGTTCTGTATCCGCTTGTCATCGTATCATACTTTCCGCCAAAATCAACCCCCTATTGAAAAGGTTATCCATATCTTTAAGGTCAGTTACACCTAAATCACATTCCAGCATATCAGAATGTTTCAGTGTCGGCTCTAAAGGCTGATAATCATTGGCATAGTATTCATAGCCGACTGCTTTCATATAAAATTCCTCCAATATTGTTATAGTTTTAGGTATTTTACAATACTATATCATATATTGTAAGATATAATGTGAATTTTGTCAATTTTTTTTCGCTCCGTATTCGTATTCCGTATTCGTAAAACATATTATCGCCCCACGCCAAGTTTATAAGCTTTCTGATTTTTAAATTGAAATTTTTATTTTATATTTATTT
>ONGS01000008.1 GCA_900317395.1 uncultured Eubacteriales bacterium | reverse complement strand
GCAAGCTCGGCTGCATTTTTGCCCTCCCACTCTCCGAAATCACATTCGCTGAATGCACTGATATAGCTGATATCCATTCCCGGGCAGATGATCTCGCAGGTTTCCGTACAACGCAAAAGTGGTGCGCTGTAAAGCTTCTGCGGGTACGGATAACCGTTTGTGGTTTCACGGATCTTTACAAGATTTTCTCTTCCTTTTTTGGACAAATGAACATCGGTAGAACCAATGTATCTTCCCTTTAAAGTTTCGTCAACAGCACCGTGACGGATGAAATTGATTACATAAGACTGCATTTTTGATAAACTCCTTAAAAAATTGTAATATTTTCTTATCCAAAAAAACTTTACAAATTGTTTTAAATGGTATATAATTTACATACTGTTTATATGTAAGTTTGAGTCGAATTATGCCTTTTTTAAATTCGACTGCTAATTTATTCTATTTTAGTATTTTATTTCCGTAAAGTCAAGAGGTGGAACATGAATAATGATTTTCCAAGAATAATTACCCTGCTCAGAAAAGAACGGGGACTTAGCCAGAAACAGGCTGCAATGGAACTGGGCGTATCACAGGCTCTCCTTTCCCACTATGAAAAAGGTATCAGAGAATGCGGTCTTGATTTTGTTATTCATATTGCCGATTACTACAACGTTTCATGCGATTATCTACTCGGTCGGACACCTGACAGGTCGGGGGCCACTTTGAAACTTGACGATCTTCCCGATACGCACACGGATCAGACAGATGATGACAGCAAAACAAACACACTTATTACACTCAACAAAAAGCTGATCAACAATTCTGTCAATATACTGTTTGAAATACTTGCTCAGGCCAATAATAAAGGTCTTACAACGGAAATTTCTTCTTATCTCATGGTTTCCGTTTACAAGATGATGAGAATAGTCTATTCCGCTAATGCAAAGAATCCACAGGCCATGTTCTCGATACTTCCTGAACTGCATTCCGGTCTTTCAAGCGCTTTGCAAAATATTATAGAAACTAATGCCAACCAGCTCTCAAAAGGCAATTCTGCTAACGGCTTTCAAGGACTTGATATTGCTTCTGCACCGAATCTGTCGCCTGATATTATTTCAAAACAGTATCCCGATTTCGCGCCGTCACTTTATAACCTAATACAAAAAACAGAAGAAAAAATCAAGAAAATCATTTAAAGACATCAGTGCTGAACGCAATGATGTCTTTACTTTTTGCTGCAAAAAAGCTTCGGGGTACATTTCTGTACCCCGAAGCTTGATTTTTTCCGGATATATCAGGAAGAACTCTCCGATCCTGTGGAAATATTGATATTAATTTTTGAGCCATAAGGCGCAAGATCGCCTGCATTATAGTTTTCGTAGCCGATAACTTTACCCTCTTCAACAGAATCACTCGCAACATAATTGCCCGGTGAAGCAATAAAGCCCTGATCATTCAATGCAGTAACCGCCGTTTCAAGAGATTGTCCTGCAATAACAGGAAGTTCCCTGTTGGCAAAACCCTTGCTTACGGTCACAACGATAATACAACCCTTTCCTGACTTCGTATTCGTTTCGGGACTCTGGGAAACAATCTGACCTTCAGCATATTTATCGCTGAAAATCTCTTCGTTAGCCTTAATAATCGTATACTCGGAATCAGCTGTCTGCTTGGAAATGATATCATTATAATCCTTACCTACCAGATTCGGTACAGTTATCAGGTTCGGATCAATGGATTCTTCTTCAGATTCTTCATTGGATTCTTCTGTTTCTTCCACAAAAATATTCAGGTTAGTGATTGGATGATCGTTAAACCAGAAAATTGCAGCTACAAGAAGAATCAGCATACAAGACAGCACGGAAAGAGCCGCCCATGCAGAACCCGGTACACCGCCTTTTTTGGGTGTATATCTGTTAGCCGCTTCGCTTTGTCTTGCACTGCGGCTTGCTTCTGTCTGAATCGCCTTAACGGTAGGTGCAGCCGAAAGCTGTGTACGCATTTCCTCAAAAGTCTGTATACGTTTTTTGGGAGAAACCTGAAGTCCTCCTGCAAGAGCCGTTACGACATGAGAAGGAAGACGCTTGAATACAGATGTAGGAATTGGAAGCTTGCCATCGGGTTTTCTGTCACAGCTGTTTTCGGGAAGTTTGCCTGTAAGTGCATAGAAAAGCGTCGCTGTAAAGCCGTAGATATCCGTAGCCTCTGTGAGCTCCGCCGTACCCATGTACTGCTCCATAGCCGCACAGCCGTCCATCAGTTCGGGGTCAAAATTCGTACCCGAACGTCTGATATCGTCAATAGCAAAACCTGTCAATCGTAGTTTTCCCGATGTGGTAACAGTGATATTTTCGGGAGAAACAGCATAATGACCAATCCCTGCCGAATGAAGTGCGGACAAAGCCGAAATCAACGGCATAAAAAGCTGACGTGCCGTATTCCAATCTACACTGCCGCCCCTGCGTTCAATAAATTCCGTAAAAGGAATAGAATCATAATATTCCTCCACAACGTAGGAAACGCCGTTTTCGGTAAAGATATCGAAAATGGGAGCAACAGCGGAAAGCTCTCTCATTGTTGCAAGAGTACGGTAGTAACTGAGAAACTTTTCATTAATTTCATTATATCTGTTCTCAAATCCGCCTCTGATAACAACATTCGTTTTACCCTTTGCACGACCGCAGATCCCTGCAGGCATAAGCTCATGAATAATAACAGGTGAGTGCATTGTTTCGCTATAGCCGATATACCTTGCACCCTCTGCATTATTGTCCAATTTTCTGCCGACAAGATAATTATCCTGCTGAAGCTTTACGCCAAGCGGAAGAAACGGTGCCGGCTGTTCGGCAGAGCTGTCAAATCCGCAAAGAGGACAAATTGTCTCGCCCTGATTTTCCTTCATACAGCCTAAACAAAGCTGTGCCATATTTATACCGCCATTCTCCGTACCAATTATTATCAACCCCCAGTACAGCCGTACGGCAGCCGTCGGGGTCAGTAAATGCAGCACAAACTGCACTATTGTGAATCCAATAAGCTAAATTAAGCGATAACTGCACAATATGTTTACATTAAACACGCCGATATACATAATAGTTACTTTTCAAAGTTACTATACATATTTCGTAGTTACTAAAAAATAAAAAAGTGTCAACAAACAGTGCTTTATGCATTATATCACAAGGAAGTGTCAAATTGCAAGTTTTTGCTAACGAATGTTGCAAGGAGTTACAAAATTGTAAATAATAATAGATAAAACTACCGAAATTTTAGCATTATGACTATGTTTATACTATCATTTGTAAAAAATAAACAAAATATACACTCTTTATTTGACTTGTATCAATTCTGTTGGTAAAATATTAGTATATCGTAACCATAAAAAGGGCAGGAAGTATTAAACATGATTTATATTTTTGAAAATACCGATACACTCGGTGATGATTTTCTGAAAGCGGCTATTCCGCTTCTGAGTTTACAAAGACTGAAAAAAATTGATAAAATGCGGATCGACAGCGATAAAATCAATTCTGCCGCTGTTTATCTGATGCTGAGGTTCGCTTTGAAAGAGCAGTACGGGATCAGCGAAAAACCGCAGTTTATATACGGTGAACATGGAAAACCGTATCTGAAAGACACGCAAGAGATCTATTTCAGCTTGAGCCACTGCCGCAATGCCTGTGCTTGTATTGTATCAGACAAAGAGACCGCGGTAGATATTACCGATACAAGGAGAATTTCCCTGCGCACTGCCACTTATTTTTGCAGTAAAGCAGAGTTTGAATCTATTAATACACTCAGCGAAAAAAACAATGAGCTTGTAAAGCTGTGGTCTGCAAAGGAATGTTATTCCAAGCTGGACGGTTCAGGACTTTCAACCGATTTTAAAAAAATCGGGAAAGAACAGCTGAAAGATATCCATACAATAAAAGGCGATAAATATTATCTTGCCTATTACTCTCAAAAGGAAGAATCCGCTAAAAAACTTTCGTCAAGCAATCTACTTTACATATAATTTCATATATTCTGCTACGCCGTCCTCAAAGCTGCTACCGATAATGAGGTCGGCTTCTTTTTTTACTTTGTCGGCAGCATCGCCCACTGCAATACCGATATCAGCAGCTTTCAGCATTTCAAGGTCGTTAAGATTATCCCCAAATGCTACTACTCTGTCTGCGCCAACCATTTCCTTGATTTTCAACATACCTGCCGCTTTCGTTGCGGCACTGCTGAACACTTCCAGAAAATACAAATCTGAATAATTATCGCTGTATAAAGTCGGTTTGACGCCGGGGATCTTATTGATTTCTTCATAAATTGGTTTCAGTCTTTCATACCCATCTACCATTGTAAAGTATATCACCTTGTCAGTTTCACTAACGGTGATTTTATCGACCTTACCAAAACTTTTATAATCATTACCCTTTCTGACATCAAAAAAATTTTGCTCCACCTGATTGGAAAGACGCTCAAATTCAACATGGATCCCGTATTCCTCATCTGCCTTATACACAAACGACATTCTGTCAAACTCTCTTAGTATCTGAATCACTTTTTCGGCATCTGAGGTTGTGATCGGCGTACAGCCTGTATAGGTTTTTTTAGCGAAATCATACATAAGTACGCCATTAAGCTGTACGCACGGAAGCTGTATATTCAGCTTTTTCAATATTTCAACTGACGACAGGCTCCTCGCCGTTGCGATCGTAAAAAGTACACCCCTATCGATCAAACTGCTGATAATTTCGATCGTATTATCAGTCAGCTGTGCATTTTTATTCAAAAGTGTACCGTCTAAATCGGATATATATAATGTAGCCATGAATCTTTCCTTCCTTGATTCTTAGTGACGTCAACTTAGAAAAAGTACAGTTATTCCCCTTTAATCTTAAAACTTCTTACGTCCAAAATAATTGCTAATTTCTATAGTATGTTACGTTGGTGAAAATGAGAGTTTCACCGGAAGGGGTAGGTTCTGTGCTGAATATGCCTTTGATTTCGCTACCGTCACGCATATAGATCACGCCGCTGCCCTCGGGCTTGCCGCTGTGGAATTGTCCTGTATATCTGTGGTCGAAATAAAGGATCGTACCCTTGCCCTCCGGTTTGCTGTCCCGGAGCTGTCCTGTATAGATACCGTCAGCAGTATTGGTTTCAACAGCATATTCGGGTGAATGGATAAACAAATCGTAATCACTGTCCGAAAGTTCACTGCATGAGGGAATATCCTCCAGATCCTTGAAAAATACCTGCATCGGTTTTTCCAGTTTTCCGCTTTTAAAGATACCCTCGTATTCCTTTTCGCATGAGGAATTGAACGAACAGCCCATGCCGCTGCGTTCTCCATCTTTGACACTGCCGTAATAAAGCAGCGTTCCGTCATCAGAATATTCACACATATAGATCAGTTCATCATCTTTATAAATGCATTTTTTGACAATATGATTGTCGGCAATTTCATTGATCCTGCCCTGTTTTCTGCCGTTTTCAAAACAGCCTGCGTATTTGGGATAACCCTCTTCGTAGAGAATTCCGCAGCCGTTATATGTGTCCTGTTCCCACATACCCTGATAGACAACTTCTTCTTCGCATATTTCCATACCAAAACCGCTTTTAATACCATTATCAAAGCCGCCGGTATATACAAGTGAACCGTTTTCATATAGTTTTCCGCTGCCGTGATAAACGGAATTGATGAAATCACCTTCGTACAGTTTTTCTCCGTTTTTATATTCGATTCCCCTGCCGTTGCGGTGCATATCCGTCCATTCGCCGCAGTAAACAAGGTCGCCGTTGCCATTATATTCGTTAAAGATACCTGTTGGCTCACCGTCCACAAAGCGGCCTTCCACAACACCACCGTCATCGGAATACAACCGTCCTGTGCCGTTGTATAGGTCGTTGTCAAATCCGCCTGTATAAATCACTCTGCCGCTACTGTCAGTCAGCGTACAACTGCCGTAAGCAGAACCATTGCGAAAACTGCCTTTAAGAATACTTCCGTCCTCAATATACAGTACCCCTTCTCCGTGGAACAGATTATCCTTCCACATACCTTTATAATGGATCGTGCCATCATGATTGTAGGAAGTACCTTCGCCTGTTCTGACTCCATTGACATAGCCACCGACATAAAGCAGATTTCCCTCTTTATCAAACTGCGTACCTTTTTCAAGAAATTCTCCGTCTTTATATTTTCCTACAAAGAAGGTATCTCTTTCTGCGGAATAGGTCACACCTGCTCCGCTACGCTTGCCGTCAACGGTTTTTCCGAGGTAGACAAGCCGTCCTTCGCTGTCAAAGCTTGCGCCGACCCCCGTCGAAACATTATCCTGCCATTTTCCGATATAGGCACTGCCGTCGTTAGGTGAAAATGCAACACCTAAACCACTGCGCCTGTTCTGTTTCCATGAGCCTGCATAACAAAGCTTGCCCGATTTATAATAGTAAACACCGAAACCGTCTCGCTTATCGCCTCTGTAGCTACCCTCATAGGCAGTTTTGCCGTCAGACATAGAGGTTCTGCCGCTGCCGTTTCGCTTATCGTCAAGGATATCACCAAAATAGAAATACTGCTTTCCGCCGGATTCTATAATCATCTTGTCAACATTTTCATACGGACAATCCTGCATAAATGCACACGGAGATGCCTGAACGGCATATTCCGACATATCATCCAATATATCCGATACCAAAGGCTTTTTCTCTTGCTCGGGTTCGTCTTGCTCTGTCGGAACAGCACTGTATGTCAATTCCTTTTCATCAGATGTAATGCTCTCTTCTTCCCCATCAGGAATCGTTTCTGTTACATCTTCCGTTACGACCGGTTCCGGTTCAACAGAAGGTGACTCTTTTACAGGCTCTGTTGTTTCCAATACAGTTTTTTCCGGCTCTTCTACAACAGGGCTGTTTGTTTCCGATACAATTTCTTCCTGCTTTTCTTCTTTCTCTGTATCATCATTTAAAGCAGAAACATTTACCTCAAAAGCAGGCTCTATAATCTCATCCACACCCGGTTCGCCTATGGTATGATTATCCCTTGCAAGCATTTTTTCCAGTGCTTCTCTACGGTTTTCCGCTTCTTCCTTTGTGCAGAAATAAAAGCTTCCACAACTGGTACGACAGAAAACCTGCGGCTCATTTGTCAGTATATTCAGCTTTTCCGTCAATTCTTTATCAAGCATCTGCTCAAACGGATACAGCATATCAATGATGTTTTTTCCGATTCTGCGAATAATCACGGGCTTATTCCCGTCCACAGAAGGAACAAGCGTATAGTCTGCTGTTTTCCTGTCGCCGGAGGTATAATACTCGGTTGACAGCCAGTGATGCTCAAAATCAAAATAAGTCCTCTTATACGGTTTGCGGTCACGGTCAAGCGTTTCAACAAAATAATGGTCGTTCTTGATCGTCACTCTTTCAGAAAGCTGAGAACCGATCAGTTTTTTCCATTTCAGCGGCTTGCCCTCTTCCATACTGTAAGAACTGCGGTACAGTTCGCCCATGATATTATAGGTACTGCGGTTTTTCTGCTTTTTGCCCGATTCAAAATATTTCTTTCTGACCTCGGACAGAAGATCACCGTCAGGCACTTCGATTTCTGTATGATAAATTCCGTAATAAATTAATTCTCTGTCAGCATTTTTCATTAATGTATACTCCATATCAATGACCCTTTCAACAATTCCTCTCTTTATCATACAATAAATTCCTTCTTTTTGCAAGCAAAGACGAAAAATACATATATAATATTGAAAAAATCTACAAATCCTGCTTTTAACTTTCTTTTCAATATGCTATAATGGTAAAGTATTTTTATCAAAATGGGTGATATTATGGATTATATGATGTTGGACCCTGTTATCGATACATCAGAGGTCGAAGAAAATATAAACCACTTTCAGCAATGGCTTAACGATACAGGAGATTGGTTTTTAGGCTATATTCCTCATCTGATTACAGCAATTATTGTTCTTACAGCAGGCTGGTGGCTCATCAAGCTTATAATTAAAATCTTGACAAAAGCACTGAACAGAAGCAAGGCGGATCTGACCATCATCAGTTTTCTTACCTCCATAACAAGAACGATATTATTTATTTTTCTAGGTGTCAGCGTTCTTGCTGCTTTACAGTTTGATGTTTCAACGCTCATTACAGCTCTCGGTGCGGCGGCAGTAACGGTAGGGCTTGCGATCAAAGATAGCCTTGCAAATGTGGCAAGCGGTACGATCATCATACTGAACCGAAAATTCAAAACGGGAGATTACATTGAAACAGAAGGCATAGTCGGCGAGGTTATGAAAATTGATATGATGTATACCACACTGCGTACCTACGATCATAAAGAAGTACTGATACCGAATTCAAGACTTTCCACCAACAATGTGATCAATCATTTTAACCTTGAAGACAGAAGACTTGAAATTCCTGTGCCGATTTCGTATGAAGAAGATATCGCAAAAGCAAGAAATGTTATTATGAACCTGCTTAAAAGTGACGAACGTGTTCTTCAAAACAGTCCAAACAAGGTAATTGTAGAACAGTTCGGTGAAAGCAGCGTTGACCTCAAAGTATGGATATGGTGTGCCCCCGAAAATTACTGGGGATTGCTTTTTGCTATGCGTGAGGGTATCAAAAACGCCCTTGACAAAGCAGGAATTGAAATACCGTTCAATCAATTGGATATCCATCTTGACGATATTCCCAAAATAACCGATAAAACAAAGGAGAAATCAAAATGATACTTGCCTTAGATGTGGGAAATACCAACATAGTATTCGGCGGGATTGAAAATTCCCGAACCGCTTTTCTGACCAGAATCAATACCGATACACACAAAACCGAAGATGAATACGCTGTGATCTTCAAGACGCTAATCGAGTTGAATGATCATTCCTCAGAGAAGTTCAGCGGCGCAATATTGTCCTCTGTTGTGCCTCAGCTCAATACTGTGCTGAAAAAAGCACTGGAAAAATTCGTTCCCAATACACCGCTGATCGTCGGACAGAATATCAAAACAGGACTCAAGATACAAATCGATAATCCTGTAACTCTCGGCAGTGATCTGGTGGTAGGTGCTGTCGCCGCTATTGCACAGTATCCGAAACCGCTGATCATTATTGATATGGGAACAGCGACCACCATTGTCAATGTTGATAAAAACAGCATTTACAGGGGTGGTGTAATCGTTCCGGGCGTAAAAGTTGCTATGGAATCACTTACCAAAAATGCCGCACAGCTCCAGGACATCAGTCTTGATGCGCCGTCAAAAACCATCGGTACCAACACAGCTGACTGCCTGCGCTCCGGCGTAGTATTCGGCAATGCTGCTATGATTGACGGCATAATCGATCGAATGAAGGAAGAAATAGACGGCGAACCAACAATTATTGCAACAGGCGGACTTTCACGAACGATCATTCCGAACTGCCGGCATAAGATCCACATTGACGATGATCTTCTAATCAAAGGTCTTGAAATTATTTATAATAAAAATATTGACAAATAAAAAAGGCGGCTCAGTGAGCCGCTTTTTTATTACTGCTATTCTCCTCATGCTCCGCATTATTATGCGGCTTGAGGATTTTTTTCGTTATGATAACACTGTCATATTTTTTCTTGAACTGCATTCGACCGGCAAATTCATAGTGACATTTCGGACAGCAAAATTTAGCTGTAAAGCATTTACACTTTGCATCCCACTTTGAAATTTTATCTGTTCTTGCACCGCATTTCCCACAGTTAAAAAACATCTTACTATGGTCGATATCCTTGTCGTTGATATCTTCAATATGGTACGGATGAAAAAACAGTCTGTCATAAAATTCATCTTTGGTAGTATCGGTAATATAAGCATTCAGAGCACCTTTGTGATAAAGCTTTTGCAAACACATTGCTGACATAATACTGTCGCCCAGCGCACGGTGGTGCGGAATATCCTCGGTATCAATACCGAGAAAATCTACCGCCGCCTGAAGACCGAGTGCATTATGATCGCTGAGACCGAGCATATCATGGCAATACTGCTGAAGATCGATATACTTCTTCATAAAATCAATTTTGTCAAATTTTTTATAATACCGTACGTTAGAAACAAGTGCATCTATATCACTGGTACTCCATGTCATCAGTATACAACCATTACAAAATTTTCTGAATTTATTGTAGCCGTAAGTGAACGGTGCTCCACGCATCAAATCCTCATAAGTCAATGATGTAAGCGTTTTTACGGAGGAATTCAGCCGTTTGCTGATTTCGGGTCTAACCAGTATATTGAACTTTCCTGTGACATTCAGTTCTTGATCAAGCCGTACTGCGCCTATCTCGATAATCTCATTGATATTACTGTCAAGCTTTTTGCTGAAACAGCCGTTCCATTCAAGATCAAAAATAACATAGTTCATGAATCAGCCGCCTTTACTCTGCGCCTTCATGCGCTGTTCCTTATTAAGTATGGTTTTGCGCATACGAATCGACTGCGGTGTTACCTCAACAAGTTCGTCATCATTAATAAATTCCAGTGACTGTTCAAGACTGAGAATAGTCGGCGGTGTCAGCTTCAAAGCATCATCAGAACCGGAAGCACGCGTATTGGTAATATGCTTTTTCTTGCATACATTAACTACCATATCTTCATTTTTGGGGTTAGAACCTACGATCATTCCCTCGTAAACATCAACACCCGGACCAATAAACAATCTTCCTCTGTCCTGAGCAGCAAATAGTCCGTAACCTGTCGTTGGGCCTGTTTCATGGGCAATCAACGAACCTTGTGTGCGTGTTTCGATATCACCCTTATACGGCTCGTAACCGTCAAAAATACTGTTCATAATACCGTTGCCATTGGTATCGGTGAGGAATTCAGGGCGGTAGCCCATCAGACCTCGGGAAGGAATCCTAAATTCAATCTGTGTTGTACCCGATTCCTTCGGTGCCATATTAATCAGTTCTGCTTTTCTTCCACCGAGTTTTTCCATTACCGCACCGACATAATTATCGGGAACTTCCACTGTCAGAAGCTCCATCGGCTCTTTCAGAACGCCGTCCTCTTCCTTCATAATTACCTTCGGGCGAGAAACTTGAAATTCGTAATTCTGGCGGCGCATTGTTTCGATCAAAATTGAAAGGTGCAGTTCGCCTCGTCCCGATACTTTGAATGTATCGGCGGAATCTGTTTCCTCAACTCTCATAGCGACATTTGTCTCAACCTCTTTGAAAAGACGTTCACGGATATTTCTGGAAGTAACATATTTACCCTCTTTGCCTGCAAAGGGACTATTGTTGACCATAAACAGCATGGAAACTGTCGGCTCATCGATTTTTACAAACGGGAGCGGTTCAGGATTTTCAACATCACAGGCTGTCTCACCGATATTCAGATCCGCAATACCTGATACGGCTACGATGTCACCAAGACCGGCGCTTTCGGCTTCCACTCTTTTCAGCCCTTCAAACTGATACAATTTATTAATTCTTGCATTTTTGCACGTTCCGTCATTATGGCAAAGAATCACACTCTGCCCTACCTTACAGCTGCCTCTTTCCACTCTTCCGATACCGATCCTGCCTACATAATCATCATAATCGATATTAGAGAACAAAAGCTGGAGAGGTTCGTCGGGTTCACCTTCGGGGGCAGGTATTTCCTCAATAATTTTTTCAAACAGCGGCTTCATATCTGTTCCCGGTGTATGAGCATCAAGAGAAGCATACCCGTCTCTTCCCGAAGCATAAACGACGGGAAATTCAAGCTGATCGTCATCTGCTCCAAGCTCGATAAACAAATCTAAAACCTCGTCAACTACCTCCTCGGGTCTTGCACCGGGTCGGTCAATTTTATTGACAACAACAAGCGGTTTTTTACCGAGTCCGAGTGCCTTTTTGAGTACAAATCTTGTCTGCGGCATACAGCCTTCAAAAGCATCAACAAGAAGCAGCACACCGTCCACCATCATCAGGATACGTTCCACTTCGCCGCCAAAATCGGCATGGCCGGGTGTATCAACAATATTGATTTTGGTATCGTTGTACATTACTGCCGTATTTTTGGAAAGAATGGTAATTCCTCTTTCTCTTTCGAGGTCATTGGAATCCATAACTCTTTCCGCCACCGTTTCGTTTGATCTGAAGATACCGCTTTGCAGAAGAAGCTGATCTACAAGTGTTGTTTTGCCGTGGTCAACGTGAGCGATAATTGCAACATTTCTTAAATCTTCTCTTTTTGCCATTCAGAATAACCTCTTTTTCCTATACTTATATTTTCACCAACATACAGTATATCATAATTGCTCCACTCTGACAATTATCTTTTTTATTTTCCGCTTTATGCAACAAAAAACCTGCCAAAATCCATATATTTTGATTAAAATCCCGACAAAAATGTTCCGATATCCCATATAGAGATATCGGAACGGAAGATCAGTGATTATTTGATTTTAACTGTCTTTTTGGAGCTGTAAGCACCGTAAATCTTTGTACCGTTTACTGTTTTATACGCTCTTATTCTTACATAGTAAGTTTTACCTTTGGTCAGGCCTGTAAGAGTTGCGGAAGTTGTTGAATTTTTGGTAATTAATTTGGTTTTGTTACCGCTCTTGAAGCTGCTGCTTGTGGAGTACTGGATCTGATAACCTGTTACAGTCGAATCTTTTGTCCATGTAGCTTTAAGCTGTTTGGTTTTGGGCGAAGTTGCAGTTTTAAGAGTTGCTTTTTTCGGTTTGATTGTAAATGTTTTTGTGATAGTTCCGCTATAGTTACCCTTACCGGTGATTTTTACTGTAGCCTTACCCGGTTTCTTATTATTTGTATAAGTCACAGTGTAATCCGTACCCTTTTTAAGGGTCGTTGTACCGTTCTTTACAGTCACCGCCGGATTTTTTGCCTTGCCGTTGTATACATAAGAAGTTGTAGAAAGCTTTGTTGTAAATTTGGCAATACTTTTTGCAGTAATCTTAAATGTCTTTGTTGTTGTGCCGCTGTAATTACCCTTACCTGTTACAGTAATGGTTGCTGTGCCAACCTTTGTATTATTCTTGTACGATACGGTATAATCTGTACCCTTCTTGAGAGTTTTTGTACCGTCCTTAACTGTCACTGTCGGGGACTGTGCCTTACCGGTATAAGTATAGGAAGAATTTACGCCTGAAAGCTTTGCGGATTTAATCGATTTTGCTGTAATCTTGAAAGTGGTTTTAACAGTTCCTGTGTAAGGATTCTTACCTTTTACTGTTACAGTAGCAGTACCTGCCTTTGTATTATTGCTGTAGGATACAGTATATTTTGAAGAATCTACTGTTTTACCATTGACATCGGTAACGGTAACAGCCGGTTTTTTTGCAGTGCCGTCATAAGCATAGCTTGTTGTTTTAGCAGTAACGCTCTTGAGTGCTATATTTTTCGCAGGATCTTTCACAAGAACCATAGCGGAAAGATACGGAACTTCTACTGTACCCGTACAAGTAGCAAGAGATTTGTTACCAGCTGTTTTGTCATTGACATATACATCCCAGTTACCTTCAGGAAGTGTTACCTTTGATGAAGTTGTAAGTGCATTATAGATCACCAGAATACTGTCTGCGGATTCACCGTCAACTTTTGTACCGTCAAGTGTAAATGCTGCTACGCCTGCTTCTGTGTTGTCAAGAGCTGATTTATAGCTTGCTTTTACAGCAGCTGCTGTTGTCAGTCTGAATGCAGGGTGAGCCTTTCTTAATGCAATAAGTCCCTTATAATAGTTATAAACATTGCTATAAGTGTCGATTCTGGAATAATCAAGTTTGTTTACACTGTCAGGTGAAGCATAGCTGTTTTCATTGTATGTGCCGTCTGCATTTGTCTTTGTTCTGAGGAATTCCTCACCGCTCATCATAAACGGTATACCCTGTGCAGTTTGGATAATTGCTGCTGCAAGGAGGTTCTGGCGAATCTGATCTGCTTCACTGTCAGTCGGGTTAGACGATCTGATCTTATCCCAAAGTGTCAGGTTATCGTGGCAATCAACATAGTTGACGATCTGAACCGGAGAAGTTGACCATGACAAGGAAGCATTAGCTGCCTTAAGAATAGCTTTATAATGTTTTGAGTCGCCATTAGCATAGCCTTTTTCTGTTGAATCGAATACACTACCCTTAACCATATCACGGATATTATCACTGAAATATGCAATACCGGGAGTAAGTGCAGAATTTGTCTGTGTTGCAAGCTTTGTGCCTGTTTTTGTAAGTTTTGTTGTAAGTGACCAACCCTCGCCGTAAAGCACAATAGTAGGATCTACCTCGTCCACTGCTGCTCTGATAGCATTCATTGTATCAACATCCATCAGACCCATCAGGTCAAAACGGAAACCGTCAAGGTGATACTCGGAAGCCCAGTATTTCACAGAATCAACAATGAATTTTCTTACCATATTACGCTCTGTTGCAACATCATTACCGCAGCCTGAACCGTTGGAATCAGGTCTGTAGAAATATCCCGGAACCAACTGATTGAAGCAGTACTGTGTGTTATAGGTATGGTTGTAAACAACGTCCATGATAACACCGATACCTGCATTATGGAGTCCCTGAACCATCTGCTTGTATTCATTTACTCTTACTTCACCGTTGTAAGGATCTGTGGAATAAGAACCTTCGGGAGCATTATAGTTAACAGGATCATAGCCCCAGTTGAACTGAGGTGTATCCAGTTTCGTTTCATCTACTGAACCGTAATCATAGGAAGGAAGAATGTGCACGGATGTAACACCAAGGTCTACAAGATGGTCTACACCTGTTGCAGTTCCCTTTGAATTTTTCGTTCCTCTTTCTGTAAAGGCAAGATACTTACCCTTATTGGCATCAGAAATACCGCTGTCTTCATCAATAGAGAAATCTCTTACATGAACTTCATAGATTTCCATATCTGTCACGTTTTCATAAGTGTGTCTGCTGTCACTGCTCCAATTTTCCGGATCAGTGGATGAAAGATCAAGGATCTG
>ONGS01000140.1 GCA_900317395.1 uncultured Eubacteriales bacterium | reverse complement strand
AGAGACCTGTTCCGCAGAGACTAAGAGACAGGATTAGAGAAACAGCATCGAGCGACCGTGATATAACACGGTCGCTTTTACTTTGCCCCAGTAAACATGTTGGCCAAAATCCACGTCCGCTACTGCTGATGAGAGTAAACGACAGGAGACAAGGGATAGTTTCCGGATCCCGAATCTGATCTGCCGGCTGTATTCAGTGTAACAGTAACACTCATTTCAGTTATGTTTTAGTCAAGACTTTTAAAAAAGTGCAAAAGAAAACAAAAGAGAGAACGGTTTTGTTGAAAGTATTTTTCATAGTAGTTGCTATTATCAAAATGTAGGTTAACATGTCCGTTATCCGGTAGGGAAAATAATGCATTCTGGCATTTTACAGATGTAGGGCGATTGAGAATAACTAAATTACGTATTGAACATGGAAGATCCATGAATATTCTTTCTGCTGAGTTCTGTGTATCTGTGATTACGAGTGAAAGACGAATTATCAGATACAGAAACAGTGAATTGCGCAATAAAAATAACATTTAGTTGTTTTTCCAAGAAAAGTTCATAAATGTGGGAAGCAGTTTTTTGAGAGGTGTTGATATGGATAAAATTGAGCTATTGAAACAGTATAAAGAGCTTCTTGATAGTGGAATCCTCACTCAGGAAGAATTTGATGCAAAGAAAAAACAGGTGCTTGAATCTCCTGATGAGGTTACAAGCAGTGGCAGCAGCGGTGGTCTTGACTCACTGCTCAAATCCGCAAAGGAGAAGTCAGAGCAGGCAAAGGAAAAAGCGAATGAAAAGCTCGAAGAACTGAGGAAAAAACAGGCAGAAGAACAGGAAAAAAGGAAAGCAGCTGAGGAGGAAAGAAAAAAGCAAGAAGAAGAAAGAAAAAAACAAGAAGAAGAAAGGCAAAAGGCAGAAGCTGAACTGCAGGCACAGCGCGCTGAAGCTGCCAGAATAGCAAAAGAAGAAAAGGAAAGAATCGCAGAAGAAAAGAGAAAAGAAAAGGCAGAACGCAAGGAACAGAATAAGCAAAAGCGAAAAGCTTTTTTCGCAAAAAAAACCACAAAAGCTGTGATTGCTCTTATCTGTCTGGCCGCAGTCGGCCTGGTTGCATGGAAAGCTTATTCATATGCAACAAGAGAAAAGCTGATTGGAGCCTTTGATGAAAAAGATAAATACTCTATTAATGGATTGACCTACTATATCCCAAAAGGGTGGGAGAAATCTGATATTAGTGTTATTGATTTGCTAAATGATGAAAGCAGTCATGAAGAAGAGACATATACTCATAATGATAAAAATAACAAATTCCTTGGAGCAGTGTCAGTCAGTTATCTTGGAGAGGAGATCCCAGCCCAAAGTGTAATAAACGACATTAAGGATAAATTTGAAACGGAAGATTACGAATTAACTTCTGGTGGTAATAAGATTTTAGTATCAAAAATCCCGTCGGCCAGTCACAATGATTTAGGGGACTCACTGACCATGACTATTGCCGTATCTGAGAAGGACTATGCTACTTTTGCAATGTATGTGCTAAGTACAATAGATGCATATGACAAAGATACAGTAGATGCGATCCTAACTGCACCTGAGTTTGGAAGTTATAAAAACCCTAAAGAAGCAGATACCCTTACCGTTCAATATACCGGATCAAGAGAGGGCGGATATACTGCAAGCTCTAAAGATTTTGATGTAACTATCAACTATAAGGATGGATCATCACAGAAATCGAGTTATTTCTCAATTGAACCTTCAAATCCTGCAATAACTGATGGTGGAGTTACAAACGTTACTGTAAAATGCCATGGTGTTGAGCTGCCTGTTGAACTTAAGGGTAGGACTGTGAAATCGTTGACAGCAAAGTATAGCGGCAATACCGAGGCTGGTACAGAAATATCAAAAGGAAACAGTGATCTTACTGTTACAGTAGAATGGGATGACGGCACTAAAGAAACTGTAACAGACTATACAATGAAAGGATTCAAACTGAAAGCTGGGGAAACCAGCGAGGAAACCATTACTGCTTATGGTGAAACTTGTACGCTTAAAGTCGAATGTACTACAATGTCAAAAGCTCAGTACAAAGATAAATGTACTACAAGGAGTTACAAGGAACTCCTGAGAAATGCCAGCTATGGAGAGTATACCAAAATCTATGGCAAGGTCTTGCAGGATTGTGGCTCAGGCTACTATAGAATCTCAAGTGGTGGATCAAGCTGGGATGATGTCTATATGGTAAGCACATCAGAAAAACTTGTTGAGGACGACTGGGTAAATTGCTATGGAATGACTGGTGGTATTTACGAGTACACTACTGTTATGGGAGCATCACAGAAAGTGCCAATGCTCTATGCAGACTACGTAGACATAAAATAACCGAATGCAGAATAAATAAAATTTTTATATGGCCTGTGAGGATCTCCTCACAGGCCATTTGGCATCAAGCCCTCCAATTTTAGTTACGTCCTTTTTCGGAATACTACATTTTTGCTCAGATGCCAATAAACAGAAAGTCGAGTCACCACTTTTGATAAAAATACATAACAAAACAAGTTGCAGAACGGTTTTGTTGAAAGAAAAAAACAGCACTGCTGATACTATAAATTTAAGATTTTGTGTTCTAGGTAACAGGGGAGTTTGCTATGAGAGATAATCGTTTTACTGAAAAAGATAGAGTCAAAATAGCTAAACTTCATGTTGAGGAAGGGAAATCCCAGCGGATCCTTTCCCTCCATTATGGTGTTTCCCAAAGCTCAATAGGAAGATGGGTAGCCAAGTATCGAAACGGAAAGCTGACTAAAAATGATAACAAATAAGCTCAATTACATTTAGCAAAGAAACGACATTTT
>ONGS01000139.1 GCA_900317395.1 uncultured Eubacteriales bacterium | reverse complement strand
TTCCTGATCTCGGGAATCTGAGCGCGGCAAGCGTCCCGCAGGCGGGAGATCCCCGCATGACGCGTATGATCGCCCATCCTTGTCGGGAATAAGTTTTAACACAATTCGTCAGCCGGCATGATCAAAACGGTCATGCCGGCTGACTTTCCGTATAGGAACTTTTTTTGAAACAGGCAAACGGTTCTATTATTCCGGCAAATTATGTGATAAAATATATATGTTGATTTGGTTAAGCTAAATCCCGCGTGGAAAAAGTCTGTTGTTCTTTTTCTATCGTGATATGAATTTTTAATGTACCGATATTCTGACTGTTGGGTAAAACAGGAGGCTGCTGCCGTTAGTATGAAACGATGCAAAGACTTTATTTCCAAACATAGTTTTGTACTTGTGCTTATTATTTGCATCATTGCCATTGTTCTTACATGCCTGTTTCACCTTGGTATACTTAATAAACCAAGGCGCGCAAATATCAGCACTTCTTCATTGTTGACTGATGCCATTGATATCGCAGAGCTTTCGACAGCTGAATTTAAATATATCGGAATCGCGGATATTTATACAGACGAAAGCAGAACTAATGTACATTGCCGGGCCTGCTATAGTGCTACCGTAAAAGCAGGCATTAATGTAGCGGCCTTCAAATATGACATTGATCCAGAGACAAAAATTGTTACTGCATCATTGCCCGAAATCATTCTGAAAGTATCTATCATTGATGCGCAGTCAATAGCGCTCCTTCCGTCAGATTCGGATGTTGAATTGGCTGTTTTGTTGAAATACTGCCTGGAAGACGCTGAGAGTGAAGCATGGAAGTCCGAGGAACTCATTAATACGGCCCGGGAAAATCTAAAGTCAACTATTGAAGGTTTATGGTATCCGATTCTCCATTCTCAGGGATATACCTTAAAGTGGGAATAATGCAACAGCCAATTATCAATATAAGGATGTGTGCAGGGATGAAAACGAGCATGCAAATGGCGATTAAAAGAAATAAGAATATTATTATAACCGTTGCTGTGTGCGTTGTTGTTATTTTTTCAATTATTCTTTTCTTACCAAATAATAGCAAAAATGCAAAACCCGACATTATTTCTGATTATTCTTCTGTCAATGCCATTTGTGAATTGGCAACTCTTAAAAGCTACTATCATAACGTTGTCCTGTATGAAAAAGAACCCAGCGGAGGTGAAAAATTTTTAAATGATATTTTGCTTTGGCCTTTTGGTGTTTATACCAAAATTGGATATAAGCAATTTTGGATGGAATACAGCGGGATAATCGAAACAGGAATTGATGCGAGCCGGATTCAGATCAACAGCCCCAGCAAAGAAGGTATCGTGGAAGTATTTGTTCCAGACGCTTCAGTTTTATCTGCCTACGCAGATATAAACTCATTAACTGAGCCTCTTTCTGAGAAAGGCTTTCTTACAACGATTACCGGCGAAGAAAAAGCAGAAGCATTCGCTGAAGCACAAAATGCTATGCGAAATGAAGCAGAAAACGACCAAGCCCTGTTACGGAGATCAAAAGAAAACGCCAAGATGCTTATAGAACGGTATATCATTAACACGGGAAAGGAAATGGGCATTGATTTCTCTGTTAGTTGGATTGAAACTCCCCACTAACAAAGAGTATAAATTAAAATCAAAAAATAACATTAAAGAGAGGAGGTTTATTATGATTTTAGCGGCTGTTGCAGTTGTTGCTATTGTTGTGGTAGTGACAATGGCAAAAAAGAAGAAATAACCTTAATTACATACTGCCAGGGATTTAAAAACAGTAACATGAGCATCAACCGTTGTATTTTCTGTCGATCAGCTTTCGCAGATAGGTATCACGCCTGATTTCCATCAGGATCCGCCCTTCACAAAAAAGATTTTTGCACATTCTTACATTTTTTCACAGGCAGAACAACACAGAATCCCAAAAAAAGAAGGCCGCCCGGAAAAGAAAATTGCATCAGGATGCAAAAATCTATTCCGGGCGGCCGTTTTTCCCGTCCCGTCGGCGCTCCGGGCGTCCTATATCCGCTCGATATCGAACGCCGCCGCCCGGGCCATCCGGTTCATGACCGCGAGGCCCACGCCGCTCTCCGTCCAGCCCTCGCACAGGATGCGGCCGATCTTC
>ONGS01000186.1 GCA_900317395.1 uncultured Eubacteriales bacterium | reverse complement strand
TATTGATTGTAAAGTAAAGAATAACCCTTCACCCTGAACTCTATACTGTTCCATATTCGATAATGATATCGTCAAGGCTTTTCCCGTCAGAAAGCTCTCGGAACAGATTTCTTGCGGGATTGGTATGTTTTTTGATCCTGTCGTACAATGGAGCAAGATAGATTTCTTCACCGAGATTTCTGTTGATCAGTCCCTCTTTTGAAAGATCCAACACTTCTTTTGCAAGTGAATACAGTCCATTTTCATCAATAAATCCGGGCAGACTATCTTTGACAAGCATTTTTCTCAGCTCACCTGCATTATAGCCCTGATGATATAGCACTCTGTCCTTACTGAGAATTTCGCCCAGCTTTTCGGTATTTTCCATCAGACCAATATGAAAAGCCGCTACACACATGGCATCCCCCAACGGTTGGCAACAGACACTTCGGAATTCGATTGTTCCTCTGAATGTAAGATCCTCAAATTTAAAGGTTCTCAAATATTTTAAATCATCAATTTCCGGCTTGAATTTAATTTTCTGATATTCCTTACCGTCAAAGTATTCTCCCTCAACAAAATCCCTGTTCAGATATTCCACAATATTAACGGGAACAAAATTGATATATTTCTCTTCCCTTTCCACACAGTAAATGCTTGTTGTTGCAATATATTTGAGCAACTCGTCATTAGAACTGATCTCATATTCAAACATACCGATATTATGCGGATTAATACCGTGTGTGCTGTTCTCCCAGAACATATCACGGCAACAATGAAGATGATTGTTTTCCCCCAAAAGCACCGAATTGTTAAAAAGCAATGCCTTGATTGGTTCAAGCTTTGTAAATGTATTGATCGTTTCCGGCAGCTTATCATATTCCACATCAAGCTGTACCTGAGAGGCACTTGAAAAGGTGCCATAATCCGGGTACTCATGGAAATACATCGGAAGATGATAATTTTTATAGGAATGAAGATGATGAAAAAGCATCCTGTACCTGCCGTTTTCTATCGGCACATTATGGTTATAATCATGATAAGGATTTATCCCCATTCCCGTAAGAATATAATTGTATTCTTTGAAAAACTCCGCAAAGAAACCGTGATATAATCTGAAACGCCTGTCAATTTCGTGCAGATTCTTTTCCTTTCCAAATGACAGTTCTAAATTGTTATACGAACAGTCAAATGACATGATATCACCGTTTGACTTACTTTGCGCAGCATAAATATATCCGTTGTCGTCAATCCCTGACGGCTCAAAATCAAAATGCTTTATAAATTCATCCGCAGACCGATGGACTATATCAAAATCCACGGCCTGCTTATTCCGATTGACGATTGGCATTTCAATTTCCACACCGATATAATTTCCTCTTTTTGTTTTTGTCGGCTCAATATATCTTTTCTGAAGTTGCTCCAGTATATATTTTTTGTCCATTTTGTTATGCTCCTTAGAGATCCGAGAATATCTGATAAAGGAATTTGATCGCTTCCTTATTCTCAACGTATTCATTATTATGTGTTGTTCCTGTTTTGACAAGTCTTCCGTTTTTATATGCCAAAAGGGTTGCAAATTCAACTAATTGCCAGTTTTCATCCGAAAGCGGCCGTGTCGAAAAAAGTGTCACATCCTCCTTCTCCAGATAATAAAGCGTTTCTTTGCAGTTGGAATGTACATAAAGATATCTGCCGTCACTGAGAAGAAAATTCAGCTTATTTCCTTTTGCCATTTCACGCACAATAGAATCGATAATATCAAAACGCTCGTCAAAACTTAGCTTACGTTGCCTTGCCTGCTGTTCTTCGTTGATCTTATCAAGTATATACAAAAGAATTCTCTCGCTATCTGTATCGCCAACCTGTTTGTTGATATAAGAATTCAGTGCAGGATAATCAAATATCGTGCCGTTATGGATAAAAGTCCATCTGCGTGAATAATTATCCTTTCCGCTGTAGGGGTGGCAGTTGCGGTAGTCAATATTACCGATCGTTGCATATCGGATATGACCGAGAACAGTTTTTGCCTTGACAGGCTGTGAGAGACGCTCTTTGAGATAATTGCTTTTTCCTGCCTGCTTTGATTCCTTTTCAAGCATTACTTCATCTTTGTTGATGCAGGCCAGTCCCCAACCGTGAGGATGTTTGTCGCTGTGAGAGTAAAATGTTTTCAGATACTCATTCGCACAAAAATCCTCACGCCCGATCACACCAAATATTTCACACATTCAACCTCACTCCCTTTTCATATTCTTTTGCCAGTTTTATTCCTTTTTCTACATAATTTTTTTCAAACAATTGCCGTACCCTGAAAGCATATCTGTTATTTTCATCCTTGATTTTTGCTTTCTGGTATGCAACAACATCCAAAAATCCGGGAAGGTATTTTTCCGAAAATGCTTCAATCTTTTCAAGCTCTTTCAATGCCGCCGTTTTCAATGGTATCGGTTTGCTTCCGAAACACTCAATACAGTTATTGACGTCATCATACATAGCCGCCTTTTTGATATTCAACACGGAAGCAATCTGACCGTTTTCATCAGGCAATTCTTCTTCAAGGCTCATCAGATAAAGCATAAACAAATGAAGAAATTCAATATCTTCCTTAAAGATACCGTTTCTTGTCAGCGGATTCAAATCAAGCGTTCTCAGTTCCACATGATTAATTCCCTTTTCTGTCAATGCTTCAAGCGTATTTTTTCCTCTCGGCTTGATTCTGACAGGATAGTAAAGCTCGGAAACCGATTTCAGCTTGCCGCCGTCTATATATTTCTGCACACTATTGACATAATTCTCCACAGAGGAATAATCCAGCACCGGAATAAAATCATTCCAATACCCTACCTTACTACATCGCACAGATGAATAAATCTTGCCGGCATTTTCGCCGAAACCGCTATATCTGATAAAGGATGCATCCATCACAGGACTTGCCGAGGTCAGATACACGATCAGCCAGTCATATTTTACCAACTTGGCTGCCAGCTCCATATACAAGGAATTTTTACATTCCTGCTCTGTTTCCCCGCTTTCCGAACAGACCGCTTCAATCAAATCACTCGAAAAGGAAAAATTGAAATGAATACCCGAAAACAGCATTTTCATTTTACCGTATTTTTCGGCAAGATAACGGCGGTAAACCGATTTTGACTGTAATTCACCTGTAAATTCTGCAACCGGAACATCCTCTTCCCCCTGCACAACAGGTGGATTAGAAAAGGGCCACAAAATTTCATCTTTTTCCGCAAGTGTTCCGAAAATACGATCATGTAAACCCTCAAGCTGTTCTATAAGCTCATCAGCAGAATTGAAAACATTGCTGATGATCTCGATCTGATTTTCGCAGAAATCCCTGTCGATATTGGCATCATTCAAAAACGGATGCTGTGTATGTGCAAGACTACCATCAGGCTTCACTCTTAGACTTTCTTTTTCCAAGCCGAATTCCGCTTTCTGAATATGCTTTATGATCTGACTGTTATTAAAATCCAAGCGCATGAAAAATACCTCTCCAAAGCAAATCAATATAATTCCTACTTAATTACTATGTTTTATACTACTACTTTACTACTTTTTTCCGTCCGTGTCAATACTATAGCCTATATATTATATCTACGACTTTCCATAGGTTTCAACTATATATTTCAACAGGAGTTATAGCTATTAGCAATATCAAGGTGTCGAAAAATTCCCCACTATTTTTAGTGAGGAATTTTTAACATCATTAATGATTCAGGGAAATTGATGCAAATAATCATTAGTTATCTGTCAATTGAGCCAGTGCCTGCTTAATATCGGAGATAATATCATCAATATATTCAATCCCAACAGACATACGGATAAGATTTGGTTTTACCCCACATTCTTCAAGCTGTTTTTCATTCATTTGTCTATGTGTAGTGCTTGCCGGGTGAAGAGCACAGGTGCGTGCATCGGCAACATGAATAACAAGTTTTGTCAGTTTCAGGGCATCCATAAACTGCATTGCCTTTTCCCTGCCGCCCTTTACGCCAAAAGAAATCACACCGCACGAACCGTTTGGCATATATTTTTTTGCTCTTTCATAATATTTGCTGCTTTTCAGCCCGGGATAATTCACCCATTCGATTTGTTCATTGCTCTCCAAAAAATTTGCAACAGCAAGGGCATTGGAACAATGCCGCTCCATTCTAAGGAACAATGTTTCCAGTCCAAGGTTCAGAAGAAATGCATTCTGAGGACTTTGCTGTGCTCCGTAGTCACGCATGATGTGTGTTGTTGCCTTGGTAATATATGCTGCTCTGCCGAATTTTTCCGCATAGACAACACCATGATAGGATTCGTCCGGCTCAGTAAACATCGGAAATTTACCATTTGTCCAGTCAAAATTTCCGCTGTCAACAATCACTCCGCCGAGTGCTACCGCATGACCATCCATATATTTTGTCGTTGAATGCGTCACTATATCTGCGCCCCATTCAAAAGGACGGAAATTAACGGGTGTCGGGAATGTATTGTCAACAATCAGCGGAACACCATGTGCATGGGCAAGTTTTGCATAGGTTTCAATATCAGCAACATCAAGTGACGGATTGGAAACGCTTTCGATAAATACAGCCCTTGTATTTTCTTTGAATGCTGCATTGATCTCCTCTTCCGATGCATCAGGCAAAACAAAAGTAAAATCGATTCCAAGTTCTCTTAAAGACTTGTTGAATAGATTGAATGTACCACCGTAGATTGCTGCCGCACAAACCACATGATCTCCCGCATGACAGATATTAGTGATCGATATCATGCTTGCTGCCTGTCCCGAAGAAGTCAGCATCGCACCAACGCCGCCTTCAAGATCTGCAATTTTTGCTGCGACCGCACTTAGGGTAGGATTGGTCAGTCTTGTATAGAAAAAACCGTCCTCTTCCAGATCAAAAAGCTTTCCAAGAGTAGCGGCACTGTCGTACTTGAAAGTTGTACTCTGTATGATTGGTACAACTCTCGGTTCACCGTTTCCGGGTTCATAACCTGACTGCAAACATTTTGTGTTGATATGGTATTCCATTTTCACTGCTCCTTTAAATGATGATAAATATTTAAAATATCAGCCGACACCTCAGAAATACTTCTTGCGGCATCAACGATTTTAATATTTTCTTCAGCCCCAATTTTTTCAAATACCTCAAAAAATCGTTTCCTGATTTTTTTCTGTGTGCTTTTGTTCTCGAATATTTCCCTTTCAAGACGGTTCTT
>ONGS01000037.1 GCA_900317395.1 uncultured Eubacteriales bacterium | reverse complement strand
TTGCCACCTATGGTTGCACCCGATACAACTACCGCATCAACAGTTGTGCCGGCTTTTGTATTAGCTTCAGTTGTACCTAAGGATACGTGTCCTGAACCGCCGCCGCCACCGCCATTGTTATTCAATGAAGCACTACCTCCATACCAACCAGCGCCACCGCCGCCAGTATCGGTATTGCTACCATGTCCTCCAACTCCGGCATTAGTATATTTACTTTTTTCCTGTGCGCCGCCTTCACCTTGTAGATTTGAGGTTCGTTCTATTCCATTAACATAAGCACCGCCGCCATTTTCGCCGCCGCCGTAACCGCCTGAACCATCATTATTTCCTCCAAGTGTACCGCCCACCAAATCGTCAGTACCACCGCCGCCGCCAGCAACAACCAACGTACCTTCCGAATCCCAGGACGTGTAAGCTTTATAATTGGCATAGGCTGTCTTAGTAACAGGATTATTTACGGTGGAAATATGTGTCATTCCGCCACCGGAACCCGAAGCGCTGTTACCACCATTTCCGCCGCCGTTAAAGCCGCCTACTTTGCCACCATACTGACTTCGATTATCAACGTTTGTACCTGCGCCGTATGTGCCCTGGCCACCAACATAAATATAAAGCACTGTACCGGCTTTGAGATATACATTAGCGTAGGAATAACCTCCGTGACCGGCATGTGATTCCTTTGTACGATTTGCATAATCTGACCCATTACCGCTTAACAAATAGCCGTCACCACCGCTCGCACCCCATGTTTCAAGTAAATAGTAGCCGTCATGGGGGACAAGAAATTCTTGTACCTCTCCGTCTGTGCCGTCCGTACCATTATAGTTAAAATCAACAGCCACATTGCCCATCTTAGCATAAACGATAAATTCCTTCTGTTCCGGATGAGATGCAATATACTGTATAATGCTTTCGTTATCTGTGGCAACAGTTGTGCCGCTTTCGAGCTGATCCGACCAGGTTATCACCTGCCGATTTTCAGGGTCAACAAATGTCGGAGTAATATATTGACCAATTACCGCTTTGCCACCCCGATAATATACGGTATTGGACGAGGAACGCTTGCCGTTATTCAGGAAATAGCAGCTGTTATCTGCGTCCACCTTGAATATAACCTTCTGCGTAACCTGCGTCTGCTCAGGACCTATCGTAACATCAAAGGTCGTACGGTAGGTTTTTACGCCATCAGTCAGAGAAGCATATATCATTTTCGTTGTGCCTGCATCATTGATGCTGTTAGAAACTTTTGGCATACCGTCGCTGTAGTTTGAACCGTTTGAGCTGAATTTTAAAGCAGCTATCTGCTCTGAGGTCATTTCCTCTTTTTCGCCGTCATCATAGATGATCCAACCTTTGAGGCTGCTTTTCTCTAATTGGTATTCGGCTTCAGCATCTTCAGTATTAACCGGTATCACATCGGGGTATTCAAGACTGATACCTGTGATTTTTCTCTCCTTCGGCACAACATTGGTAGCCGATGCCGTGTGACCATACTTATCATAATTCGTCAATTCATTTGTAAAATTGACTGTCGCTGTGTCGCCTGTCTGTGTTACCGAGTCAGTGCTAAGGGTAAATGTAGCTTTTTCGGTATCAGTTCCGGTATTCTTTTCCGTTGTACCGTTTGTTACCTTCCATTTAACACCCGTCAAAGTATATCTCGATACTTTGATTTCTTCAACAGTATAATTTCCCGGCCTAACCGAAAGCTTTGTCGTGCCTGTCAGGCCACTGTTAATGGTGATGGCTTTCAGCCAGCTTGCGTTTGTATCTTGATTAGTGATTTTGAAAAGGAATGTCGGTGTGCCGAAGCTGTCAACACGGTCGTTGATGTTCTTGTTGATGATGATTTCGCACATCATCGCCGGGTCTTCACACTCAAGCTCCTGTACCGCCTGACACGTATCTGCATTTACTGCGAAACGTACCTTTTCAGCCGGTGCAAAGCCGCTCGGCGCTTGCACCTCTTCAAGATAGTAGCTACCCCACGGGATACCGCTGATATTCAACTCACCCGAAGAATCAGTAACAGCTGTTGTGAGTTCGCCTTCGTCGGAACTTTTATAGTTATTGCTATTGCCACCGGTATTCTCAAGCTTCAGCAAAACTCCGTCTTTGGTGTAGAGCGAGAACTTGGCACCTTCCAAGGGGGCACCTTCTGCAATACTTCCGACTTTTTCCGCCGCTGTCTTAATCAGTTTAATACTGCCTGTTTTCTGCTCGTCCGTTGCAGATACTTCCTGAGTTTCATCAACATTCTCAGGCGTAATCTCGAAAACATATTTTTCATTGCTCAGTACATATCCCTTCGGCGCATACTGCTCAACAAAATAATACTTGCCCCAGTCAAGGTCGCTGACACCGTACAAACCCTCACTCAGTTTGTCACCGCTTGATTCTGTAATCTTGCCGTCTGTACCGGTTATCAGGTTCTTTCGCATTAGCGTGCCTTTGATGGTAATGCCATCTTCTTCGTAGCCGACAACCTTATACAAATCAAATTTTGCTCCTGCAAGCGGCAGGCCATTACTTGAGGTTTTGTTGATGGTTGCCGTGCCTTTCTTGCGCTCGTTTTCATCATTGACTTGTATTGTAAGACCAACAGTTTCTGCATCAAGCTTGATTTCACCCGTTGTCTTGACATATTTGGACAAATCAAGACTGTCAACTTCGTAGCCGTCCTCGTCTGTGATTTTTACTTCATCTCTTCTTGGAGATTTTGCGGTATTCATGTCGTCCATGTCAGCAGTCGGGTCACTCTCACTTCTGAGTGCATAGCCGACAGGTGCATTCGTTTCCACAAAGCGATACGTTCCGAATTTAAGATCTTCTGCCGTGATTTCTCCCGAACTGTTTGTTCGTAAATTTGCAGAATAAGTCTTCCATGTTCCGTCAGCAGACTTCTTTTCCAGCTTATACCACGCTTTATTAAGAGGATCGCCGCTATCTGCATCATACTTTGTCAGATTGATACTTGCGGTTTTTTCTGCATTATATTTTGTGATGTCAAGCTCGGTCTTGTCCTTTAAGATGGAGAATTTTAACGGAGTGTCATCTTTGATATAGCCGTCAGGCGCATTGATTTCTGTGATATAATAACTGCCCCACTGAAGCCCCTCTATCTTCAGACCGTCTGCACCGGTCACAAGCGTACCTTGGATTTCCGATGCGTTCTCGTCATAGCTGTATTTGCCGTCCCCATCTTTTTTGAGGTAAAGTTGTTCGCCGTTTAATTTGTACAGCTCAAACTCTGCGCCTTTAAGATTTGTCACGCTTTCATCATCGCTGTCAAGTTTTTTAAGCTCGACCGTACCCTTTTTACGGTCGTTTTCGATAGTAGCTGCATATTCGTCTTCACAGTCTCCGAAAGCTGTAAAATCCTTGCCGTCTATTGTTAATTTTTTAGTGCTACTGTCAATATATATCAGCTTCTCTTGAGGCTGGATATAACCTTTTGGGGTTGTTGTCTCATACAACAGATAATAGGTGTTATAATGCAACAAATAGGTTGTCCATTTACCAAGCTGATTAACACTGCCACTGTCTACAGGTGTTTCGCCTTTTTTAGTATACTTTCCGCTGCCGTCTTTTTCTGCTTCATAGATTTCAAATGCTGCACCATTTATCGGCAGATTATTGAAACTGTCCGTTTTTGTGAAAGTAACAATCGGCAGATACTCCATCAACTCCACACTCGTGACATTAGAGAACATAAAATCAGGAATATTTTGGTTTGGTGCTTGTTCATAACTGAGATGATAGGCATTTTCTGCAATGTATTTTTCCGGAGCATCTTTCGGATAGTCCGGAGCCTGCATATTGATAATAGCATACAGAAAAACATGACTAAAATATTTTCTTTCGCTGTCTGTATTGATATTCACAGCAACAGAACGAGCTTTTCCCTGATCTTCGGTCGGAACGGTCCATCTTGTATGGTCACCGTTGGGAATCATTTCTTTCCAACCGCTGTTTTGGTCTGCATTGCCGTTTGATATACCTTCATATGCTTCATCTTCTTTTGTGGAATAAAACACCGTATAGTTCAAACCGTAACTTGGATTCTTCTCTTTAATCGATTTCAGGTATGAAGTATCTACACTCAGCAATTTTCCTTGCCATTTGGATTTTATAGTAACATCGGAACCAATATACTGAGTATAAGTTTCATCTTTAGGTTCAATATTATCATACATGACGATATCCCGTACCGAGTTGCCCACATCCATTTGCAAACGGTAAGAATACTTTGTTTTTTCAGGATCATGACCTTGATCTGTGTTTGAAGAAAAAGTCTTGATAGTACTGGTAGTGGTGTAGCCGTCAGAAAAATAGGTAGCCGCACTCTTTATCGCATTATCAACCCATTCATACAAATCGTCTTTTTCGCTGATTTTCGAGTAGGACTGCGCAACATAATTTGTGCTGTTAACATTATCTATATTATTAACATCATTCTTGATATTGCTGCCTTTAATTTCGTCAATACCGGTATCCTGTATTGAGGTGTAGGAATAGATTGTGTATTCCTTACTGCCCGTCTTGTATGCAAGATTATCCACCCTGACAGGATATGTTATTTTCACGCTTGTCAGATTCTGTATTTCAAGCGGAGTATCGCTGAAATCAAAGAACGCAGATACAATCGTCCTGCCATCAGCACGCTTTCTGACCTCATATCTGACATGTTCATTAAATATATCGCTGTTTATCGTATTGCCTGACGTATCAACACCGCTCGCAGTAAGACTAATTCCCGAGAATGTGCCGTCCCTGTATTCTATCTCAGAAAGATCCTCATTAGGCACCACGTCTGCAGGCAGAAGTGTATGAATCGAGAATTTCCTGAGCGGACCGGAGTTATCAGCCTGCACGGTTCCTGTGGTCGTAACCTTGAAAGTATATCCTCCGCCATTTGCAATAGATTTTATTTTGCCGTTTGTCGCAGTTGACGATTCGAGCCGAGTGATCGACTTTCTGATATATACATTTGAATAGCCTCTGTAAAGGTACAGTCGTTGATTTTCGTCATCGTGAGCTCGTTCATTAATAATTTCATCTGCATGATTTACATAGTCGAGTTCAGCAATTTTTTTAGTAAATGTTCCCTGGAAATTATCAGCAGTAACACCAATATAGTCCTTTTGCTTGTCGCTGTCATTCTTATCATTATAAACAACACGCATATAGCTGAAATTCACAATATTTCCATCAGGATTGACACCCGGAGTCTTTGTCTGATCAAGATGAAAACGAACGCCGACTTTTATGGTTGATTGATAACTTCCCGAAACTTCTGCTATTTTAACATATACAGCCTTATACTTGCTGTCCAGACGGAAGGTCTTTTCCGATGAAGTATCACCCGAAGCTATCTTAGTATAATCTTTATATGGTGTGCTTTGACTTGTTGCCGCATAAACCTCATAATTTCTTTTATAATAGTCCATCGGAACGGTCACGGTAGCGATATCGAATTCATAATCCTCAAGAAAACGTATTTCACCGTTGCTCAATTCCACGGCAATGTGATCATCACCCTGTATCATATAAAATTCTTGATCTCTGGCGATACTGGTATCA
>ONGS01000184.1 GCA_900317395.1 uncultured Eubacteriales bacterium | reverse complement strand
AGACAGCGACAGCCGCCATTATCAATATGGAAAGTGCAATTATGGTTATCAGCAGTGGATTCATGGTCATTTCGGATGGCTAATTGTCTGGGGTATTAACTGTCGAAGGTTTTTATTTGCATACGGGGCTAACTGGGTAGGCGTAGCAGCGATAGTTGCTGGTAGAATACGCATTGGATTGATGGAAGTATAGGAAGTAAGTGTTGTTGGGATCACTTGGACGCGACGTAGATGATAGGTAGTAACCGCCACTGCCGGTGTTACTGATCCACCAACGCTTTTCATGCTTCTTGGTATGTCCCCTTTGATACACGAGCGTAGCCGATTTTTGACATTGGTTAATTGACTTGACAGTTTATTTAACAATCACTTTCTTGTTGTTTTAGATGTACATGCCCTTGGTGGGGTGGGTCACTTTCACTCCTTGGGGGGTGTAGAAGGGAGAATCGGTCGGTTCTTCAGCAATGTTGATAATACCTGTCGGGGTGGAGTCCGTCTCGTTAAATGAGATATTTTTGACGAGTGTATTATTCGTTTACCCATACCGTGATTTGCATATTATATCCATAATGATACCAATCACTTATTGTAATATCATACTTGTCTATAGTTATATCATATAGAAATTCTAAATTATTTTCTTTAACAACATTCACTTTATAGCCATTGCTGTCAAAATAGGATTTAAATTGTTTCGCAAATTTAAATAATTGTTTTGAATTTTTAAAATGAAAAGTATAACCAAAATGGGATAATTTATTGTCTATAATGCAAATATCCGAGCCAGCTATACAATCAAAGCATTTGATAGTAATATTGGTGATTTTTTTATCCTCCTTTGAGTATTCGTCCTTGAATTCTATTTGTGGAAATGCTTCTTTCAGTTTGTTGCAAATAAAATCAAAATTCATTTCTTTATTTGGATTATCTATTACACCCATTATTTTTGTACTTAATTCATAAGGTGTGAAGTTATGAATATTGTAATATGTGTTTTTTTTGTTTTCATGAATTTTGTAAAAGTTGTCATCTCTAATATTTCTAATATTAGATTTTTTGTTTGAAGTTGAATTAGTCGAGTTCGCGACATTGCCTTGGCCATTATTATTGGCACTTGGTTGTCTGTTGGAAAGATTGGGGGTTGGGGTGTTCTGCTGTGTCCTGTTTGTGGAAGGTTTAGATGTGCTGGGCGTTTGTGGCTTTTGAGATGTAGTAGATCCGCCTGTCAGTCGTTTGCCATATTGTCCCTGGTCGCCGGTTTTGGAGATCAAGGTTTTGCACATGGCATCGAAGGTGTCGGCAGAGCGCATATTGGGGGTGTTTATAGTGGTTTCACCTATGGTTAAAGAAACAATGTTGTATGTTCTAAGGAGGCTCATGATATAATAACCATCCTCATCTTTATCAGTGTTTTTGTCTATTATCGTAACTGGTAATAGATACATTATGGTAAGTAATGAATTTTGTTTTTGAACATCTTTACAGTTCAATATATCGCCATTAGATAATTTTATTTGTATTGAAACATTGTCTTTCTCCAATCCATTACATATAATAAATTCAAAAGTAACCATACAACCTGCAAAACCTTTAGTAGATGAATCCGTACTTGTTATATTCAGACGCATTTGCTTATCCTCAATTGTAAAAAATTCGGTTGTACAAGTATGAGTGTTTTCGTAATTAGCATAACTGAAATCATACGCTTGTGCATAGACTGTAAGAGCCATTATGATAAATGTGAGGGTGAACAGTAGTTTTTTCATTGTCGTGTGGGTTTATGAGTTGTTTTTTGGTTGATGGTGGATGTTATTGAGGTATTGTCTGTGGTTGACAAATTTGCGTTCTTCGAGGAAGTCGTTCAGACCGAGGTCGTCGAGGTATTCCTTGGAGATGAGGAAACTGTCGTACAGTTTGTTTACCGTTTTGAGCAGGGGTGCGAACTCGTGTTTGAGTTGGTGCAGTTCCTCGTCTGTGAAGAAGTGGTCAGGTGCTGTCAGCTGCTGCAGCTTCTTGTGGAACCGCTTTGCCTCTTTGGAGCACTCCTTGGCCTTGGATTTCAGTTTTTGGCTTTGCAGGTATGCAAGGACAGCCAGCATGAAGAGGACGATGATGGTGATGATGATGATTTTTGTCATTTTGAACGTTTGTTTTGATGATTTTTAGAACGGAGTCCCTGGTGGTGGAGGGCCGAAAGGGTCGGACTGGCCATTCATTATTGAGCCTATGATTTTCCCGTCGTTTTTGGATGGTATGGCACCAATTGTGAAGACTTGATGCTTTTGAGCAGCTGTTGGGCGACATCAACATTGAGTTTGATGTCGAAGAACAGACGTGACAGTTCCTTGTTTCTCCTGCGCTCTTCTTCCGTGAAAGACCATGTCAGGAACTCCTTGAATAGAGGGTCGTATTCATCGTACCCCGGATAATAGGCATTGATTGTGTTCAACTTATCCATGGAAGAGATGACATCCTTTGGGGAAAGGCCACATCCCCCCATATCCTCGATGGCAATGACGATATGAGGATAGTGCTTGTAGGACCGACAGTCTTCGCAAAGGAATGTCAGCAGTTGAACATCTTTTTTGTCGAGTAAGCTCATCGGTTGCTTCATATTATTTTTTTATACCATTGTTGTCCGATAAAAACAGGAAACCGTAATTTTTGGCTCAAACTTAGCTGATAATCATATATCGAAGGATGGTTTTTCACCCAATCAAAGAAGGGTGATATTTTTTGAGCCAGATGTCCGCCTCCATTAGGAAATCGGTGTTTATCACTGCCATTGGAGGTTTTTCTCCCTTGAAGTCGGTGTATTTGACCGTCTCACGATAGTGTCCGAACTCGAAGGTGAGAGCCCGTTTGCGTTTCTCATCGATGATGACGTACACGCCGTCATCCCTTCTCTCAAGCCAGAAGCGATTTTCAGGAGGAATGGGCAGTTCACCCAGTTCTTCAATCTTTACATCCACGAGGGTGTGAGCAATGTTGTGTTCCCTCACCTCAGGGACATTCATGAACTCCTGCAGAGCCTTTTTCTCATTCTCCGCCAATCTTAAAGCCTGGCAGTTGGAACCGTCCTTGAAGACCAAGATTATTTTGAACCGTTTCATTTCTCCTTTACTCATTATGTTGTTCGGTTATGAAGGAAAGTTTGGAACCCACCTACGCCCCGAGTGCTGGAATAGCCTTCAATACATAGGTGGCTTTCCACACAACAGTAATGTCGTCAAGTGACAATCTCAACCAAACCAGTCAAGTGCCCCTCGTCATCCTTCTTCACCTTGACGAAGGCATAGAGTTCATTGAGAATCTTGATGATGTGAAGTGCATCGGCGATGGCTGTGAGGGTGACACGCATTTTATAGGCTCCGCCCTTGCCGCTGAGCAGGGTGTGCGTCATCTCCTGGTTGTATTGATGTAACCTCTTTCCCTCCATCACCATTCCGATGAGTCTTTTAGCAGCATCAGGGTCGGCCTGGCATTCTTCAGCCACGGCGCACGCGATGAGGAATTTCGGGGTGGTGACCTTCACCTCCTTCTCCCCGGCCAGTATCGCTTGTTCCAAGGGTTTATAGCTATGTATTCCTATCATTTCTTGATATTCGATTTAGGTCAAAATTTTGATTATTACTATTTACAAAGACTTCACTTTCTGCTGTGCCTTCACGAAGTCAACGGCTTGATGTTTTTTGGTTTTCAGATGTTGAAGTATTTCGTGAAGAATGCGGAGAGTTTGTCGAGGACGGTTTGTTTCTTTGCCTCGCGGTTGGCCGCCCCACCTCCGAACAGAGGCATGGGAGGCAGGACCTTGGTGATGGCCAGTCCTGTGGTTGTCACGAATCCGTCGGTGAAGGACTGGTTGATGAAATCTCGAGTCTCCTTTTCCCGGAGGTTTTCTTCTTTGATGATTCTCATCAGCTCCTGTTCCTGCTGTTCTTTCACATAATCATTCCATTCATCGTTGATGTCCTTCTCCGTCTGTTGTGTCGTTGCAGGAGATGGCGTCATCCTTTCAATGAATTGCATGATCAAATCTTTCTTGTCACGCAGGTCCGGGCTGGAGCCGATAGCCTTTTGAATCTTTGCGATGATGGTCTTGTCCTGACAGTTCTCGTCATGGTATTGTTTCACGAGAGAAAGGATGTACGGGATGTTGATTTGGATTTGCTTGACCAGTTCCATCTCAAACACCACATCCTCCTCGATGTTCTCTTTGTCCCCACCTTGTGTTTTTCGCAACTCATCATGCAGGTCATTGTACCATGTCAGATAGTCTTGTTGGTCAAAGGGAGAGATGATGTGTTTCGCCTCCGTGAATTCATCGAATGCGGATAGTAGGTTCTGCATTTTCAGCAATCCGCCAAAGAGTTTGACGAACTCCTTTTTTTGTTCCAGCGTGAAGTCCATCGGGTTGATGGGCAGTTTGAACTGTTCCAGCAAGGCTTCTGCTATCTCCTTGTATCCATGGATATGTTTTCCTTTCTCATCCTCATATCCGAAATAGTAGTCTTTGAATGGTCGCATGAGGACGACGCCGGCAGCGTCTTTGTCGCCGAAGAGAGCGAAGGACTCGTTGGTAGCATCTTCAAGGTTACGGAAGCAGACGATGTTCCCGCAGTCCTTTATGCTGTTCAGTATCCTGTTTGTTCTGCTATACGCCTGCAGCAATCCGTGCATTTTCAGGTTCTTGTCCACCCATAGCGTGTTGAGCGTCTTGGCATCGAATCCAGTGAGGAACATGCTGACCACGATCAGGATGTCCACCTCCCGGTTTTTCATACGCAGCGACAGGTCTTTATAGTAGTTCTGGAATTTCTCGCTTTCCGTCGAATAGTTCGTGCCGAACAACGGATTATAGTCTTCCTTGATGGCCTTGTCGAGGAATTCCCGGCTGGTAGCGTCGAGTTGTTCAGAGGCGGCAGGGTCTTCGTCGTCTATGAATCCCATGTCGTTTTCTGTTTCGTTGGCATTCGCCGTGTAGATGATAGCGATACGAAGTTTATCCTCCTCGTCCCTGTTTTCCTGTTGTTTTTTGAACTCCTTATAGTATGATATGGCCGAAGGAATGGAGTCCGCACAGAGGATGGAGTTGAATCCCCCGAGTTGTTTCTTTGTTTTCTCCTCTTGGGTCTTGTTGTTTTTGGCAACCTCCTTGACATTGTTTATGACACTATAGCCATAACGACTCTGTCGCTTCGTTTTCTGTTCGAAATGCTCAAGGATATAAGCCACGTTGTTAGCGATGCGGATGGGAGATTGCAGGGCGCTGTCCGTCTCTATGCCCCACACCTCTTTATCCTCGATATTATCCTTCGCCTTTATCGTCTGGATGTAGTCCACCTTGAATTGCAGGACATTCTTGTCACGGATGGCATCGATGATGGTGTAGGTGTGCAGCGGTTTCGTCGGTCTTCCCTCCTCGTCTGGTTCACCACCGAAAGCCTGGGCCGTTGTCCTCAGGTTGGCGAACTTCCCCGCCCCGGCATTCTTGGCGAAGATGGGCGTGCCGGTGAATCCGAAGATATAGTATTTCTTGAAAGCCTTTGT
>ONGS01000099.1 GCA_900317395.1 uncultured Eubacteriales bacterium | reverse complement strand
TATAGCTGTACCGATGTGTGCAGTCATAATCACTTGCAAATTACTAAATCCCCTGCCGAATCTGAAATTATTAGATTCAGCAGGGGATTGCTGTTTTATAATAAACGAAAGATATATTTGCCTTAAGGAATTTTAGTATGCTTTCCCGCTTTAGTTTCGTAACAAAGGTGGCTTCTTCAGCTCCTCGACTCCATCAAATCGCTTGCGGAGATATTTTGCATTGACTGCCGCTGTTACCTTCCCGTCAATTCCGATTACCACTCTGTCGCCGACAGCTTCAATAACCGTATATTTTTTATCGGGGTATATGGTGATTTTCCTGCCGCTGTCATAATCGATCGGCTTGATTACTTCCACCTCGTCACCCTTTTTGAATTTCGTTTCTGCTTTTTTATCGTTTCTCTTCTTTTTGTCAGTATCATCATACATAATATCAAGATCGATCTCTCCGCTGATACCATTAATGCTTCCGCTGCCGCCAACCTTATACTGCCATACTTGACAGCTGTAAGAAGGCTTTTCGGCACCCCATTGGGCAAGCCATATTTCATATTTACCCAGAAGCTCATCTTTGTACACATAATTGTTCAGCCAGTTCGGATTAATGTAAATCCCCGTTTTGTATCCTTTCTCTTTCATATGGTCGCAGAACGCCTTTGCAATATCAGTGCATACTCTTTTCCCGCACTGTGCAACAGAACTGTCCTCCAAATCAAGAAAGACCGGTAATTCCAATTTCGCCCCTTTGATACATTCCATACAGTATTCAGCTTCTTTTACTGCATCCTCTCTGCTTTGTGCATAGGAATAATGATATGCTCCGCATGGTATACTTTTGGAATGAAATCCCTTGATATTGCGGTCGAATTCCTTATCCTTCTGTCCCGATTCCCAGCCGTAACTGCTGCGCACAATAGCAAACTGTACTTGTTTTTTGCTGATTTTATTAAAATCAATTTTTCCCTGTGCATAGGAAACATCGACTCCTTTTTTCTCTGACATAATCATACCTCCCAATTTTCTTGTGAAAGATAACCCTTTCTTACGCAGTGCCTGCGCTGTCAATTTCGCGCTCAAGTTTATAGAAATACATTATTTTATCGTCGCGCCATACAATTCCGGAAAAATTCACACTATCCATAAGTAGCGTAAAATTCCGGAAAAGTTTACCTCAAAAGGTCAAATTCCCAAAAAGTTTTTCAAAAATATGCTCTTATAATACTTATATGCCAAATGTTATAATTTGGATAATTTATGTTTTAATTTCATTTGCTATTATTGCGGATTTGATGTAAAATAAGATAGTAAAATGTTGAAAATCGAGAGGAAGTTTTATTTTGAACGAAGAAATTTATCAAGAACTCGCCGCCTTAAGAAGAGAAATCATAGAAAACGAATTTGATGGTCTTAATGATATGCAAAGACAAGCTGTGTGTACTCTTACGGGACCGCTGCTGATCCTTGCCGGTGCGGGAAGCGGAAAAACAACGGTGCTTGTCAATAGGATTGCAAACCTCCTGCGTTGGGGAACCGCTTACGAAACCGATAAAATATACGGATATTATGACGAAAACGAAATAGAAGAAATACGCTCCGCCGCGGCAAATAAAACACCGCTGAGTGAAGAACTTGTACAGAAACTTTCTGTTTCTGCTCCTGCTCCGTGGAGAATTCTGGCAATCACCTTTACCAATAAAGCAGCCAATGAGTTGAAGGAACGTATCTGCAACAAAGTCGGGGAAACAGGTTTGGATATCTGGGCTTCTACATTCCATTCCGCCTGCGGAAGAATCCTTCGCCGCACAGCGCATTATATCGGCTACAGTGAGCATTTTACAGTTTATGACAGTGATGATCAGAAACGATTGATCAAGGAATGTATGAAAGCACTGCATATAGATGAAAAAATACTGCCGCCACGCTCCGTGCTAAGTGAAATTTCCAATGCAAAGGATAATATGATGTCCCCCGAGGCCTTTGAAGATTATGCGAACGGAGACAACAGACTTTTGTCCATCGCAAAGGTATATAAAATGTATCAGAGTCGTCTGATCAATGCGGATGCAATGGATTTTGACGATATGATCTTTAATACGGTAGTCCTTTTGAAAAAATTCCCTGAAGTACTTGAAAAATACGGAAATCAGTTCCGCTATATCATGGTTGACGAATATCAGGATACCAACCATATGCAGTATGAACTGGTACGATTGCTTTCAAGTGTACACGGAAATCTTTGCGTTGTCGGTGACGACGATCAGAGTATTTATCGTTTCAGAGGTGCAACCATTCGTAATATTCTTGATTTTGAGGATACTTTTGACAATACCTGTGTCATTAAGCTGGAACAAAACTACCGCTCCACCAAAAACATTCTTTCTGCCGCCAACAGCGTCATCAGAAACAATGCTGCCAGAAAAGATAAAACACTCTGGACGGATAATGCGGCAGGTGATAAGATCACCCATTTCAGTGCTTACGATGAACATGACGAAAGCCGATTCATTATCAATACGATCACTGACGGTGTGGCTTCTGGCAACAGCTATTCCGACTATGCCATTCTTTACAGAATGAATTCACAGTCACAGAACCTTGAACGCAATTTTGTAAAAGCAGGGATTCCATACCGCATTATCGGCGGCAGACGTTTTTATGAACGCAGAGAAATCAGAGATATGATCGCATATCTGAGCGTTATCAGTAATCACAACGATAATGTTAGATTAAGACGTATTATTAATATACCGAAAAGAGGCATCGGTGACAAAACTGTTTCGCAAACGGAAGAAATCGGAAATATGCTTGGTCATAGTATGTATGAAACAATGAAGCGAAGTGATGAATTTGAAGCACTTACCAAAAGCCGCCCGAAGCTTCTGGAATTCTGCTCCATCATTGAAGATATGGAGTATGAACTTGAATCCGGCAACAGCATTTCCGATATGTATAGCAAGCTGGTTGAAAGAATCAATTATATTCCTTTTATTCGCAAAGAGAGCGACCACGGAGATGAAGCTGTTGAAAATATACAGGAATTAAAATCAAGTATTATGCGCTATGAACAGGAAAATCCCGATTCTGCAACTTTGCAGGGATTTCTGGAAGAAATTGCTTTGCTTACCGATATTGACAGCTACAACACAGGAAGCGGCGAAAGCTATGTGGTAATGATGACTCTTCACAGTGCAAAGGGACTTGAATTTGACACAGTATTTATTCCCGGCATGGAGGAAAACACATTCCCAAGTTATATGGCAACTTTGGCGGAGGAAGAAATGCAGGAGGAACGCCGTCTTGCCTATGTCGGCATTACAAGGGCAAAAAAGCGATTGTATCTTCTTAATTCACGTTCAAGAACACTTTTCGGCAAAACCTCACATAATAAGCCTTCCCGTTTCCTTGCGGAAATTCCTTCCGGTCTTGTTGAGGAAAAGGAAACACAGCGTCCTGCCAATTTCGGTGCAGCCGCAGCGGCCAAGGGCGAACAAAGAAGAAACAATATTGTACAAAGCCGTGTAATATCCTATCAGCCACAGAAACAGAACAATACCAATAAATATAAAGTTGGTATGAAGGTATCCCATAAAACCTTTGGAGAAGGGCTGATTATCGGGGAAAGACCGATGGCATCGGACACATTGCTTGAAATTGCCTTTGACAAAGCCGGAACAAAAAAGCTGATGGCGAATTATGCTAATCTTGATATCATATAACGGAAAGGGAGAATTTCAATGCCTGCTGTAGTTTCACACTATCTTCTGGCTGAAAGAGTTTACAGCAAACTGAAAAAAACGCTGCCGCAGTTGAACCGCACAGCGTTTTTATGGGGTGCAAGCGGACCGGATATTTTCTTTGCACACAGGATCATGCCGTGGCAGCAAGAAAAAAGCCTGGCGCGTGTATCTCATGTAATGCATGCAGACAAGCCCGAACAACTTCTGAATTTTCTGTATTATTATGCTGAGAGCAGGGAAAATTATGTTCTCCTTAGCTATGCTTTCGGATTTATTACTCATTATGCATTTGACAGTATTGCACACCCCTATATACTGGATTATGCCAACAAGAAGGCAAAGGATAGCAAAATCAATATTCCCTTTTTGGAAGATATCAAGTTGAGTTCGGTATATCATAATCAGATCGAGGGTTATCTTGACACTTTGTTTCTAATGAAAGAGAAACGGATCCCTATCCGTGAGTTCCGCATTGAAAAATCCTGTCCGAAGGACGAACAATGCAACAAATTAATTGCAGAGGTACTTTGTGCGTATATCAAGGCCTACAGTATCAGTCCGTATGTTTCCGAAAGAGAGATCATCAGGGCGCAGAATGACTGGTATCACAGTCTTGTTGTCATCAACGACAGGTTTTCGCTGAAAAAGGCGCTCATCAGCGGCAGCGAAAAACTGCTGAAAGCACCGCCGCTTGTGTCGGTTTTTTTGAGGAGCACCGATATAGACTGTACAAACGATTATGCCAATCTCCGACACAAGGAATGGATTTCTGAAGCCGACGGCAAAAAGCATCACGACAGCTTTTTCGAGCTTGCAGACAAAGCCGAGGAAAACTCTCTCATCCTGACCGAAAAGCTTCAGAGCGGAGAATTTCTCACAAGTGACGATTGCCCCGAAACCTTTTCAGGACACTGAATTCATAGTTTTATAAATAAGTAAAGGCGATGCAGCCCAGAGTGGCTGTATCGCCTTTTTGCATAAATTTAAAGGGGATAGAAAACAAAGTAGAATGATCATGTTCAAATAGGCGTAGGGTTTGAAGATTTCATACGGAATGCTCTTGTGGAAAATTTTTTATTTTCCTATTGACTTTTAATAGTTAGTCTTTATTCCGAAAATCCTCTGAGCGTTTTTATACATCAGATTATCGTAGTCCTC
>ONGS01000016.1 GCA_900317395.1 uncultured Eubacteriales bacterium | reverse complement strand
GCTTATGACTGCTACAGAAGATTCATCCAGATGTTCTCCGACGTTGTTATGGAGGTTGGTAAGAAGTACTTCGAGCAGCTCATCGACAAGATGAAGGAAGAGAAGGGCGTTACTCAGGATATCGAGCTTGACGCTGACGATCTGAAGAAGCTGGCTGAGCAGTTCAAGGCTGAGTATAAGGCTAAGATCGGCGAGGACTTCCCGTCTGATCCGAAGGTTCAGCTCATGGAAGCAGTTAAGGCTGTATTCCGTTCATGGGACAACCCGAGAGCAAATGTTTACCGTCGTGACAACGATATCCCGTATTCATGGGGTACTGCCGTTAACGTACAGTCAATGGCATTCGGTAACATGGGTGACGACTGCGGTACCGGCGTTGCCTTCACACGTGACCCGGCTACAGGCGCTAAGGGTCTGTTCGGTGAGTTCCTTACAAACGCACAGGGCGAAGACGTTGTTGCAGGCGTTCGTACCCCGATGCACATCCAGGAGATGGCAGACAAGTTCCCGGAGGCATTCGCTCAGTTCACTGAGGTTTGCAAGACTCTGGAGGATCACTATAGAGATATGCAGGACATGGAGTTTACCGTTGAACACGGCAAGCTGTACATGCTCCAGACCAGAAACGGTAAGAGAACTGCACAGGCTGCTCTCAAGATCGCTTGTGACCTCGTTGACGAGGGCATGAGAACAGAGAAGGAAGCTGTTGCAATGATCGATCCGAGAAATCTCGACACACTGCTTCACCCGCAGTTCGACGCTGCTGCTGTTAAGGCTGCAACTCCGATCGGCAAGGGTCTCGGTGCTGCTCCTGGTGCTGCTTGCGGCCAGGTAGTATTCACTGCTGAGGACGCTAAGGCTTGGGCAGACGCTGGCAAGAAGGTTGTTCTGGTTCGTCTCGAGACCTCACCTGAGGATATCGAAGGCATGAAGGCTGCTCAGGGTATCCTGACAGTTCGCGGCGGTATGACCTCTCACGCAGCAGTTGTTGCTCGTGGTATGGGTTCCTGCTGCGTATCCGGCTGCTCCGCTATCGTAATGGACGAGGAGAACAAGAAGTTCACACTCGGCGGCAAGGAGTACAAAGAGGGCGACGTAATCTCCTTCGACGGTACTACCGGTAACATCTACGACGGCGCTATCCCGACAGTTGACGCTAAGATTGCAGGCGAATTCGGCAGAATCATGGCTTGGGCTGACAAGTACAGAAGACTCAAGGTAAGAACAAATGCTGATACACCTGCTGACGCTAAGAAGGCTCGTGAGCTGGGCGCAGAAGGCATCGGTCTCTGCCGTACAGAGCACATGTTCTTCGAGGGCGACAGAATTGACGCATTCAGAGAGATGATCTGCTCCGATACAGTTGAGGAGAGAGAAGCTGCTCTGGCTAAGATTCTCCCCGTACAGCAGGGCGACTTCGAGGCTCTCTACGAGGCACTCGAGGGCAACCCCGTAACAATCAGATTCCTCGATCCGCCGCTTCACGAGTTCGTTCCCACCGAGGAAGAGGACATCAAGAAGCTGGCTGACGCTCAGGGCAAGACAGTTGAGAAGATCAAGGCTATCATTGATTCTCTGCATGAGTTCAACCCGATGATGGGTCATCGTGGCTGCCGTCTGGCTGTTACCTATCCTGAGATCGCCAAGATGCAGACGACTGCTGTCATCCGTGCAGCAATCAATGTTAAGAAGGCTCATCCGGATTGGGACTTCAAGCCGGAAATCATGATTCCGCTCGTTGGCGATATCAAAGAGCTGAAATATGTTAAGAAGGTAGTAGTTGAAACAGCTGATGCTGAGATTGCTGCTGCAGGTTCTGACATTACATATGCAGTAGGTACAATGATTGAAATCCCGAGAGCTGCTCTTACAGCTGACGAGATTGCTAAGGAAGCTGAGTTCTTCTGCTTCGGTACAAACGATCTTACTCAGATGACATACGGCTTCAGCCGTGACGATGCAGGTAAGTTCCTTGAGGCTTACTATGATGCTAAGATCTTTGAGAACGATCCGTTTGCTAAGCTTGATCAGATTGGCGTTGGTTCACTCATGAAGACAGCTATTAAGCTCGGTAAGGAAACTCGTCCGGAACTTCACACAGGTATCTGTGGTGAGCACGGCGGCGATCCTTCCTCTGTTGAGTTCTGCCATAAGATTGGTCTTGACTATGTATCTTGTTCACCGTTCAGAGTTCCGATTGCTCGTCTTGCTGCTGCTCAGGCTGCAATTTCAGAGGGCTGATAACGGTTCTGTTCGTGACAAACTGAACAAATAGACATAAAACTAAAAACTCCTCCGAGTGACTGTAAGGTGATCTCGGAGGAGTTTTTGATAAATAATTTTATTGAAAAATCTGTATGATCGTTGTAATATTATTTCCTTATTAATTTATAAACATACAAAGTGATTAAAGAAAATTGGGTTGCAAAGGCTAACGTAGGCAGCCGAAACTGCAATACAGACAACGGTAACATTGGAAACGATTACACTGAATTCCGCCGAAGGAAAAACGGCACAGGATATCCAAGCGGCACTTGTCAGTCTGAAGGGCGTAGGTGGAATGTTAACGCTTGTTGGAGAATTTAATCTTACGGAAACATTAAAAATATATTCCAATGAAACAAATGCATCAATCAATGGTACGGTTGACCTTATATTGAATTTGTATCAGGCAGAGAAGATCACAATCAAGGGCGGAAATTGGAAAATTGGTTAAAATTCACAATTTGCCAAAATTAGCACCTGTTCTTCCTGTAAGATACAGAGTCTGAATGTAAGCGGCGGTAAGCTCCATGCGATCAATATCACTAAATCTCAAGGAGCAAATATTTCTGAGAACACAATTTCTTCTCCGCAACAGAAAGGTATATATGTAAATTCCTCTAATAATGCTGTTATCAGCAAAAATACAATAAGCAACTGCAAAAAATACGGTATTCAGATCATGAACGGCAGCAAATCCGCAAAATTAACAAACAATACCATTACTAATCCTGCTAAGCAAGGAATACAGATTGAAAATTCCACAGGTTGTAATGTAAAAACCATGACAACGACTACACTTTCCTCTCTCAGTACAAAAAGTACAAAGGCAAGCGGAAAAATCACCAAGGGTAATACCGCCAAAATAAAGATTGGTTCTAAATATTATGCTTGCACCGTTAAAACGGCTTATACTTCAAATAACTTTCCCAAACAAAAGAAATACACAATAGTTTATCTTTATGATTATGTCGGTTCGGGAAATGTTGTAAGACTTTCAACAAAAGTTAAATAAAAAGATTCAGAGGTAGGGATCAGGATTCAGGTATGTAAGGGGAAGCTTTACCGTATAGGGAAAACTTTCCTGAACATCCATTCTTAGAAACCCCCCTCGAGGCACTCTAATTGCTTCGAGGGGGGTTTTGTTATGTAAAAAGACTGTTCATCAGCCCTTTGATTTTGTTTTCTTTTTGTTGGGTTATTGTTTTGTTTATTTTGATGACCAGACCATCGCCTGCTTTAGCACCGCCGCCGAGGGCAGCGTTCATTGCATATTTTCCGTTTGGCGTAACTACAAACATAACACCTTCATCTATACTTGCAACATAAAAGTGAGCGGTTTTAGCAGGAGTGATCTCAATGCAGTCGCCCTCTTTTGCGCCACTGAGAAGAATTTTGGGCATTTTCTCAAAATTGTTGTTTTCAATTTCGATCACTGCCATTTCTCCTTCAAATCTGTCAATGATAGCTTTCATTTCCTTCCTCCTATGTTTCTGTATCGGCATTTATTTCTATACCATCGGAAGTAATCACAATCGTTCCGTTCTTGTCTGTCCGCAAAATCTTTGCTCCCGCTTTTTTCCAGCGTTTTACGACCTCGGAATGAGGGTGGCCATAATCGTTGTCCTTTCCGAGCGAGAATACCGCATATTCTGCCCCAACAGCTTTGACAAACTTGGCGGAAGACGAGGTATTACTGCCATGGTGTCCGACTTTTATCACATCGGCTGACACATCGGCATCCTCTTCAAGAAGTTCGTTTTCTACTTCTTTTTCAGCATCTCCCGTATATAAAAAACGATTATCACCGTATTGAATGGTAATAACAACAGAATAATTATTCATGTCGTCATATTTGTCACTGATCGGTGCGATAATATCGGCGGTGAAATCAAGGCTTTTGGATTCTGTGATATTCATGCCTGCTTTTGCAGTTGTGATTTTTTTGTTTTTATCTTGTATGGTGGTCAGAAGGTTTTCAAAGATTTTGGTTGTCGTGCTTGCATAGGGCATATAAATTTGCCCGATATCAAAATATTTAATGACATCTGCCATGCCGCCGATATGGTCCGCATGAGGGTGTGTTGCAACAACATAGTTGATTTCAGAGTAGCCTAAGCCTTCAATATAATCAATGATCGTTTCGCTGTTTTTACTTGTACCTGCATCAATCAGCATAGTTTTGCCGTCCGGAAATTCAATAAATTCGCAATCTCCCTGCCCGACATCAATATAATGACTGATAAGCAGTTCTTCATGATTTTTCGGTTCGACACTCAGATCGTAATCAAGAAATTCCTCCAGTTCTTCGCAGCCGCAAAGACAAGAACAGAGCATGACAACGGCCAGGATCGATGAAATAATTTTTCTTAGTTTCTTTCTTGTTATCCGTTTATAGTTCATGCTGCTCTTGCTGTGCCTGGGTCAGTTTCAGGGACAGAAATTTCCTCTTCTGTGCTTTCTATGGCAGGAGTTGCTTTCGCAGGGATTGTTTCGGCATCTTCGGTTGTCAGCTGTCTGATGGTGCAGCCACTATCTTTCATCAACTGAAGAATACCCTTTTCTCCATAAAAATGTGCAGCACCGACAACAAACATAACTTTTTTGCCGCTTTTCATATATTCAAGTGCTTTTTCCACCATTCCCTTATTTCTGTTGTTCAGCATGGCATCATTGTATTGCTCAAGAAGTTTCAGTTCTTCATCACTGAGGCTTTCTTCGGTGGTGTCATTATCACTGTCGAGAAGACTTTCATCTAATGTTCCGTTTTTCCAGGCTTCATAGGTTTCACGCAGTTCTTTCTCCATATCGTCGATATAATTATCGGTTCCGAGCTGATGGTACAGCAGAAGCTGAATTTCGTCCGAAAGATTGGCAAGAAGTGAATATTGAGAATCAACGGATTCTACTTCCAGAACGGTTTTTTTGTCATTTTTTGCTCTTTTGATCAGCAGTGTATCAATTCCGTAATTGGTATACAGACCGGCCCGTTCTATTGCAACTGTTTCACCCAGTGCGGACCACATGATTGGTTTCATATAATCGTAGTTTGATGAATAACTTCCAGCTGTCGAAAGTGCTTCCACTGCTTTTTTATAATCTGCCGCAGGTACATGATCCTGTATGGTCGTTCCATCTGTATATAGCAGTCCGTTGAGACTGAAAATATCGAGTTGTGCCTCGGTGATATCACATTCAACGGCGAGAGAATCGCATTTTGCATAAGCAGTTTCAAAATAATCGGGCATTTCAAGTGCATCTGCATCAGCGGCGTGGATTGAGCCCATCATATAAATGACATTAGCATTGCTGTCAGTAACTTCCCATACAGCCGGCGTGATTTTGTTATAAGCAGGCAGGGAATATTCCGGTTCCTCTTCACTGCTTTCTGCTGCGGAGCTTTCTTTTTCAGATTCGGTCTTGCTTGTCTCGGATTTGTCAGTGTTATTGGAGCTTTCCTGTTTTTCTTTCGAGCTTTGCGGTGTGGAGCTTTCCTCATGGGAGGATTCGTTTTTTTGATCGGTACAGCCCGAAAACGCTAAAACGGATGTCAGCATCAAAGCTGTAACTGCCGAAAGAACATTTTTAAATTTCATAGCTTTCATCCTCGTATTTATAATATGGTCAGTTTTGAATTTCGTAAAACTGTAATATAATGATATAACATTATGGTCGTTTTGTCAATTTTATCATACGCAGTGCCTGCGCTGTCAATTACGTTGCAATTTATGCAGAGCGCAAATTTAATGACCTCCATAAAGTCCCGAATTTATTTTTTGCCATCTTACAAATTATAGACAGAACCGATCGGTAGTGATATAATGATACATAGTATTAGAAAGTCCGCTAACAGATAGTGTTGCTTTGGGGCAGAATAAAGCGGTCTTTCATAATAAACTTTGAGTGGAAATTTATTATGAAATAAAAAGGGGGAAATATCATGGCAACAGCGGCAATCGTGGCAGGAGGAAAAGGAACAAGAATGGGTGGCGATATCCCAAAGCAGTTTATGGAGCTTTGCGGAAAGCCTGTTATTATCCATACGATAGAACGGTTTTTAAAGCATCAGGAAGTTGAAAATGTAATTGTGGGTATCAATCCGCATTGGCACGAATATACAGAGGAGCTTGTCAGGAAATATTTTTCGGGTGGTGTACATATCACGGACGGCGGAGCGGACAGAAACGATACGATCGTTAATATTATTAAGTACGCAAAAGAAAAGCTTTCCGCAGGTGATGATGAAATACTGCTTACTCATGATGCAGTGCGTCCGTTTGTGACGGACAGAATGATTAGTGACAGCATTGCAATGATGGCAGACTGTGATATCTGTACAGCGGCAATAACCGCAACGGATACCATGCTGGTATCTGCTGACGGCATTACGGCGGATGATTTTCCATTGCGAAGTACGATGTTCAGGGTGCAGACACCGCAGACATTCAGGATCGGAGGATTTATTGAAATGCTGGATCGTGTACCAACCGAACAAAGAGCAGGGATTACGGATGCCTGCCGTTTGTTTCATATGAACGGTAAAGCGGTAAAGCTAATTAGAGGAGATGAAACAAATATCAAGCTGACATACCCGAATGATTTCAGGACAGCAGAAACGCTTGTGAAAAGTTGTTGTACATGATACCCTGATTTTACTGTATTAAATGTTGACGGAAACTTTTGACCGCATAACAAAAGCGTAGTAGTCGTTACAACTACTACGCTTTGATTACTAAGTCTAACTTTCGGGGATCATGTCAGATAAGGGGTCTGCTTTTTTATCGAATTATTTTGTATTTGTTTACTGATGTTTTGGACGGTTTGAAATTGTTTTTGTGATATCTCTTTCGTCTGAAGGTGAATTCCGAATTGTCACCTTTGAAATTGATAATGATGATCAGAATGGCGGTAATAACAATACCGATAATGGACCAGAAGATGATACCCATAAATACCGATACATCATTATCGTTACGGTTGTAGGTTACAGAAGATACTGTTTCGTCAATTGGAATGGTGGGAGGTGCGCTTAGAAGGTCTGTGTCTTTTTTTATTGTAGCGGTGGCAGCAGAGCTTTCTTCTTGCTTTGAGGATTCTTCTTTTGGTTTGAAATCGGGTCTGTCGGCAGGAAGAATTACTTCAAGTCCGGCAATCAGCGAAAACGGATCAGTAACGGTTACACTGTTGTATTCATTGTTATCCTCATAGCTCTCTTCATAGTTTTCCTCTTGATCGTAGCTTTCTGCATCGTTGTCATATTCGTTATATTCGTCATCGTAATCATAATCATTATCATAATCATAATCACTGTAATCATCATAATAGGGATCCTGTGCATATTCATTATAGTCATAGCTGTATTCAGATTCGTAATATTGATCACTATCGGGCTCGGTATAATCCTGACTATAATCTGTGCTATAACTCTCCTCAAATGGCTCATCAGCATATGAAGTTTCGCTATTGTCGGGGCTTTCGGGCGGAGCATCTGAAGGGGGTTCATCCTGACTGAAATCATCCGTCTGAGGCTCGTCGGGATCGTCTGAAGGTACGGCAAATGCTGTCAGCGAGAAACCGAATGTCACAATAACTGCGGCAGCAAGTAAAAAGGCTATATATTTTTTTCTTTTCATGATTTTTCACCGCCAATAATTGCTATTTTCTATACATAATAATTATAACAGAAATTTCCTTTGTGTTGAACTGTCATTATAGAAGAAAAAATGCATATACAGAACTAAAAATTCAGTGGATTTTATAGCAAACACCAGAACGCTATTTTGAAAGAACCTTTGATAGAACATTACCAAGAAGATAACCGGTATAGCGTACTTCTTCCAGCGTGTTTGAATCGGCGCCTATTTCAATCAGCAGTGATCCGGTATTGATATCCATATTGTAAACAAAATCCCCAAAATTAAGCGGTCGCACAAGGTCGGGGTACATTTTTTGAGCTGTTTTCTGAATTTGCAGAGCGAATCTCAGGTTATATTCCCAGTCTTTGAAGGCGGGGTCATTATCATAGTTGTATCCTGCCAGTATCATCATCTGAGCAGCTTTTTTTTCGTTGATATAGCATACAGGTTTTGAACGCTGTGTGTCCGTTCCGATCCCGTCACGGTGAATATCGAGAACTACTTTGATAGAAGGATATTTTTTAAGATATTCGTTGACGGTATCGGCACTTCTGTAATAAGCACCCGAATAACTTGGGCTGTCATGATAAGTTGTGTCGTGCAGTGTAACAATACCGGCAGCATTAAGCTGTTTTGCGATTTCTTCTCCAACAGCACAAACACTTTGGGATTTATCGGTCGTTCTCGGATAAAAACTTTCGTAATAATAGCCCGTATCATAAGTCAGAAAACTTTCGCAGGTATGGGTATGATAAATCAATACTTGCGGCTCGCTTGTTTCCTCCATATCAAATCCAAGCTTCCCTTCCAGTTCGGATTTGATGTCGATATCTGCCGAAGAGAAATTGTTGACTTGCACACCGTCATAAGCCGTATTTCCCTGAACAGAGATAAATTCAAGGATAGGATATTGTTCTTCACCTTCATGTTCATTATCGTATGCTTCTATTTCTTCTGCGGTGGCCTCGGAGCTTTCAAATTCTTTTACGTTTGTTGGTTCCGGAATATCTGCTTCGTTTTTTGATTTCGGTTCAGACTTACTTTCGGCAGAATTTTCGGATGGTTCGGAGCTTTCTTCTTTTTTTGAATTGCTTTGTTCTGTTTCTGACGCTTCGGGAGAAGGTGCATTGTATGTTGAATCATAATATTGGAAATTGCCGCTTGGCAAGGTGGTTTCGGCAGCAATAATTTTAAGCGGGTCTGTCATATCCGTCCCTTTCAGCCTTGCAGCCGTGCATAAAGCCGCAGAAGCTACCAAAGCGGCAGAAATTGACAATAATGAAAACTTTCTCAGAGATTTTTTATTAATTCCCACGGCTTTTCCTCCCTGTACGCAACATATTGGGCATAATATAAGATATGCAAGAGGAAAAAAAATTATGATACAAGGGCAGCAAGGTCACTGAAAGAGTAATTTTGCTGTAAAGCGCAGTTGATAGCCATGCCAATTAGCTTTGAAGCTCGTTCAATGAGTAGATCGATCTCTTTTGGGGTAACAATAAAATTTTTGTGTCGGTCAAAAGAAGTGCCATTGCCGCCCGACATATCGGATACAAGTGTGGCGGCATCCACAACTGTCGGCATACCGATACCGATAACGGGAATACCGAGAGTCTCTTTGTTAAGGCGGAGTCGGTGATTACCGATTCCCGAGCCTGGGGAAATGCCGCTGTCACTAATCTGAATGGTTTTTCCGAGGTGAGATATACTTTTTGAGGCGAGTGCATCAACGGCGATAACCGCACATGGTTTAAGCCTGCCAAGAAGAGAAATGATGATTTCTCCTGTTTCAATACCGGTCTGACCGAGAACTCCCGGAGATAGAACGGCTGTCGGACGTAGATTATCAAGACCTGCGGAACGGGCAATTTCACCCCTGATATGACGTGTTGCAAGAACCGTATCCGCACTGAAAGGTCCTAAAGCATCAGGCGTAATATCGGTATTTCCGATCCCTATCACAAGAACGGTTCCGTTTTCGGGCAAAAGTGCGGCAATTTCTTCGGCTATGATCTCGATCTGCTCACATACATCACGGAAATGATCCGTCAACGGCAACCCCTCTACTGTGATATATCGTCCTTTCGGTTTTTCAAGCTTTTGTGCGGCAGAGTCGCTTTGAATGTGCAGTCGGCTGATTTTAAGACTGCTCTTTTTTTCACTTTCAAATACGGTGCCTTCTGTCTGTCCGCCATTAATTTTATGTGCTTCGAGTGCAAGGTCTGTTCTGAAATTCATAGTCATGTTCCTTTCGCTGTATTTCTTTATTATTAGTTTGGCAGAACCATAAAATATTATCCCACAAAAACTTTTTGATTTTCTTAAAGAAATACGGCAAAAATACTTGTTGACAGTGGTTGATGTAAGAAGTATAATTAAACGTGGAATAGGATATTTTATTAATAATTTAGGATAAAGGAATTTGGAGGAAAAATATGAAGAAATTTACAGCATTGGTGTTAATGGCTGCTATTGTGTTGGGCGCTTTCGCTATGACTGCCTGCGAGGATTCAGGCGATAAAACCGAAAGTGCGCAGGAAGCAACAGAAAGCTTGGTGAGTTCTGAAGATGAGTCTGACGAATCAAATGAAACGATTTCCGATATCAGTGTGGTTGAATCAAAGCCTGAAATAACCAATGAACAGCTGAGTTCAATCAATGATTTTATTGCGCAATATAAGGATATTCCGGAATTTACTGTTAAGGCAAAAGAAATTGATGCGACAGGAATATCTAAAAATGAAAACGTATCCCTGATTCCTGATAATTCTAATAATGTGTTTACTTCACTTGTTGTGAAACAGTTCAAGTCAGCGGCAAAATCTGCGGGATTCAAAAAAATATTTGCAGATGATTCCGACGGAACGCCTGCCGCATATAATGATGCTCTTGCAAAAGCAGTAGAGAAAAGTGATATCGTTGTCATGTACGGAGATATCAACAAAGACTCGATTGCAAATGAGATTGAGCTGACACAGGCAAACGGCGTAAAGGTTCTTTCCGCAGGCTATGTCGGTAAAGATATGAAGGATCATTATGTCGATTATACGATTCCAATTGATTACCAATTGGCAGGTAAGCTTCTTGCCGACTGGGCTATCAGCAAAAACAAGGGTAAGGTAAATGCGCTTGCAATCAATAATTCGGATTCAACACTTTCAACTTCTATCTATAACGGTTTTGCTGATGAATTTACAAAATATGTAACATCGGGTTATTGCACCGTGCAGAGTGGTTCGTCAATCGAAGTTGAAAACGGACTGGCAACCAAAATCAAACAAGCGCTTGAAAAAGACCCTAACCTGAATTACATTATCGTTCTTGACGAAACAATGATTAATGATGCAATTAGTGCCGTTGATCAGCTGGGAAGAAATATCAAAATTATTGCAACAGGCGGTGGCACATCTGCGTTTACATCTGCTGAAAACGGCAAAATCGAAATGCTAGTGGCTCAAAGCTATGAGTGGACTGCTTATGCAATGGTGGATTATGCACTGAGAGTCCTTGATAAGTCCGAACTTCCCGAACAGCAAAGCGTACCTGTAAGGGTTATTACACAAGATTCAATAAAAAGTGACCTGGAAAGCACCGAATATGAAGATATCGACGGCTTCTACGAGATCTGTTTCGGCGCTAACTTTGTAACCGGCTACCGCAGCCTCTGGGGACTGGACTGACAAATTGAAAATGAAAAATGATCGTGCAGGATAAACCTCGGGTTTGTTTTGCATGATTATTTTTAACAGAATTGCATCATGATATTGACATTTTTGTATATTATGTAATATAATTAAACTATGTTAAAGGATTATTATATCATATGCACGAGGTGATATTTTGAAGCTGCGTGAAATTGAAAAATTGCTGAATTTTAAATTTCCAAAAAGATGGCTTGAAGTTTATCAGACCGGTGCAATGGAATGGCTCGAATTGAGCCGGGAAGAATTTAAGGCAGACAGAGACAGATATATCAGCGACCCGAAGGCGTTTCTGATGATCAGCGGCGATTGTGAGCCGATTCCTTTTGATCGTTATAACGAATGGAAGAAATTGCTCGATGAATCGCTGGAGATGAGTGCAGAGTATGAAAATCTCCATCTTCGGGATGACATTACTTTGATTCCATTCGGAATATCAGGCTGTGGAGATTTTTTCTGTTTCTGGTTTGAAAAGGGCAAGGAAAACGATACCGATGACCCGAAATATATTTTCTTTGCGCATGATGATCCTTATTCACAGGAACTTATTGCAGAAAGCTTTGACGAGTTTATGTATTATAATCTTCTCTCAGCGATTTACATGGATGAATGTATCGAGGATGAACAGGTATGGAACAGTCAGATGGAATACATAAAAGGTGAGTATAAAAATAAGCTTTTGGCAATGACAGAAGAGGAGATGTTGGATAAATACGTTTCTCGGGGATTTGTTCAACCCGATATCTGGAAAAAATAAATCAAAATTTAATTATTACACTATATCACATAACATAGGAGGAAATTATGAAAATTTGCGCTTCGTGCGGTGCGTCTCTTCCCGACGGCGCTGCTTTTTGTATTACTTGTGGGTCAAAGGAGTTTGTAGCGGCGGTCGTACCCGACCTTGATGCTCCGCAACCAGAAAAACCAAAAATTGAATATGACCAGTATGGCAGACCAATTGGTCAAAACTACCAGCAGCCACAGTATGAACAGCCGCATTTTACACAGGATTATTCAGAACAATACGATAGCATCAGTGGTTATGATAATCAGTATGGTCAGCCGCAGTATATAGAGCAGTATGCTGAGCAGATCCAGCAGGAACAGCAATATTCGCAGCAATATTCACAACCGCAAATACAGCAATATACGCCGCAGCAGTATGCACAACCGCAGACACAGCAGTATACACCGCAGCAGTATGCACAACCGCAGGCACAGCAGTATACGCCG
>ONGS01000206.1 GCA_900317395.1 uncultured Eubacteriales bacterium | reverse complement strand
TAAGCGGTGTATTTGTGCCAATCGTTATGACGATTTCTGTAATAACAGCGGCAGTGTGGCTGATTTCAGGGTTCGGGGCGGCGCAGGCATTTACGGCGGCAGTATCGGTGCTTGTGATATCCTGTCCGTGTGCACTGGGACTTGCTACTCCGACAGCAATTATGGTAGGAACAGGCAGAGGAACGGTCAACGGTATTCTAATTAAATCTGCTGAAAGTTTAGAAACGGCGCATAAAGTGAATACGGTTGTTTTTGACAAAACAGGCACAGTAACACAGGGAAGTCCTGAAGTGACGGATATTATACCTTTTGACAATATTACAGAAGAGGAACTTTTGAAATGTGCTTATTCGCTTGAAAGATTATCGGAACATCCACTGGCACAGGCTATCGTGAAAAAAGCGGAAGAAGAAAAGATAACCTATTTTGAAGTTACCGAGTTAGAGCAGATTCAAGGAAAGGGATTATCCGCAAAGACAGACAGCGGCATATATCTTGCCGGAAATGCGAGAATGGTGGAAAAATATATTGATAAAAAAACACAAAAGACAGCGGAAAAACTTGCCGAAGAGGGCAAGACGCCGATGTTTTTTGTGAAAAATGATAGGCTGATTGGTATCATAGCAGCGGCAGATCAGATGAAGCCAACAAGTGCCGAAGCCGTAAGTGAACTGAAAAACATGGGCATTGACGTGATCATGGTTACAGGCGATAACAGGTACACAGCAGAAGCAATAGGTCAGGCAGCAGGAATAGAGCATATTATATCAGATGTTTATCCCGTAGATAAGGAACGAAAAATCAATGAACTGAAAGAAAACGGCAAATGCGTTGCTATGGTTGGTGACGGTATCAATGATGCACCTGCACTGGTGAGGGCAGATGTGGGAATCGCCATAGGTGCAGGAACAGATATTGCAATGAATTCGGCGGATATTGTTCTGATGAAGAACGACCTTTACGATGTTGTCAATGCAATACGGCTAAGTAAGGCGGTAATGAGAAATATAAAGCAAAATCTATTCTGGGCATTTTTCTATAATGCAATCGGTATCCCCGTTGCGGCAGGTGTATTTTACGGACTGGGAATTATGCTTGATCCCATGATCGGGGCTGCGGCAATGAGTTTCAGCTCGGTATGTGTTGTTACCAATGCTTTAAGACTGCGGCGCTTTAAAATGCAGCAGCCGAAAGGCATAAAAAATAAAACTATCATTAGTGAAAGCGAGGAAACAATAATGGAAAAGAAAATTACGCTAAAGGTTGAAGGTATGATGTGTCAGCATTGTGTGGCTCATGTTAAGAAGGCACTGGAAGAAACGGACGGCGTTGCTTCTGCGGAAGTCAGCCTTGATGACAAAACTGCAACTGTTATCCTCTGCAATGATGTTAGCACAAATACATTAATAGCAGCAGTAAAAGAGGCAGGCTACGAGGCAAAATAATTTTTGACGGAACATGGGGATGGTACAAAATTTGTTGTATCATCTCTATTTTTCTTATTATTCGTTGACAAACTAAAATTTGCACATTATAATCGGATTATATACAGTTGCTTGTAGATTATGAAAAATGAGAAAGGCGGAAAATAAATGAAAAAGAAATAATCGTTATTCCTTGCGATAATGCTTGCGGCTTTATCGTTGACGTCATGTTCATGGGGAACGGATAATGATACCGTTGAAAATTCCGATGCAGAGACAGCCGCGGCTGTTACCTCCGAAAACGGAAATAACGGTGAAGAAAATACGGAATCGGTTTCCCAAAACGGAAACACTGACAGCTCGGACGGCACAACTGCTTCTTCGGAACAGGGTAGCAGTACAAATGCCGATAATTCCTCTCAGCAGTCACGGGTTTCGGGAAACAGCGCATCACAGGTGCAAAATAGTAATGGCAGCAGCAGGCAAACCCGATCATCAAATATGCAATTCTCAACAGTAATGCCTACATTATAGATGAGTATACGGCGTCGTTAAAGAAAGTTGCGGCTTCTTCCAAATTGAATGTCAATACTTTTAATGCAGAATACAATAAAGCAAAAAATAATTATCAGAGTGTGGTAACGCCTTCGATCAGTTTTGCGAATGTTAAGCGTTCATTCAAATTCAGTCTTGATGGAGCATATACCACAGATGATAAAAGTAATATGTCCTTCTCCGAATATCTTACGAGAATTATGAAAACCTATAATGCAGCAATTAAATAGCAAAAGCTGCCCCGACAACGTAAAGTGTCGGGGCAATTTTTTGAACAAGATTACATTTTTGATGTTTTTCGGTTGATTATTGGTAAATTATAGAGTAATATATAAGATGGTTTTATAACCAAAAATTTCAGGAGGTTTATAATTATGGCAAAAAATCCTATTGTTACAATTAAAATGGAAAACGGTGATGTGATCAAAGCAGAGCTTTATCCCGAAATTGCACCAAACACTGTTAACAACTTTATTAGTCTGATCAACAAGGGTTATTACAACGGTCTTACCTTTCACAGAGTGATCTACAATTTTATGTTGCAGGGCGGTTGTCCCGACGGTACGGGCATGGGCGGTCCCGGATACCATATTAAAGGTGAGTTTTCCAAAAACGGTTTTGCAAATGATTTGAAACATACCGAAGGCGTTCTTTCTATGGCACGCACAATGATACCGAACTCGGCAGGTTCTCAGTTCTTTATCATGCACAAGGCCGCTCCTCATCTTGACGGCGAATATGCTGCTTTCGGAAAGGTGACGGAAGGTATGGATGTTGTCAATAAAATTGCAGAATGTGACACAGATATGATGGATAAACCGCTTGATCCGCAGGTTATGGCATCTGTGACGGTTGAAACCTTTGGTGAAGAATATCCCGAACCGGAAAAAGTTTAATTTGGGTAGAAAATATGGCGTGGGAAAGTTTTTGATTCGGCTTTTCCACGCCATTCATACAGTTGGTTGACGAAGCGACTTCCTCCAAAGCGCCTGTGGCAAAGCTTGCGGACAAAGTAAGCGGTGTATTTGTGCCAATCG
>ONGS01000049.1 GCA_900317395.1 uncultured Eubacteriales bacterium | reverse complement strand
ATAAATACCCTTAGCATTTCTGATATCCTCAATATAATCGTCATCATTCTGTCCCTTATGAGAAAACACATAGGTATAGTTTCCGTCACCGCCGGTAGCAGCTAAATCAAGCGATATTGTATCTCCTGCATAGACACTCTGTGGGATCCAACTATGACTAAGTTCAAGTGGTTGATCCTGTTCCCCATCTGTTGTAGTGACCGGATAAAAAGGGGTTTCATTTCCGGACTCTGCCGCATTGGCATACAGACCCGTGCAAACTGTAAGTGCAGCTGAAATGACTACAACACTGAGAACTTTTAACATTCTTTGCTTTTTCACTCTTTTTCCTCCTAAAAATTAATACCAAAATCATTATAGCACCAAAATAAGATTTTTTCAAGCTTTAATATCAAAAAATTACGAAGTTTTTTATACAGAAATTATAGATCCAACGTTGCAATTACCTCTTTCAAAGCATCAGCTGAATCTTGTAGTGCTTTTGTTTCTTTTTCATCAAGACTGATTGGCACATGAGCCTCAATGCCATCTTTACCTACAATAGCCGGCATACTCAAAGCCACATCTGCTATACCAAAATTGCCATGCTGAATGGTAGAAACAGGAAAAATCGATTTCTGGTTAAGAACAATTGCTTCACAAATTCTTCTTACCGACATAGCAATTCCATAATAGGTCGCTTTCTTTTTATTGATAATCTCATAGGCACTGTTTTTGACATCATCGGCAATTCTCTCCATAGCCGACTGATGATCGAAATGTCCTCTCATTTCACAGAAACGGTTCAGCGGAACACCCGAAACATTTGCACTGCTCCAAGCGGCGATCTCACTGTCGCCATGCTCGCCTAAAATAAAAGCGTGTACACTTCTGCTGTCAACGCCTAAATGCTCACCTAAAATGTATTTCAGTCTTGCACTGTCAAGAACAGTACCCGAACCAAACACCCTGCTTTCGGGCAATCCGCTCAGCTTCACAGCTGCATATGTCAGGATATCCACAGGATTGGCAACGATTAAAAGGATACCATCAAATTTTCTTTTGGCAATTTCAGGGATTATACTTTTGAAAATACCGACATTCTTCTTAACAAGATCAAGTCTTGTTTCTCCGGGCTTCTGTCCTGCTCCGGCGGTAACGATCACCACAGCCGCATCGGAAATATCGTCATAACTGCCTGCATAGATCTGCATCGGTTTTGCAAAGGGAAGACCATGACTAATATCAAGTGCTTCGCCCTCTGCCTTTTCCCTGTCTGCATCTATCAGCACCAGTTCTGAAAACAATCCGCTTTGCATCAAAGCAAATGCAGAAGCCGAACCTACAAACCCACAACCGATAATCGCTGCTTTTCTTACATTGATTTTTTCCATTGTTGTCACCTCTAAAATTATTTATTGATCTCTTGATCACTCAACACAAAATCTACTGTTCCCAAAGCGACATTTGCCGTCGCAACTTCTATTTTTACCTCGTCGCCGATAGAATAGCTTTTTCCGCTTCGTACATCGGTGGTGGTTGTTATACCGTCAAATTCAAAATAAGCACCTTCCACAGCAACAAGGTCAACAAATCCCTCGATACCGTTTTCGATCATGACAAAAATTCCCTTGTTGGTCACACCCGAAACAACACCTTGATGGATCTCTCCCAAATGAGCACACATATATTCTGCCGCATAGCATTTTTCTGTGTCACGCTCCGCACGAACCGCACGGATCTCAAAATCAGAAGACAATTTTGCTGAAAATACCGCAAATTCGTCATAACGCTGTTTGATCTTATCGACGGGAACACCACTGATCAAGTCAGCAAGTATGCGGTGGATCGAAGTATCGGGATAACGTCTGATAGGAGATGTAAAATGGCAGTAATCCGCAAGCGACAAGCCAAAATGTCCGATAGGATGACTGTCATACCTTGCTTTTGACATGGAACGCAAAACCTGAGTGGAAATCAAGCGGGAATATTTTGTTTCCTTTGCCTTTTCAATCAGTGCTGCAAGGTCTGTCTGGCGAACACCTTCTTTCAGTCGGCGTGTCTGAAAACCGCAGGCAGCCGCAAGCTCTGCAAGTGTATAAAGCTTTTCGGGATCGGGGGCTTCATGCACACGATAAACAAACGGTATTCCTGCACTTTTCGCATATAATGCAGCGGCACTGTTCGCCATAATCATAAACTGCTCGATAAGCTCTTCCGCTTCTCCTCTTTCCCTTTCGGAAACACCTATACAAACACCTTTTTCGTCAAGAACAAATCGTAATTCTGAGGATTCGATCTCAAGCTCTCCTCTACGCTTTGCCTTCTGTTTCAGAATATCGGCAAGTTTTTGTGCTTCAAAAATACTGTCATAAACAGGTGCATATTTCTCTTTTAATTCCTCGTCTGCACTGCCGTCAAGAATTGTATTGACCTCCGAGTATACTCCCCTTACCTTTGAAATGATTACGCTTTTTTCAAAGCGGTAATCAACAAGTTCCGCTTTTTCGTTAAGTGTCATAATTGCAGAAAAGGTCAGCTTTTTTGTTCCTGCATTCAATGAACAACAGCCGTTGGAAATTTCCACAGGCAGCATGGGGATGACTCTGTCGGCAAAATAAACAGAAGTACCTCTTTTCTGTGCTTCTTCGTCAAGCTTGCTTCCCTTTGTCACATAATGCGAAACATCTGCTATGTGTACGCCAAGTTCCCAGCCCTTTTCCAGCTTTTTTACAGAAATCGCATCGTCAAGATCCTTGGCATCTGCTCCGTCTATAGTAAATATTGGTTCTTCGGTAAGGTCAAGCCTTTTTTCAAGCTCCTGCTCGGTAATCGGCTGAGCTGCCCTCATTGCCGCCTCATGCTTTACGGGAACAGGGAATTTCACCGGAATACCATAGCTGTCTATGATCGCATCGGCACATACCTTTGCAGAACTGCCCTTGCCATAAATCTTGATCACTCTGGCATAAACTCTTTTGTCCTTTGTATCATAATAGAGTGCCGCCTTTACCTTATCGCCTTCCTTGCTTTTCAGCTCTCCACCCTTTACGATACGCAAATGAAAGGAAAATCCGTTGTCGGGCATAATATAGGCTCTGCCTGCCTTATTCAGCTGACGTTCCACTGTACCTGTAATGATCCTTGTACCTTTTTCCAGTATTTTGTCAACATCGGCAGAAAATCCCTTTGCCCCTGCGGTGATATTTTTTAGCATGACAAGGTCGCCGGGCATTGCACCCTTTAAGGCCTTTTCATGAATAAAAATATCCTCCATATCCTCCACTTCGGGAGTAGCAAAGGAAAAACCTCTTGACTGCCGCACGATTGTTGCCGGCAGATAACCCATATTTTCAGGCAAACCAACTTTTTTCCTGTTAATGACGATTTTCCCTCTTTTTTCAAGGTAAGAAAGTGCATTATTGAATTCTTCAATTTCAAGTACTTCGCTTAAAATCTGCAAATCACGTCTTTCTATTGGTTCGCTTTGCGCTTTCAGTGCCGCAAGCACCATTTCGTTTACTTCCGTATTCATGTTTTACCTCCTTTGTTTTTATGCATAATAATTGTTTTTTTATTATTCCCAGCCAACAAAGCAATTATCACTTTCGGCTTAGCTTATTGCTTCTTCAAGTGTTTTTAACAACCTCTGTCGGCTTTAAATCTACCCTTATTCATAAAGTCCTCATATTTGATATAATAGCGGTACATTCTATATCTTCCTCATTATTGCCTGTACCGTACATCGTATCACTCAGCAAGACATGGTTCCAATTTGCCATGTTCCAAGCTTTGTTTTAACCGGTCATAAAAAGTATCCCCAATGTTCCCGGACCGCAATGAGAAGAGATCGTACAACTTGCAGTAGTAATAAATATTTCATTGAAAATATTTTTGCTCTTTAAATAATCATAGACTACTGCAACATGATCATCACCGATTCCTCCGTGCGTAATGAAAATCTTGTCTGTTCTGATATCTTCATACGCCGCCAGCTGTTCGTCAACATACTGCATCAGAACATTATCAAGCTTTCCTCTGTATTTTTTACCGACTGTCATAGAACCGTCTTTATTGTCTACAAAAATTGACGGCTTGATTCTGAGAAGATTTGCACCGAGCATGGCAAGTGTGGAACATCTTCCGCCTGCACGCAGATAATCAAGCTTGTCAACCACAAAGCTGGCATGAACCTTTTTGGTCAATTCTTTCAGCTTTTCAGCAATTTCTGGAACACTCAATCCTTGCTCTATCAGCTTTGCAGCTTCTATCACAAGATGTCCTGTTCCCGTAGAAAGACTGCATGAATCAATGGGGTACACATTGCCAAGCTCCGCAGCCGCTGTTTTCGCATTCTGATAGGAAGAAGAAAGTGCCGAACCAAGATTGATGTGTATGACACTGTTTCCTGCTTCAACAAACGGGCGAAAAAAGTCAATATATTCGCCTACATTAACAGCCGCTGTTTTCGGCAGTATTCCCGTTGCTTCAAAGTTTTTGTAAATTTCGGACGGCGTAATATCGACTCCGTCCTCATAACTTTTTTCACCCAGTACGATATGCAGTGGCGTATAACCTGCCACATGATATCTTTCCGTAAGCTCTCCGGTCAAATCGCAGGTACTGTCTGCCGTTAAAATAATTCCAGCCATAATCAATTACTCCTTATGAATTTTTTCTTTTCATGCGCTTCAACTGGCGTATGTCACTGCCGTAAAAATCAACCTTTCTGAGCATTCCGACAATTCTTGAAACCATTCGTGTACCGTAAATCGTCTGCATTTCCTTGAGTTGTAAATTTGTGCTGATAATCGTTGGCTTTGCTGAATTCAGTCTTGTATTGATAATATTGTAGATAGTCGAAACAGTAAATTTAGTAGTGAATTCTGTCCCTAAATCATCAATAATCAGAAGGTCGCAGTCATTTAACAGTTGTTCTTCGTTTACCTTTTCAAAAGAACGTCCACCGAACTGCATTGTTTCAAGCCTTGACAGAATATTCGGTGCAGAAACATAGATCACACCGTACCCCTTATCAATTACCGACTGTGCGATTGACAGCGAAAGATGTGTTTTTCCCAGACCTGTTCCCCCCTGAAACAACAAACTTTCGGAATCCTCGGAAAATGATTTGGCATAATCCTTGCAGTACTTCAGAACTGCTTTCATATAATCATAAGTGCTTCTTCCTGCCATTGCAATCGTATCCTGTGAATAGTAGTCCGGCGAAAAACTTTCAAAACTGCATAGGGAGAGCGGAGAAATACGATTCAACTGTTCATACGCCGTCTGACGGAGAAGATTTTTCATACACGAACACATTTTTCCGTCGATATATCCCGTATCCCTGCACTTTTCACACTGATACCACGGTTCAAGATAATTGAGCGGATAGTCAAATGATTTTAAAATACCGTCAAGCTCATTCTGTAACGCAAGACTTTTTTGTTTTAGTTGTTCCAACTGTGTTTTGATGTCCGAGCCCGACAAAACAGCCTTACCCGCCGCTACGGATATTTTTACAAGCTCTCTTTCGATCCGATCGGCACGGGGACTTTTTGCGTAAAGGATCATTCTTCTTTGGTCAAGCTCCTGCTCTGAAAGAAGCTTCCGCTTTTCCATCTCTGCAACCGCTTCGGCATAGATCTCCTTGCTGTAACCCATTAATATCCCTCCTCAAAAATCGCATTGGTACTTTCATATTCTCCGATATCATATGTTGTGGTATTTTTCGGTTTCTGTTTGTTTTTGCCCTTGTTCTGGTCGGCATCCGCCTGTTCAACCGTTGCAATTCCCGAATTATGCCACCGATTCAATACCGAATCAACATATTTCGGTATATATTTTCCCTTAGCGTCAACACATATTTCATATGCCTTTCGTATCAGCTCGGGTGAAAATTTCCACATATTCATCCACCTATCCGCATATTCCGTTTCCTTTTCTGTCGGTGAATGTTCGTCAAGTCCCAATAGTTTTTGTACGGTTGCCGCCGCACTCCTGCCGCTGGTAAGTTTCTGTATTTTTTTCTCGGCAAGTTCAAGTGTCATTATTTCTTCATCTGCCCATGAGATCGCCATTTTTTCAATGTATCTGATATTGCACTTGCCAAGTCCCGCAGCATACTGCATCAGCATGATAATGACCTCAATAGGCAAACCATCCGTTTCATGTATCATCAACAATGTAGCTTTATCATTATTGTTGGTCGGTCTGCCGAAAATTTCGTCCGCCGTTTGCATAAGATATGTTATGCCGGGGTCGGCGGAAATACGCTGACTGAGATATTTGATATCGGGTTTTTCGGGACGGGATAGCGCTCTTGAAGATTTTTTCGGCTTTTCAGGCTCCTTTGTTTCCTGTTTCTGTATCGGTTGCGTTTCACTGTTTTCAGAACAAACATTTTGCTCTGCCTGCGGCTTTTCCTCAATAATATTTTCTTCTTTTTGCTCTGATGGTGTAATATGACCTTCGTTAAAATTTATGATACCTGTTTCTGTCCAGTAAAGCATACAATCCCTGACATCAGCAACCTGCATGGAAAGTGCCGCCGCTATATCATCCACTGTAAAGCCTTCCCCTGCATGGCGCAAAAACCATAATATCACTTTCAGCTGTGCCGCACCCGCAAGCTTTAAATGTTTATCTACAATATCACTCGGGACAGCAAAAACGCTGTTCCATGAACCTAAACTTAATTTGTACTCCATCATTTTCCCCACTTTCCCGGCGAGTACCGTCCAAAATTTACATATCCGTTCCCTGCACTCGCTACTTTATCCATCCGATAACTTTCTTGCCGCACTTCAAGTATTAAATTGTTTATCAATTATATTATGTGCCTTTGTCAAGAGCTTTTCACGGTTATTTTCAAGCGTACCATCAATCACTTCGGATAAAAGTTGATTCAATATTTTGCCTATCTGCTTTCCTTCTTTTATGCCGTTCTCAATCAGGTCATTTCCATTGATTTTCAGTGATTTTAAATTGAATTCATCACCATTTGATGTCACTTCTGTGTAAATTTCTCCAAGCCTGTCAATATAGGCAAGCTTTTCTGCAAGTTTGTCAGGATTCTGACCCTTTGCATCGGCTCTTTTCAGCTCCATCAGATTTTCAAATGCAACACAACCTATTTTAGAAACCAACCTTCTGACATTTTTCGCTTTCGTCTGCGGTCTTTGGTCATGATATTTTATTAACACTTTAACAGATTCTATCGTTTTATTGTCAAGCTTTAGTCGCCGCATGATCGTTTCCGCCATTTTCGCCCCAAGCTCGGGATGTCCGTGAAAATGCCCTGTTCCCTTTTCGTCTGTAAAAAAACATTCCGGCTTTGCGATATCATGCAAAAGTGCCGCAAGCCGCATCATCTTTCCATGCGGAGAATTGACAATCACCTTCACCGTATGCTCCCAAACATCATAGATATGGTGCGGATTTCTTTGGTTGAATCCCACCATAGGCAGTATCTCGGGAATGACAACGCCCAAGACATCACTGTACGAAAGAAGTATTGCTTCTGCATACTCTCCGTCTATAATTTGCAGCAATTCGCTTGCTATCCTCTCCGCTGATATATTGCAGAGCAAGTGTGCATTTTCACGAATAGATACTGCGGTTTTTTCTTCCATTTCAAAACCGAACCTTGCCGCAAATCTGAGTGCCCTGAGTATTCTGAGCGCATCCTCGTTAAACCGTTTGTCAGGATTCCCCACACAGCGGATCAATTTATTTTTGATATCCTCTTTTCCTCCGAAATAATCACACAAACCATCTGCTTCATTATAAGCCATAGCATTAACGGTAAAATCACGTCTTTCAAGATCCTCTTTCAGTGAACTTACAAACGTCACACTTTCAGGACGACGGTTATCAAGATATTCACCGTCTGTACGGAAGGTTGTTATTTCATATAGCTCACCGCCGTAATTTACCGTAACGGTACCGTGCTTTAAGCCGCTTTCAATCACATTATACTTCCCAAGCACTTCAAGCACCTTTTCGGGAACAGCCGCTGTACATATATCCCAGTCATGCGGCGTGATTCCCAGCAGACTATCACGGATACAGCCGCCGACAGCATAGGCACAATATCCTGCCGCTTCAAGCTGATCGATCATTTTGTTTACATTTTCGGGAACTGCAATTTTCATTCTGCACCTCTGAATACAACAAAGCACCTCCAACGTGTACGTTGAAGATGCTTGTGTTCAAAATCATATCATATCATTATTATGATTCATCCTGATCTGCATTTTCATCACTGCCTGCTTCTTCCGCATTGGATTCGTCAGCAGTTGACTCATCGCTTGCAGATTCATCTTTTTTAGAACTTTCTGCCTTCGACTCATCGCTTGCAGATTCATCTTTTTTAGAACTTTCTGCCTTCGACTCATCACTTGCAGATTCATCTTTTTTAGAACTTTCTGCTTTTGAATCTTCTGCTTTGGACTTTTCATCCTCGGAAGCACCTGATCCCTTTTCTTCGGATTCCTCAGTTTGTGCATCTGCTGATGTTTCATCCTCAGAAACCAATGCATCATTCTTTTCTGTTACAACAGCATTGTTATCGGAATCGCCGCCGATGATATCGCCTCTGAGATTAAAAAAAGCGAGAGCATTCAGAAGAACAACAAGCACAAAGAAAATAATTGCACAGAATCTTGTCACTCTTGCAAAAATCGCATCTGCTGTACGAGCCTTGCCTCTTGAAAGGAATGAATCCGCACCACCTGTTACAGCTCCAAGACCTGCCTGATGACCTTCCTGAAGTATAATTACAATAATCATAATGATTGATAAAAGAAGCACAAGCGCTCCTACCACGATTTCCCAGATTCCCATTATGTTAATCCTCCATTCAATATTTGCTCAACATACTTTTATATCATATCACACAAACAGCACAAAATCAAGAGATTTATCAAAAGAAATAAATTTTTTTGATAAAATTTCCCATCTATAATTTTGTCAATTTTACATAAGCTATTATTGGCGGATATCATACCGCTAAAAGGTAAAATAATTCTGTCTACAGAAGCAGTTTGAACATACTGCTTCTGTATTTTTATAAATAAATTTTGTAAATCCTTCCCTCTGTCACACTTTCTACCTGTTCTCTACTACCTGATATCATTCAAAAGTGATTTGTTCGTCGGCGGATTTTGGGATCTGCCCCATGGAAGGTATGTTTTTTGCTCGGTATCTTTCGGGATCGATCAACATTCCTTCTTTGAAGAGTTGAGCAGAAATAACTCTGTGTCCTTTTTTCTGCTTCATGACTGCAACACCCTGAGTAGAACGTGTGGTTTTAGCAAGAAGCACGGAAGAATTGAAAATCAGTGCTCTGCCCGATGATGAGATCAGCACAATGTCTGCATTATCATCAGGTGAATAACAGATTGCAGCAAGCGGTTCTTTGTCGGAATAGGCTCCTGTAAGCTTTTTTCGGTTTGTCTTGGTTGCATAAGATTCAATCGGAACTTTCGCAACCTTGCCGCTTTCAAAAACAAAGAATACATAGCCTTTGTAATCTTTTGTCGGTATCATATAAACTGCATTTTCGCCCTCGTCAAACGACAGCTTCGACGGGATATAATCGCCGAGAACGCTTGTTTTGGTATCCGAAAAATCAACCGCCTTTGCTTTATAGGCCTTTGCCTTGTCGGAGAAGAAAATCAGGTCGGTATTGTTGGTCATTTCAAAATGCTCTGTAATCTCGTCTCCATCCTTGAGTTTATGTTCACCGCTCATTCTGAGTGATTGCGGTGTAATTTTCTTAAAATAACCCTCCTTGGTGAAGAACAGATTTACTGCATAATCAGGTACTTCCTCAACAATATCCTCGTCAACGATATCATCCGCATAAATAATCATACTCTTTCTTGGCTGACCATATTTTTCGGCAATTTCCGAAAGCTCACGAATGATAATACTTTTGATCTTTTTATTGCTTGCAAGTATTGATTCCAGTTCTGCAATATCCTTTTCCAGCTGTGAAATATCATCTGTACGTTTGAGGATGTATTCACGGTTGAGATGTCTGAGTTTGATCTCGGCAACATATTCTGCCTGAACCTCATCAATTCCGAAACCGTCCATCAAATTAGGAATTACCATTGATTCCTCTTCCGTATTACGAATAATCTTTATCGCTTTGTCAATATCAAGCAATATTTTTTCAAGACCTCTGAGAAGATGTAGCCTGTCTTGCTTTTTGTGCAGGTCAAAATATGTCCTTCTTTTGACACACTCTATTCTGAATGCCGACCATTCGTTCAGAATGTCACGGACTCCGAGAACCTTCGGTGTTCCTCCGATAAGAACATTGAAATTGCAGAAAAAACTGTCCTCCAGCGGTGTCATTTTATAAAGCTTTGTCATCAGCTTTTCGGGGTTAACGCCTCTTTTCAGGTCAATGGTGATTTTCAGACCGTCAATACCCGTTTCGTCACGAATATCCGATATTTCCTTAATCTTTCCTGCCTTAACAAGGTCTATGACCTTTTCGATAATTGCTTCGGATGTGGTAGACTGAGGAATGGAAAGCACATCTATACAGTTCGCATATTTATCATAGATATAACGTCCTCTGAGTTTAATGCTTCCTCTGCCTGTTTTGTAAACAGTTTCCATTACTTTTTTATCATAAATGATCTGTGCGCCGCCTGTAAAATCGGGTGCGATCAAGGTTGACATAATATCAAAATCGGGGTCTCTTAAAAGCCCGATCGTTGTCTGACAAACCTCCGATAAATTAAATGAGCATATCGAACTTGCCATACCTACTGCGATACCTGTGTTTGCATTGACAAGCACTGACGGAAAAGCCGCAGGCAAAAGCGTTGGCTCTTTTAATGTGCTGTCGTAATTGTCTACAAAATCAACGGTATCCTTGTCGATATCCCCGAACAGCTCATTGCAGATCGGGTCAAGCTTTGCTTCGGTATAACGGGAAGCTGCCCAAGCCATATCACGGCTGTAGAATTTACCGAAATTTCCCTTTGAATCGACAAACGGGTGCAAAAGTGCTTCATATCCCCTGCTCAGACGTACCATCGTATCGTAAATTGCCGCATCGCCGTGAGGATTCAATCGCATTGTCTGACCAACAATATTAGCAGATTTTGTTCTGGTTGCACCGAGAAGTCCCATTTTATACATGGTATACAGCAGTTTTCTGTGCGAAGGCTTAAAGCCGTCTATTTCGGGTATCGCACGGCTGAGGATAATGCTCATCGCATAGGGCATGAAGTTTTCTTCCAGCGTGGAAACGATCTTCTCCTCTACAACCTCGCCTGCACCTGCTATATAGCCCTGTATTTTCGGTGCAGTGGGGGTTTTCTTAGGTGTTTTTCTTTTTGCCATATTTTATTACTCCAAATTAATTATTCATTGTCGTTAAAGCAATACCGTACAAAGTCGTTAGTCGGTCTTTGTGCGGTATTTGCCTTATTATTGATGTTTTTGCTTAAATTTATATACCTCACTTTTTCCTCTTTTACGAAACATCCAAATCGTCAATATAATTTGCACCGTTTTCAATAATATAATCTCTTCTGACACTTAAATTGTCGCCGAGGAGTACATCAAACATTTCTGAGGTCCTTGCAGCATCGTCGGGCATGATTTTGATAAGGCGGCGTGTTGATGGATTCATAGTCGTAAGGCTCATCATGTCGGGTTCATTTTCACCGAGACCCTTTGAACGCTGAATGGTAAATTTCTTATCCCCGATTTCTTTGATAAACTGTTCTTTTTCCGCTTCGGTATAAGCAAAATATACTTTTTCCTTAGAGGTGATCTCATAAAGTGGCGATTCCGCAATAAACACCTTTCCTTCTTTAATCAAAGTAGGTGCAAGGCGATATACCATTGTAAGCAGCAATGTGCGGATATGGAAGCCGTCAACATCGGCATCGGTACAGAAGATAATTTTATTCCACCTGAGAAGTTCCATATCAAACGATGCGAGATCCTTGTTGGCCTTCGACTTGACCTCAACACCACATCCCAAAACTTTTAAAAGGTCGGTAATGATCTCACTTTTAAAGATCTTGTTGTAATCGGCTTTCAGACAGTTAAGTATTTTACCTCTGATCGGCATGATTGCCTGAAAATCAGGATTTCTCGCCTGTTTACAAGCTCCGAGAGCCGAGTCACCCTCCACGATAAAAAGTTCCCTTTCGGATTTGTCCTTGCTTCGGCAGTCAACAAATTTTGCCACTCTGCCTGTCATATCCATATTGCCTGCAAGGGTTTTTTTGATATTGAGTCTTGTTTTTTCCGCACTTTCACGGCTACGTTTATTGATAAGTACCTGAGCGGCGATTTTTTCTGCATCAAGCTTGTTTTCAATAAAATACACTTCGAGCTGATGACGAAGATATTCCGTCATAGCGTCCTGTATACCTTTGTTAGTAATTGCTTTCTTAGTCTGATTCTCGTATGATGTTACACTTGAAAAGGAGGAAATGACAATTACAAGACAATCTTTGACATCATCAATATTGATTTTTGCTTCGTTTTTGGAATATTTACCGTTGGCTTTCAGGTAGGAATCAATAGAATACACAAACGCATTTTTAACTGCTTTTTCGGGTGCACCCCCGTATTCCAGCCATGAGGAATTGTGATAGTATTCCGCTGTGCTTACCTTATTAGAGAACGCAAGTGCAATATTGATTTTTGTTTTGTATTCGGGTTTATCATCACGGTCACGAACCATTCTTTCGGTCTGCCAATACTGTACAGTGGAAATACCATCCTCGCCTACAAGCTCCTTGACATGGTCTTCAATACCGTTTTGATAGATGAACTCCTGCTCATCAAAGGTGCCATCCTCTTTTTCGCTTTTGTATACAAATCTGATTCCGGCATTAACGATTGCCTGACGTTTAATGGTATCAACAAAATATTCGTCCGTAATATTGATATCGGTAAAAACTTCTATATCGGGCTTCCATTTTATTTTTGTGCCTGTTTTTTTGCCGCTATATTTTTCACGCTTGAGTCCGCCGACATTTTCACCATGCTCAAAATGCAGGGTAAAAAGCGTACCGTCACGGCGAATTTCAACATCCATGTATTCAGAAGAATACTGCGTTGAACAAAGACCCAAACCGTTTAAACCGAGAGAAAATTCATAGTTTTCCGCTTCGCTGTTGTTGTATTTGCCGCCTGCGTATAATTCGCAGAAAACAAGTTCCCAGTTGTAGCGTTCCTCATTTTTGTTGTAATCAACGGGAATGCCCCTGCCGAAATCCTCAATTTCAACAGAATGGTCTGCAAAGCGTGTGATCAGAATTTCATTGCCATAACCCTCACGGGCTTCGTCAATCGAGTTTGAGAGAATTTCAAACGCCGAATGCTGACAGCCTTCTATGCCGTCCGAGCCAAAAATAACAGCAGGGCGTTTACGCACTCTGTCTGCACCTTTGAGTGTTACAATACTTTCGTTTCCGTATGCCTGTTTTTCCTGTTTCTTTGCCAATGTTATTTTCTCCTCTTAATTCAAGATTTATTTTCAAATTTTGTAACAATTCCGATAAAATGGTTTTTCAGCCATTCTTCAAATGTCATATCATAAATATGTACCCTGTCGTCAATATCAAGCGTGAAACCGGCAAGTCTGCCTTTTAAATCACCGGTACAAATCAAATATACCGTACTTGTTCCGCCTGCAACAGAAATTTCCAGAAGTCCGTTATACAATTCGGTCGCCATTCTGTTGTGATCTTTACCGCTCATGCAAGCACGACCTAAATTTTCATACCATTCAAACCATTTATCCTCATCCAGTCCGGAATTTATGAGCGGTTCTTTATTTTCAATGGTATAAGGTACCGTATAAAAATCCTGCCTTGTCCTTATCATTTCATAACTACACGGTACAGGCGAATGGTCGGTATAATTGTTGAATTCCACTTCGTCCAGCGAATACAGTCCTAAGTCAGGACCTGCTCCACCGTCACCTACCTGTGTCAGAAAATCAACATACCCCTGCGGTAGCTTAATTTGGTGTCTTTCCTCAAAATCCCTTACCCTTGACAGCGGCAGAACAGAATTAAATCTGTATCTGTGTTTGTCTGCACCGAACACCTGAAAATATTTGTCATGTTCCTTTGCTTTGTTGACCAGACTGATCAACTCTACTGAAAAGGAAGATAATTTCGGCAATTCAGGTTCAGCCACTCTGCGAATCTTATCAAGCCCTGTGATATTTACTTCTTCATTGCCACTATCAATACGACCT
>ONGS01000166.1 GCA_900317395.1 uncultured Eubacteriales bacterium | reverse complement strand
TTACAGAAGGCTGGAGGATGACAAAAAGATGAAGAAAAATGCCATTATCGACAACCTCGTACTTACCGCAAAGAACGAGTATTGCAAAGAGCTCAGCGAGCTGTCCCCCGCAGAGCTTCATGAGGCTCTCGGAAAAGCTGTTATGGGTGATATTTCCGAAAGATGGGCAGAGAGCAAAAAGAATCATGCAAGCGACAGACGTGCATACTATCTGTCGGCAGAATTCCTGATGGGACGTATGATCTACAATAACCTTTATTCACTCGGCGTTCTTGATCAGACAAAGAAACTTCTTGCTGATAAGGACATTGATATCAATGTGTTTGAGGAAATTGACGATGCTGCGCTCGGCAACGGTGGTTTGGGCAGACTTGCTGCCTGCTTCCTTGATTCGGCAGCAACACATGACGTTCCGCTCGACGGCTATGGAATCCGCTACAAATACGGTCTGTTCAAGCAGGAAATCGTTGACGGCTTCCAGGTAGAAGTTGCAGACGACTGGCAGCGTTTCGGCGATCCGTGGTGTATCAGAAGAAGCGAGGACATCGTTAATGTTAACTTTGCGGATCAGACAGTAAGAGCTGTACCTTATGATATGGCAATCATCGGCTATGGTACAAAAAATATCAATACACTCCGTCTGTGGGAAGCAGAGGCTGTTAATGACTTTAACTTCCTTGAGTTCAACGACAGCAAATATGATGAGGCTGTTAAGGAAAAGAATGATGCAGAGAATATCTCAAAGGTTCTTTACCCGAACGACAACAGCTATGAAGGTAAAATTCTCAGACTGAAGCAGCAGTATTTCTTCTCATCTGCTTCTCTCCAGGATATTATCAAGAGATATAAGGCAAAGCACGGAAATGACTATTCACAGTTTGCCGCTGAGACAGCAATTCAGCTGAATGATACTCACCCAACAATTTCTATCCCTGAGTTTGTAAGACTCCTTACTAACGAAGGTTGCAGCTTTGACTGGGCTCTTGATGTTGCTCGTCAGACTTTCTCTTACACAAACCACACTGTAATGCAGGAAGCTCTCGAGAAATGGGATATCAAGCTGATGAAGAGTGTTATTCCTGATGTTTACGATATTATCGTTAAGATCAATGACAAGCTTCTGACTGAGCTGAAAGAAAAGAAAGTTTCAAAGGCTGACATTGAGAATATGCAGATTGTGGACGGTCATCGTGTTCACATGGCAAGAATGGCTACATATATTTCTACATATGTAAACGGTGTTGCTGCAATTCATACACAGATCCTGAAAGACGAAACTCTCAAAGAGTGGTATGCACTTTATCCTGAGAGATTCCAGAATAAGACAAACGGTGTAACACAGCGTCGTTGGCTCGGTCTCTGCAACCCTGAGTATTCAGAGTTCATTACAGACCTTATTGGCAACAAGTGGGTAAGAAATCTTGATGAACTCAAAAAGCTTGAAGATCATCTTACACAGGAAAATATCGACAAGTTCAACGGTATCAAATATCAGAAGAAGAAGGAACTTTCGGAGTTTATCCAGAAGCATGACAATGTTTACATTGATCCGGACTTCCTCTTTGATATCCAGGTTAAGCGTCTCCACGAGTATAAGAGACAGCTTATGAACGCATTCTCCATCATGGCACTTTACTTCCGTCTGAAGGAAGGCAAGCTTCCTGATTTCACACCAACAGCATTTATCTTCGGTGCAAAGGCAGCTCCCGGCTATGCAAGAGCAAAGGCTATTATCAAATACATTAACGAGATTGCTAAGCTTGTTAACAACGATCCTGATGTTAACGACAAGATGAAAGTTGTATTTGTTTCTAACTATAATGTATCTTATGCAGAGAAGATTATTCCTGCGGCTGATATTCATGAGCAGATTTCTACAGCAGGTACAGAGGCTTCCGGTACATCCAACATGAAGTTTATGGCTAACGGTGCGGTAACGATTGGTACTTATGACGGTGCAAATATCGAGATCGCTGAGTGTGCAGGCGAGGAGAACGAATATATCTTCGGTGCAAGAGTTGAGGAAATCAATGAGCTGAAGAATAACTATGATCCGAAGAAACTGTACAACGAGAACGAAGAGATGAAGAAAGTTATCGATACACTGATCGACGGCAGATTCTCCGACGGCGGCAAGACAGGCGAAGGTTCATTTGCAGAGCTTCACAAGTCACTTCTCGAAGGTGCTTCATGGCATCCGGCAGATCATTACTTCATCCTCAGAGATCTTCCTGAGTATATCGAAACAAAGATCAAGGTCAACAACGACTATAAGGATAAGAAAGCATTCGGTTACAAATGTCTCAAGAACACAGCTAACTGCGGTAAGTTCTCATCCGACCGTACAATCCTTGAATATGCAAACGAACTCTGGAAGGTTAAGTCCAAGTAATCAGTAAGTCTGTAAATACAATACGGGTATGTCGCTGCAGGCGGCATACCCGTTTCTTTGTGTGGTATGGATGAATCATGACAGATGGGAGGAATCATATGCTGAATACCGAAATTTTGAATGAATTGGGTTTTGAATCCTTAAAAGAGGGATATTATGTCAGCAAAATCGGGGAAATATCCGTCTTACTAGAAGAAACAGACCCGGAATTGAAATTTATCGTATACTGTGCCCCGGCAAGAATCGATACTGATTATGAGCCGGACACTTTTCTAAAGAAAGTAACATCAGGAACCGGATGCAAACACGTTTCATATGCAGCTAGGGAAATGTGTTTGATTTTCAGCCCAGAAACGGATGAAATAGCGCTGGAAAATATCAGGTCAGCACTGGATGTGATAGAAAAACTTTGTCAGGAATTTGATCTGCTCCCGTCCTGTATGAAGTGTGGTCGTGTGACAGCAGTATCAATCTGTACAGACGGAGATTGGCCGGGAACGATATGTGATGTATGCCGCAGTGAAGATATGCTGCGTAAAAAGCATGAAAAAATCATCGAAAAGGCTCATGCCAAATCTCAAACGTCATTGAAAACAAAAATGATAAATTCCCTCCTGGCTTCGACGGGTGCAGTAATTAAAGGGGGAATTCTGGCGGGTCTGATCGGCGGATTTATTGCATTTATTATATCATTATTCGGAATGGTTCATAACGGATTTTTTTTGCTGTTCTGGATACCGGGAACAATAGCGGGTTATCTGACAGCTCACAATATCCAGACCATATCAGATCGTATGTCCAGATATGTTATCGGAACTATCTCTTCACTGGCAACCATATTTTTATGTTCATTTATAGGAATGTGCATCATTTTGTTGATCTTAATTCAAGAAATCAGAATAGATTTGGGGAAGTTTTTTTCAAGCTTTTTAGGGATCATGCAGATTGCTCTCGGATTGGGGGGGTTCTTTATCGCAGAAGTATTCACCATTGTTATCGATCTCGGAGATTAATCAATCAATGATTTGCAGATGTATCCTGATTTCTGATAATATTTGTGTGTTGAAAAAAAGCGCTTTTTAGGGTATAATATAGTTGAATAAACTGATGATGAAGTATCAGGAGGTGAGACCGTGACGGAAAGCGAGTTTCAGGAATTTTTGATAACGGTGGGATATCGTTATAACACAAAATCAAAATCTGCATTCAATACCTTTGAGGGATTTCATACGATTATTTACTTTAATGATAAAGAAAACAGATATACGCTGACACTCGGAGCGGCCACCGGCGATTTGGGAAAACTTCTGGAAAAAATCGGAAGATTTGCTTCAGATAATAAATCCTATATTGCCAAAAGCAGTTATAAGGACAGAAGGATCAGAATGAATATTCGTATGACGATCGATTCTGATATCGATAAAGAGAATCTGAAGGAAGTTGCTAAATTTATTAAGGAACTCTGTAAAAGCGAAATCATAACGCCTGTCTGCCGTGTATGTGCAACAAACAGAAAAACGGGATTATATGTGATCGGAAGAGAACTTGTGCCTGTATGTGACAGTTGTATTGCAAAAAAACGCAAACAGTATGAGCACAGGCGAGATATGTTTATTAAGAAAAAGCAGAATATGCCTGCGGGAATTTTTGGTGCAGTTTTCGGTGCGGCTATGGGTGCTTCACTGTATATATTATTGTATCAGATCAATTCATTGTACGGTATTTTTGCAGGGTTTATTGCAGCATTTTGTTTTGCCGGATTTGTGATAACAGGAAAAAGAGCGACAAAACTCAGTGCTGTGATATGTGAGATTATATCTGTTATAATATTTGTGGCTGCCGAATATATGGCTCAGGTTGCCAATATGGCGGTTCTGATCGAACAGCACGGCGGCGGTATTGCTGTTTCAGAAGCTATCAGTGCTACCAACAGCAGTATTGAAGATACTAGTTATCTTAATATACTTCTGGTCGAGATGATTGTTGGTATTTTGGTTATGATGATTATTGGTATCATCTATTTTTTAAAAAGGAAATATACACGTCCGCTCAAAATATCGAAGAATATATTATAATGCAAAAAAGCGGTCGAATGTCCGATCGCTTTTTATTATAAAAAATATGAATAAAAAAATCAGGAGCATACCTCCCCTTGATATGCCCTGAGTCTAAGAAAGAAATAAGCCGTTCCACTCCACTTGAACGATTTATTTTTAATTTGATTGTTTGCATTTAATTTATCTTATGTATATATTATAGTCCGAAATGTGGTTTGAGTCAATAAATAAATATTTTCTAAAACGTAAACAAATTGTTAATAGAAGGATGAAGAAATAAAAATGTTGTAACATTAAAAATCTTTTTGGTTAAAATGCATTAACTCCGAATAATAATTATATAATCTCAATTATGTTGATAATGTTTTCGATATGTCTAACAATTATTATCAAATGGTTTTTCGTCCGAGAAATCTCTACACTTGTATTAAGAATATAAGATATGCATCACAACTGATATATATCGGTGCCCTGTCTTTGGGAGTTATATTAAAAAAAGCAAGAAGGAAAAAAGGCAGGATGGCAAAGTATATACGAAAAGGTATCTTTGCTTGTACAGCGGCGTTTTGCCTATTTTCGTTTATACTGTTTGCTTTGGACGGAGCTTTTGTTTCACTGTTTTATAATTTTCTTTGAATAGATCATCAAGGTTGATATTTGGAGCGTAGTATAATGACAGCGCAGGTACTGCGCCACCGGTGGGTTGATACTTGATTTATCATAAGTTATAAGGTATAATGATAACAAACAAATAAATTTGAAAGAGGTATAAACCAATGTATAATGATTTAATGGACAGTATAGGCTTTGTTGGCAAATATGACAGTGCGGTTGCTGCGGCTATGGGCGACGAACTGAAAAGACAGCAGCAGAATATAGAACTGATTGCATCGGAAAATATTGTTTCTCCTGCTGTTATGGCGGCAATGGGTTCGGTTCTGACTAACAAATATGCTGAAGGTTATCCCGGAAAAAGATATTATGGCGGATGTCAGTATGTTGATGTTGTGGAGCAAATCGCTATTGACCGTGCCTGCGAGCTTTTCGGGGCAAAATTTGCCAATGTTCAGCCACATTCGGGTGCACAGGCAAATACAGCAGTGTATTTTTCAATACTGAAACCGGGTGATACGGTTATGGGTATGACACTTTCAGAAGGCGGTCATCTTACACATGGTTCTCCGGTCAATATTTCGGGAAAATATTATAATTTTGTATCCTATGGCGTTGACCCTGAAACACACAGAATTGATTATGATAAGGTATATGAAACAGCGATGGAAGTGAAGCCGAAGCTTATCGTTTGTGGTGCAAGTGCTTATCCGAGAATTATTGATTTCAAGCGTTTCCGAGAAATCGCAGATGCCTGCGGTGCTTACCTTATGGTAGATATGGCACATATTGCAGGTCTTGTAGCGGCAGGCGTACACCCGAGTCCTGTTCCGTATGCTCACTTCACGACTACTACAACGCACAAAACGCTCAGAGGTCCGAGAGGCGGTCTGGTTCTTACGAATGATGAGGAACTGGCAAAGGGTGTTAATAAGGCAGTTTTCCCCGGTACACAGGGCGGTCCGCTGATGCATGTGATTGCTGCAAAGGCAGTGTGTTTCGGAGAAGCACTCAAGCCTGAATTCAAAACATACGGCGAAAATATTGTTAAAAATGCTCAGGCTCTTGCAAACGGTCTGACAAGCAGAGGAAATAAACTTGTTTCGGGCGGTACGGACAACCATGTTATGCTTCTTGATCTTACTGACAGCGAGGTTACAGGCAAGGAACTGGAGCATCGCCTTGATGAGGTTCGCATTACAGCTAACAAGAATACTGTACCTAACGAGAAAAGAAGTCCATTTGTTACAAGCGGTGTACGTCTTGGTACAGCAGCAGTTACAACAAGAGGCATGGGTGTGGAAGAAATGGACAGAATTGCCGAGTATATCACACTTGCACTTAACGACTTTGAAAGCAATGTTGAAACGATCAAAGCAGGCGTTTCCGATATTTGCACAAAATTTCCGCTTTATTAATTCATAATTGATAATGCATAATGAGAGGTTTCCTCTTAATATTCCTGCAATAAAAAATCCTCCATCGTTTAAAATGATGGAGGATTTTTAATACTATTTATTTAAGGCAACCGATGTGTGTTTAAGCCTGATGTTATTCAGAATAGTATTGGTTAAAATAAAAATAGTATCAATATGGTTTTTTAAAATTCTATAAATAAGGACTGTTAAAACAGGAAAAAATGTGTTATGATAAATATGATTATACAATGAAAGGCGTGATGACAATGAAGCGGCTTGAAACAGAAAGCGGCAGAAATTTCAGTTACAACTCTGATATCTCTGTTCTGGAAACGTATTATCAGAAACAGTATGAACTGATAAAAAAGGGAAATACTGACCTTGCGACTCTGGAACTTGTGATGTTGGGAAATGCGCTTGATTTTATCAATTTTGCAAAAAAATCTTTGGGGATGAACCTCAACAGTGAAGAAAAATCCGTCGAAGCATATGAAGAAGTGATGGATGCTTTATGCAGGGGGATCATCAATAAAAATCTGTATGACAAAGAAAATAATATCGCCAAAAAAGCAGGCGCATATTTAGGTTTTTTGATCATCGCAAATATTGGAGGAGAATGGACCGATACTGAAAACGGCGAGGCTGTTGTAATCAAGGGAAGAACGGTCTATGTGGTAGATTTTGCGCAAAACAGACTGATGAGCGGAACGGAACTTGATGCCGCAGATTATTATAAAAAAGTAAAAACACTGAGAGATTAATTAGCGGAGGATTTATTTATGGCAAATCACAGAGCAGACAGAATGTCAGAGGATATACAGAGAGAATTGGCGGCAATACTCAGGGAAATGAAAGACCCACGCCTGCATGACGGAATTATCAGTGTAGTCAGATGCGATATGGCACATGACCTTTCCTTTTGCAGAGTATATATTAGCTCCATGAACGGAATAGAAACTGCAAAGACAGCAGTGAAAGCATTGAAAAATGCACAGGGCTTTATCAGACGTGAGCTTGGCACAAGGCTGAAGCTGAGATATGCGCCGGCTCTTGCCTTTGAAGCAACGGATTCTATCGAATACAGTGCTAATATTTCAAGAATTCTGATGGGTATTGATTTAAAACCTATAGAGGATGATGATAAAAATACGGAGGATAATTAATGAAAGAAATTACCTTTGAGCAGGTGGCTGACCTGCTGTTTAATAATGATAATTTTCTTGTGCTGATGCATAAATCTCCCGACGGTGATGCCGTCGGGAGCGCATATGCTTTGTGCATGGTGCTGAGAAGCATAGGCAAAAAAGCAAATCCGTTCTGCGGCGATGAAATCCCACCTATGTATGAATATTTTACCAGGTATGTTGAGCCGCAGGATTTTCAGCCTGAATATATTATAAGTGTTGATCTTGCTTCTGTCGGACTTCTGAGCGGCAAAGCAAAGGAATATGCCGACAAGGTAAACCTTTGTATCGATCATCACGGCTCAAATACAGGCTATGCAGAGTACGGTTATGTTGACGGGAAAATATCATCTTGTGCTGAGATCATCAAATATCTTTTGGATGTTATGAAGGTCGATATTGACAAGAATGTTGCCAATGCAGTTTTTACGGGAATTTGCACGGATACAGGCTGTTTTAAATATTCAAGCGTTTCTCCTCAAACACATAGAGTGGCTGCCGAACTGATGGAAGCAGGAGCAGAAAGTGCCGATATCTGTCATCTGATGTTTGACAGCAAATCAAGGGAAAAATTAGAACTTGAAAGAATGGTTCTTGAAACACTTGAATTCAGTGAGCGGGGAGAGATCGCATTTATCTATATTTCACTGGAAACGATGGAGAAATCGGGGGCAGCGCAAAGCGATACCGACGGTATTGCCAGTATGCCAAGACAAATAGAGGGTGTAAAAATCGGAATTACCATGAAAGAGAAAGATGGCGGAGAATTCCGCTTTTCCGTGCGCACCGCAGACGATATCGACGCTTCCGAAATATGCAAGCAGTTCGGCGGCGGCGGTCATAAGGCAGCGGCAGGATGCAGTATACATAAGGAACAGACAGCGGCGAAGGAAGATATGCTCGAAGCCTGCAAAGCCGCATTGAAGGGTATAGAATGAACGGAATTATTGTAATTAACAAGCAAGAAGGATTTACCTCGTTTGATGTGGTAGCAGTGGTAAGAGGGATTCTGCGAGAAAAGAAAATCGGACACAGCGGCACACTTGACCCTATGGCTACGGGTGTGCTGCCGATTCTCATCGGAAGGGCAGCAAAGGCACAGTCGCTTTTGCCCGATACCGATAAGCAGTATCGTGCAGGTTTCAAACTCGGAATGACTACCGATACACTGGATATCACGGGAAAGGTCCTCAGCGAATCAAAAGCCGCCTGCACAAAAGAAGAACTACTCAAAGTGCTTCCGCATTTTCGGGGAAATATCATGCAAGTACCGCCGATGTATTCAGCTGTACAGAAAAATGGTGTCCGGCTTTATGACCTTGCAAGGCAGGGGATAGAAGTGGAACGGGAAGCACGTTCTGTTACTGTTGATACATTGGAGTTGGAGTCTTTTGATGAAGAAACACAAAGCGGAACACTTACCATTTCATGCTCCAAGGGAACCTATATAAGGGTAATATGTGATGATATCGGGAAAGAATTGAGCTGCGGCTGTGTGATGACTTCGCTTGTACGCACAAAAGCCTGTGGTTATACGCTGGACGATGCAGTTACTTTAAAAGAGTTGGAACAAATCAAAAACGAGGACAGAGTATCGGAAATCCTTCGCCCGACTGACAGCATTTTTACTTGTTTTGATAAAATTAATGTCAGCGAAAAACAGGCAGTAAGATTTTCTAACGGCGGCGGGCTGATGCTTGACAGATTAAAAGCTCTGAAAACAAAAGAGAACGGCAGGCTGTACAGAGTTTACGGCGAAAAGGAATTTTTGGGTCTTGGTGTCGTGGATCTTGAAAAAAACGAGCTTTCAGTCAAAAAGAAATTCTGAAGATCATACTAAGTTTTACAGCATGAAAGGAAATGGTTGTGATGGAAATAGCAGGCTGGATCATATTTGGTTTTGTCATTGCTGTCATTATTATCGTCGCTCTCAGAAATGCGAATCAAAGCTACACCATAGGCAGCGGAATGTTTAAAAACAGTGACGAAAACCTTAACAGAGACGAACATCTTGACCCTTCGGATTATGACTACTATAATAATAAAGGAAAATTGAAATAATCGGAGAACAATATGAAGATTATAAAGGAATTGGTACGCTCTGAAAAACCTTCCTCAACAGCACTTGGGTATTTTGATGGTATTCACAAAGGACACAGAGCAGTGATTGGAGAAGCAGTTGAGGAAGCTAAAAAAAGAAATCTTGTACCGACAGTATTTACCCTTTTGCAAAGCCCCAGAACAGTTCTCAAAGGCGAACAAAGCAATAATATTATTACGCTTGATGAGAAACTTTCAATTCTTGAAGAAATCGGAATTGAACAGGTGTATTTGATTGATTTTAATCATATAAAAAATATCACTGCCGAGGATTTTGTCCGTGATGTTTTGTGCGGCTGTTTTCACGCACATCATGTTTCATGCGGATTTAATTATCATTTCGGAGCAGGTGCAAAGGGCAGCGGTGAAGAACTTGAAGAAATGTGCAAAAATTATGATATTACCGTTTTTGCAAGACCGAGAATCACAATGGATGAAAAACCGATTAGCTCGACAAGGATTCGTGAATGTATTGTAAGGGGAGATATTGAAGCCGCTAACAATATGCTCGGTCGCCAGTACGGTTTTTGCCTGCCTGTAATACACGGCAGACAGCTTGGGAGACAGTGGGGAACGCCTACACTGAATCAGGAATTCCCTGATGGACTTGTCAAACCTTCTTTTGGTGTATATGTTTCGGTTGTAACTATTGACGGAAAAAAATACTGCGGTGTGACCAATGTCGGAGTAAAGCCTACAGTCGGTTCAGACAAAGTTTTGATTGAAACATGGATGCCCGATTATGTCGGCAAAGACTTATACGATGAAACACTGGATGTAAGATTTCTGCAGTTTGTCAGAGGTGAAAAGAAATTTTCGGGTATTGATGAATTAAAAGCCGAAATACTGAAAAACGGAGAGTTGGCAAAGAAAATTTTTCAACAACATGATTTTATTTAGGGAGTGAGTGATTATGAACGGCAGACCCGGCGGCAGAGGAAGAGGAGCCGAACCGCCGCGACATGACAGAGGTGGACCTTCGCACGGTGGTTTCAGGGACGACAGAGGATATCGCGGAAGACCGCCCCACAGAAGGCCGCCCCATGAGCCGCCGCCAAGAAACGGCGGATGTACATCCGTTATTTCTTCCGTTTTTTTATTTGCTATTATTGCAATTGTTGTCTACCTGAAATTATCAGGAAAAATGTAGGAGGTAAAAATGATAACATTATTTCCTATTACAATTTTATTGTCAGCTTTGCTTTATGTGATACTTGGTGTGGTACTGGCTCTGGATATTTTGAATTTTATACCGTTTTTTGTAACAGTGCTGATATGTATTCTTGTTTTTGTTTTACAAATCGGTATCGTGAAACTGGCAGGCAATATGTATTTCAAAACAGTTGACAGAGCAGATACAGACCTTGAGGGTTTTATTATGGAGCAGGAGAAGCTTGCTTTGCGGGTAAAAAAACCTAATATCAGAAATATTGTGGAAAGCAATATTATTGCCGCCTTGATCATGTACGAACGCTGTGAGGAAGCACAGGAGAGGATGAAAATTCTCGGACCGCAGATCCCCCCGAACGATTTTCTAAGCAGGCTGCAATATGTTGATTTTCTTCTGTCAATCGATATGTGCAAAGGAAATTTCAGCGGTGTTGATTATTACTTAAACGAAATGAGAGCAAATTTATCTCAGATTGATTTTTCTCGACCGGGACTGAGCGAAAAGTCAAGAAAAAATCTGTATTTAACCGTTGAATTAAATACCGTCCATGCCGAATTTTACAGCCGCCCGCCTGAAAGGCTGGCAAATGAGGACAGACAAATTACAATGAATCTGATCTCTGTTGTTCAGGAAATGGAAAAAAACATATATGACTTAAAACTGTTTCGCAATCACGCCTATCTGAGCATATGGTACGATCTTGGCACGGCTTATGCGATTCTTGGAGAAACAGAAAAAGCAAAACAGTATTTTGACCAAATCAACAGCAAACAGCTTAACTATCCCCAGATTGATAGAGTAAAAGAATATCTGAATACAGGGAATATTAATGTTCTGATGAAGTATTGTTGAGATATAAGTGACCAGGGGTCAGGAATCAGTGGTCAGGTGTTAGTTCCGCAGATAGATGTTGAACGAAACCTGAATTCTGAATCCTGACCCCTGAATTTTACCTGATATTTTTAGCAGAGTGTAATAAAACCTGCTAAAGCTGCCTAAACTTATTTATGGCAGGTGATTATGCAAAAAAATGCCGTTGTAACAATATTTTAACAATTTTATTATTGACAAGAGGGGAAATAAGTGTTAAATTATAAATAGATTAGCACTCAGATGATGAGAGTGCTAACGGAGAGGTGGCTTGAATGGAACCGACTCAAAGAAAAATGAAAATCCTTGAAGCGGTTGTGGAGGCTTATATCAGAACGGGCGAACCCGTAGGGTCAAAATCACTTTGTGATGCACTGGATTTCAGTGTGTCAAGTGCAACCGTCAGAAATGATATGGCTGAGCTTGCCTCAATAGGGTTGCTGGAACAGACGCATACGTCCTCGGGACGTATCCCTACTGAACTCGGTTACAGAATCTATGTTGATAAGTTGATGAAATCTGCACCGCTTACTAAATATGAGCAGAATTATATGAATGATGCTTTGTATCTTAGCTCGGATGCACCGGAGCATCTGCTGGAAAGTGCGGCGGCGCTTTTATCAAAAATGACAAGGTGTGCGGCAGTGGCCGCTTCACCGTCGGGTGAAAGATCTGTGATCAAAAGGATACGATTTGTTCAGACGGGCGGATGTACGGCAATGGCTGTGCTGATCACTTCTACAGGTTCGGTCAAAACCAGACTGTTCAGGTGCGATTATGTGATCACGCCTGAATTGATCGAGATGTTTGAAAAAACAATCAATGAACGCTTTGCGGAGCTTCCTGTGGTAGGGGTAACGCCTGCTTTTATGCAGAGTACGGCGGCTTCTCTCGGTGAAATGTCAATGCTGATGTCAAATGTACTGCTGGCTGTGAAAGAAGCGGCAATGGAAGCTGCTTCAACAAATGTCACAATCAAGGGACAGTCTAATCTGTTTCTGATGCCGGAGCTTGCATCGGCTGATGGAAAGCGTGTTATGGAGCTTCTTGGTCATTCGGGAGAGATTTCAAAGCTGCTTGCTTCGGCAGGAGCAAAGGCAAGCATACTGATTGGCAGTGAGATCAATAATCCGGCACTTGCAAACCTCAGTATCATTGTTTCACGCTATACCGCAGGTTCGGATTGCAGCGGTGCTTTGGCACTGATCGGTCCTGTAAGAATGAATTACCCCAAAATTACAGCGGCACTTGAATATACCGCAGATGCTGTGGGAAAGCTTCTTTCAGATTTGTTAGAAGGCGGCTGATAAAAGCAGGGGTTGGCACACAGAAAGGAGAATGTGTTTTGGCAAGAAAAAAGTCCGCTAAAACGGAAGACAAAACCGCTAAAACAGCGGAAGAAACAGAACAGACTGTAAGTAAAGAAGAATATGATAAACTGAAAAGCGAATTTGATACTCAGAAAGAGCAGTTTTTAAGAATGGCTGCTGAATATGATAATTTTCGCAAGAGAACGGAAAAAGAAAAGCTTGCTACCTTTGACAATGCTGTAGCAACAACGGTGGAATCCTTTTTGCCTGTTGTAGATAATTTTGCACTGGCAGTGCAGTCAAGCGGCGATGCAAATGACGAGTTCAAAAAAGGACTTGAAATGATTCAGAAACAGCTTGATAATGCTTTCAAACAGCTAAATGTTGAGGAATTCGGCGAAAGAGGAGAAGAATTTGACCCTCTTCTTCATAATGCAATTTCAAGAGTGGATGATGATGAGCTGGAAGAGGATTACATCGCTTCCGTTTATCAAAAGGGCTATAGAATCGGTGACAAGATCATCAGACACGCCATGGTCCAGGTAGCTAATTAATGCATAATTATTCAGGCTCACAGAGCTGTATAATATATCAGGAAATTATATAAATTTATTTATTTGTTTGGAGGAAACTATTATGGCAAAGACAATTGGTATCGATCTCGGAACAACAAACTCATGTGTAGCGGTTATTGAAGGCGGCGAGCCTGTCGTTATTGCTAATGCGGAAGGTTCAAGAACAACTCCGTCGGTAGTCGCTTTTGCGAAAAACGGTGAAAGACTTGTAGGTCAGGTGGCAAAGCGTCAGGCTGTATCCAACCCTGACAACACGATTGCATCTATCAAAAGAAAAATGGGTTCTGCTTACAAGGTAAATGTAAACAACAAGGATTATACACCGCAGCAGATTTCCGCTATGATCCTTACAAAGCTGAAAAAGGATGCAGAAGCTTATCTTGGCGAGAAAGTAACACAGGCTGTTATTACCGTTCCGGCTTACTTTACAGATGCTCAGCGTCAGGCTACAAAGGATGCAGGACAGATCGCAGGTCTTGATGTTAAGCGTATTATCAACGAGCCGACTGCTGCTGCACTTTCATATGGCGTAGATAAGGAAAATGACCAGAAAATTATGGTATATGACCTCGGCGGCGGTACATTCGATGTATCTATTATAGAAATGGGCGATGGCGTTCAGGAGGTTCTTGCTACAGCAGGTAACAACCACCTCGGCGGCGATGATTTTGACCAGAAAATTATTGACTGGCTTGTACAGAGCTTCAAGAATGATAACGGAATTGACCTTTCTGCCGACAAGACATCTATGCAGCGTCTGAAAGATGAGGCTGAAAAAGCTAAAATAGAACTTTCGGGTATTTCATCTGCAGAAATCAATATTCCGTTTATCACAGCAGATGCAACAGGTCCGAAGCACCTTGACTATACTCTTACAAGAGCAAAGTTCAATGAGCTTACCGCTGACCTCGTAGAGCAGACAATGGGTCCTGTTCGTCAGGCACTTTCTGACTCCGGTCTTTCTATTGGTGAGATCGACAAAGTTCTTATGGTAGGTGGTTCTTCAAGAATTCCGGCTGTTCAGGATGCTGTTAAGAGCCTGATCGGCAAAGATCCGTTCAAGGGTATCAACCCCGATGAATGTGTTGCTATCGGTGCAGCAATTCAGGCAGGCGTTCTTGCAGGCGATGTTCAGGGACTCCTTCTCCTTGATGTTACTCCGCTTTCACTCGGCGTTGAAACACAGGGCGGCGTTATGACAAAGATCATTGAAAGAAATACAACCATCCCGACAAAGAAGAGTCAGATCTTCTCAACTGCTGCTGATAACCAGACACAGGTTGAAGTTAATGTTCTTCAGGGTGAAAGAGAATTCGCTAAGGACAACAAACAGCTTGGTCTGTTCAAGCTTGATGGTATCGCTCCGGCAATGAGAGGTGTTCCGCAGATCGAAGTAACATTCGATATCGATGCTAACGGTATCGTTAACGTATCTGCAAAAGACCTCGGTACAGGCAGAGAGCAGCATATTACCATTTCTTCAAGCACAAACATGAATAAGGATGATATAGAAAAAGCAATCAAGGATGCAGAGCAGTATGCTGCTGAGGACAAGAAGCGCAGAGAAGAAGTGGACAAGAGAAACGAAGCAGAAAATCTTGTTTACGCAGTAGAAAAGCTTCTTAACGAAAATGGTGACCATATTTCTGACGAGGACAAAGAGAGCCTCAATACGAAGGTTGCAGCAGTGAAAGCAGCTCTTGCAGGAACAGATCTTGATGCTGTTCAGTCTGCTAAAGACGACCTTCAGAAAGCAATGTATGCAGTATCCGAAAAACTTTATCAGGATGCAGCAGCTCAGGGCGCAGCAGCACAGCAGGCTCCTCAGAGTGGTGAGAACGGTGTATACAATGCCGATTTCACAGACGTTGACGATAACTGATTGCACAAACACTAAAACAATGCCACAGGGAAAGCCGCAACTTGGTTTTCCCTTTTGGTGGCTTATATAATGCAGAATGCACAATGCATAATGCATAATTTTTGTACGCATAGCAGTGCAGAAGTATTTTGACTTGATATAACTTCAGATAATTATGAATTATGCATTATGAATTATGCATTAAAAAATTGGGGTGTTTTTAATTGGCGGATAAAAGAGATTATTATGAGGTACTGGGCGTTCAGAAGGGCGCATCCGAAGATGAGATAAAAAAAGCGTTCCGTAAACAAGCGAAAAAGTATCATCCGGACTTGAATCCGGGAAATAATGAAGCTGAAGCAAAATTCAAGGAAGTTAACGAGGCTTATGAAGTTCTTTCGGACAGCGATAAACGATCAAGATATGACCGCTTCGGTTTTGCAGGAGTAGACCCGAATTACGGTGCAGGCTCAACAGCTTACGGCGGAGGAAATCCGTTTGGTCAGGATATCGATATCAGCGATATTTTCAACAGCTTTTTTGGCGGTTTCGGCGGAAGAAATCCGAGAAATCAAAATGCACCGAGAAAAGGCTCGGATGTTGAGGCAAACCTTACTATTACTTTTGAAGAAGCGGCCAAGGGCTGTAAAAAGGAAGTTACATATCAGAATGTTGAAACCTGTAAATCCTGTAATGGCACGGGTGCAGCAGAAGGTACCAACCTGAAAACCTGTCCCGAATGTAGGGGTTCAGGTCAGGTGACAGTACAGAAGCGTACTCCGTTCGGCGTGGTGCAGACCTCCAGTGCTTGCGAAAAATGCCGTGGAAAGGGCAAAGTGATAGAAAAACCTTGTCCGAAATGTTCAGGTGTGGGCAGGATTCGTTCTTCCAGAACCGTTACCGTAACCGTACCGGCAGGTATCAGTCAGGATCAGATTCTCAATATCGGCGGTCATGGAAACAGCGGATACAACGGCGGTCCCGCAGGTGATCTGCATGTATATGTTAATGTCAAAAAGCACGATATCTTCGAGCGCAAGGGTGATGATGTATGGTGCGAAATTCCGTTGACGTTTTCTCAGGCTTCACTCGGTCATGAAGTGACTGTTCCGACACTTGACGGCAAAGCAAGCTATATGGTTCATCCGGGTACGCAGCCCGGAGATATCTTCAAGCTCAAGGGAAAAGGTATCCAGCATTTGAATTCAAGGGGCAGAGGTGACCAGTACGTCAGGGTTACGATTGAAGTGCCAAGGAATCTGACGGAGGAACAGAAAAAAATACTGAAGCAGTTTGACAGTTCATGTACACCAAAGAATTATCAGAAACGTTCAAGCTTCTTTGACAAAGTGAAAAATCTGTTTAAAGATTAAAGTAAAAATATACACCATCGGTTCGACATTTTATTGAACCGATGGTGTATATTATAATAGGATAGAAAGGGGTTTTGAGTTTTATGAAAAAACATATCAATAAGCTCACAGCGGCGGTATTTATGTCGGCTCTGATGCTCAGCGGATGCGGTGCAGGGGCAGATAATTCTTCTACAAATGATTCTGTCAGTGAACCCGAAGTATCTGTTGCACTGTCGGAGGATATTTCGGAAAGCAGTGATGTTTCGGAGGAGAATAGCAACGAAGAAATATCATATCCGCCGATTACAACAACAAAGGAAGAAACCGAAACACAGTTGAGAATGGGCGGGTGGCAATATCTTGACGGTACAGCTCAAGGAGAAAATCCCGAAGACGTTGTACCGAATGCCGACAAAAATGCTTGGTATTACGGATCGGCATTATGGTTTAAAGAGGGTGGCACAGCAATACTGACGGTCAATGGCTCTGACGAAAACGCTTCTTACACTGTCAATAAGGACAGTACCATTACCGTAACGGCGGATAGTATCGGCGGTGACGGTAGATTTGCTCTTGGCAAAGATGAAAAATACGGAACGATTCTTTATTCTAAAACAGACGATAATATCAGATTTTTTATGGCAATGATTTAATTGCTAATTGAAGCAAGCGTGTGCGAGCGGATGATTTGCACACGCTTGCTTTGTCATATAAAAAAATAACTCCGCAGAAACCATAACGATTCCTGTGGAGCCATTTTATGTAAAAACATTTCATTCAGTTTGCGTAATTCAGAGTTGCGAAGGTGTCCTTGCCGTC
>ONGS01000004.1 GCA_900317395.1 uncultured Eubacteriales bacterium | reverse complement strand
TCCGTGCGCTGTCATAATCTTCATATCGTGCACAGACGATAACTTTTTCGGATTCCGAAATCGCAGTGATCAACTCTGCAAAGGCTTTTCTTGCGGCATAGGCACCGTTTTGCCATGAATCACGTCGGTGCGGCCAGATTAGAATACAGCCGTAATGCTCTGAAAATTCCGCAGGCATATAAAAGCCGTCGATACTTGGTTTGGTATGTAAAATTCTCATAGTCTTAGTCCTTTATTGTTCCTCCTGATAACATTTGATTTTATTATAGCATAAAATAAACGGACTTGAACAAAAAAATAAAATTTTTACTGACAAAATTGAATTTATGTAGTATAATAGATTTTATCAGCGAAAGGAAGATGAAAATGAACGAATTTGAAAAACAGCAAGGTTGTGTCAAAGCAATTTTTGAATACCGTTATGTAACAAACAGCGTGATTCATATGATAGATAGAGAACCTGTATTGAAATATGATGAAAAGCCGACAGTAAGAGAGTATACAGAGCTTAACGAAACTGGACTTGGGGCTGTGGGTAATTTTACTCTTCTGAAAGCAGTTAAAGAGGATAGATTCTCACGCAAACAGTAATATCAGGGCATGACAGACAAAAATCAACAGACCGCCGAAACAGCGGTCTGTTTTTGTTTAATATAGGATCAGTGTGTCACCATTGAGGAAACAGTTACACTCATAGCGTTCGGAAGCATCATTTACAGAGTCGTAAATACAGCAGAATGGTGCGGTTTTGCCGTTTTCTCCGTTAAAATATGTATTCTGTGTCACAACATAGCGGTTGTCTATGCAGGTCATGAATTTTCCGATATCGGTTTTGTATTTCAGCTCAGCGGTACTGTTGACAATTCCTTTGACTTTTGTTTCTGTTTTTTCGGTCGTCACTTCAAATACAGAGAAGGGATTTTCTTCAATAATATAGAAGGTTTCTTCGTTTTCGGGGTCGCTGAGTTCCGCTTCGATCTGAAGTGTGTTGGTGAATACATCATAACTGCATATTTTTTCCAGTCCTGTGCGGAATTCCTTAGCACGGAAATAAACCTTTTCTCCTTCAATTCCCATATATCTTGCCAAAGCCTTGATATCTGCACTTGCAATACATTTTTTTGTGATATCCTCATATCCTGCCGCCAACTCATTTTCAAGCTCTGTCAGATTGCAAAGCCAGATATTATCCCTGATATCAACATTGATCCATCTTTGTTCGTCATAATAGCCCTTTTTGATATCTTCATCTGCAAACGGATCAAGAAGAATCAGATATTTGACACCGTGTACATCTATGGATTTGATATTGGATGCGCCGAGTTTTGCAATCAGCGAGTTTTTTACAAAAAATTTTGCATTAGTTTCAAGATCATACATATAGCAAAGACATTCACAGCCTGTGATCTCTCTGTACTGTCTGAACATTTCACGGTTGGCTTCATCTGCTCCCATATAAATCAATACATGAGTACTGTCAAGTGCCGTGCAGGATCTAAATGCACCGGTGCAGACAACTTTTCTTCTGTTCAGTTCTGCGCCGCTGTCCTTGTCGATTTCAATCAGCCAAAGACTGTTTGTACCGTTTTCAAGTATGAGGATCACGGTATCCTCAAATGCAAAAAGATGCTCCACAAAAGTGGGGTCTTCCAGTGTATAGTTCGTGATAAGACGTTCTCTGCGTGTTGAGCGGTCGTATTCAAGGATAAACAGATTATTGCTGCCTTCCTCATTTTTTTCTTCGGCATAATAGATATATGATGAATTCACATCAAAAAGCTCGATATTTCTTTCTGAAAATATATTTCTGATATCAACAACTTTCATTTTGATTCAGCCTTTCTTTTGATTTTAGTATTCTTCCCGGACTCCTATCAGTATATATGTTAATTTCTGCGGAATATGTAGTTAAAGGAAAAATGACAAAATTATATCTGTATTCTTACTCATAATAAAGTATATGTTATCATCTGTTTTTTGTCAATGAAATTATCGGTACATTTTAAAAAAAATTATAAAAATCCATTGTATATTTGACTTTTTTCGTTTATAATCAGTATATGGGATTTTATACGCTTTGACAGGAGGTAAGAATATGGAATTGTATGGTTTGACTTTGAATGCGATCAAAACCCTTCTTACAGATATAGGTATGAAAAAGTATGCGGATATTGTGGGAGAATGTATTGATAAATGGGAAAGCGAAAAGAATGTGGATATGTTCCGTCTTGAATTTAACCCTAAAGGACGATTTGCAGATTTTCGTATAGATGGTCAGACAATGGGAACGCCCGAAAAAGGGCTCTGGACAGCGCAGACATTTTCGGCACTGCTTGCGATGGCTGCACAGCTGGCGGATTTTCAGAAAAGAGGAATGAAGGCTGATATGAATTTTATCCGCAGTCGTTTTGGTGCAGCTAATGAAATTCTGACTGCCGCTCTGTGTAAGGATTGTGGACACAGAGAAGCAACGGCAATGGATGTTGATAAATATGTTTCAAAAATTGTCATATCCAGAAGAATTATCAAAGGGCTTGAAAGCGGAGAACTTGATAAAGAAGTAAAAGAACTTATCAATGTCACAAGCGACGATATTGCAAGGGAGCGTAGAAAAACAAAGCTGCGTCTTGAAAATACAGGAGTTGTTTTTACCGACGTATACGGCAGACTTGTAAATTGTCCGAAATGCAAGAGCAAAAATATTGCAGAAGGCAGACTGCTGAGAAGCCTGAAAGAAAATGTATTTGTCCCTCTCAGTAAGTAATGGTTAGAGTTAAAAAAATGTGTGGAGAAGTATCAACCTCCCGTATCATCAATTAGGCATCATGCATTAAAAAAGGGGGTGTGCCGCAAATGAAAAGAAGTCTTGCGTTGCTGATCATCAGCTCCGTGATTGCCGTAATTCTTTGCGGCTGCTCGGGCGGAGAAAATAAAACTACCGAAAACAGCACTGTACAGGAAAACAAGCCTTCCGCAGCTGATGCCGAAAAAGCAAAGGTTTTGCGGGCAGCGGTACGTTTATTTCATCAGTTTTCTCCCGAAAATGATGAAAATACACCACTTGATGCTTATGTTGCAACAGGAATCAGACAGCTGAATGATTATTATACGAAATATACCGCCTGTCGTTGCTTTATCAAGGCGGCAGCGGATGAAAAAGAACGCGGTGAGGTTTACGCAAGTGAACCGAAAGAAACCGTTACATTTTCTTATGACAATGCAGAAGTTGTTATTGAGGAAAATAATTATATTGAAGATATAGGGGCTGCAATAGAAAATCTCAAAAAACAGCCGAGAGCCCCGGATACCATATTGTAAAATGCTGTACTTTTATGTTATAATAAAATATGTATTTATATAATGAGAATTTATGAGGTGAATTACCAATGGGAATAAAAGCATGGTTTAACGGCAGCAACAGCCGCAGAGAACTGAAAAAAATCAAACCGATGGTTGACAAGGTTTTTGCGCTTGAAGATAAGTATAAGGAATTTACGGATGATGAACTTAGAGCCGAAACAAAGCGTTTTCAGCAGATGTTCAAAGATGAAGAAGAGCTTACGGAAAAACGCAAGGATGAAATTTTCAATGCAATTCTGCCCGAAGCTTTTGCAGTTTGCCGTGAAGCATCATGGCGTGTGCTTGGAATGAAGCATTTCCGTGTTCAGGTGATTGGTGGTATTATCCTGCACAGAGGACGTATCAGTGAAATGAAAACCGGTGAAGGTAAAACATTGGTTGCGACCCTTCCAGCTTACCTGAATGCACTGGCAGGCGACGGTGTACATGTTGTGACTGTTAACGAATATCTTGCAAAGCGTGACGCAGAATGGATGGGTAAGCTTTACCGTTTCCTCGGTCTGACGGTAGGTATTCTCCAGCATGATACTTCCAATGCGGAAAGAAAAATCGCTTACAATGCAGATATTACATATGCAACAAATAATGAGCTTGGCTTTGACTATCTCCGTGACAACATGGTAGTCTATAAGGAAAACAAGGTACAGAGAGGTCACGCATTTGCGATTGTCGATGAGGTTGACTCTATTCTGATCGATGAAGCAAGAACACCGCTGATTATTTCGGGTCAGGGTGATAAGTCCACAGAGCTTTATCAGAAAGCGGATGAGTTTGCAAGAACTCTCAAATGCAAGAAAATTGCAGAAACCGACGCCAAAGAAGATAACGACGATGAGTACATTGAAGCCGGCATAGATTATATTGTTGACGAAAAAGCAAAAACCGCAACGCTGACACCTGTTGGTGTTAAAAAGGCGGAAAAGTTTTTCGGTGTGGATAACCTTACCGATCCCGAAAATATTACGATTCAGCACCATATCAACCAGGCAATCAAAGCACATGGTACGATGAAAAGAGATATTGAATATGTTGTCAACGAAAAGGGCGAGGTTATTATCGTTGATGAATTTACAGGTCGTCTGATGTACGGCAGACGTTACAATGAAGGTCTGCACCAGGCAATCGAGGCGAAGGAAGGCGTTAAGGTCGAAAGAGAAAGCAAAACGCTTGCTACCATTACCTTCCAGAATTTCTTCCGCCTTTATAAAAAGCTTTCAGGTATGACCGGTACGGCTATGACAGAGGAAACAGAGTTTTCTGAGATTTATCGTCTTGATGTTATCGAAATTCCGACAAACAAGCCGATACAGAGAGTGGACCTTCCTGATGTTATTTTCAGAACCGAAGCAGGTAAGTATGAGTCAATGATTGGTGATATCGAAGAAGCTAACAAAAACGGTCAGCCTGTACTTGTTGGTACGATTTCTATCGATAAATCTGAAGAGCTGAGCAAGCTTCTGAAGAAGAGGGGAATCAAGCATAATGTCCTGAATGCGAAATTTCACGAGAAAGAAGCAGAAATCGTTGCTCAGGCAGGTAAACTCGGTGCTGTCACGATTGCTACCAACATGGCAGGCCGTGGTACCGATATTAAGCTTGGCGGTAATGAAGAATTTCTTGCAAAGGACGAAATGAGACGTCTGAATTTCAGCGAGGAAATGATCAACGAAGCAACAGGCTATGCTGAAACAGATGATGAAGAAATTCTTGAAGCCCGTGCAAAATATAAGGAGCTTCTTGATAAATATAAGGCTGAAATTGATGTGGAAGCCGATAAAGTACGTGAAGCAGGCGGTCTGTTTATTATGGGTACAACACGCCATGAATCAAGACGTATTGACAACCAGCTGCGTGGTCGTGCAGGTCGTCAGGGTGATCCGGGCGCAAGCCGTTTCTATCTTTCTGCGGAAGATGATATTCTTAGACTCTTTGCAGGCGACAGAATCAAGAATATCATGGATAGAATGCCGGGGGCAGATGATGAAGCACTTGAAAGCAAACTTCTTACCAGTGTGATCGAAAGTGCTCAGTCTAAGGTGGAAGGACGTAACTTTAGTATCCGTAAGAGCGTTCTTGAATATGACGATGTTATGAACCGCCAGCGTGAAATTATCTATCAGCAGAGAGATCAGGTGCTTGACGGAGAAAACCTTAGAGAAACGATCCTGAAAATGGTATCCGAAACAATGGATTCCATTGTAACAGAATATCTGCCGTTTGACGATAAGGATAACTGGAACCTGGAAGGTCTGAGAGATGCACTCAAGGGCTGGCTGATTGAAGAAGATGATGAAGAAACGCTTGTTTATACAGAAGATGAGCTTGAAAGACTGGAAAAGGAATATCTGGTCAACGAACTTTCAAAAATGGGTACAGAGCTTTATGAGAAAAATGAAGAGCTCATTCCTGAAGAAACGATGCGTGAGTTGGAGAGAGTATACCTCCTCAAAAACGTTGACCGCTACTGGATGGATCATATCGATGCAATGGACGAACTGAAAAAAGGTATCCGTTTGCGTTCCTATGGTCAGCATGATCCTGTTGTAGAATACAGAATCGAAGGATTTGATATGTTTGACGATATGATCAAATCGATTCGTGAAGATACCGTCAAGATGCTTCTGGTTGTTCCTAAGAAGGTTGCAGAACGCCTTCATGAGCAAGAAAGAGTTCGTGAAACAGCTACAAAACGTGCTGCTACAGGCAGAGCAAGAGCGGCTGCTCTTGCGGCGCTTCATGCACAGGGTGACAACGTTGATGAAAAAGAGGTCAAGGTTGAAATTGTAGAGGAATTTGATGAGCCTGAAGAGGAAACCGTGGAAGAAACTAAGGAAGAAAGCGAGTATTCCGAGGACGATATCAAAAAGGCAGCAGGCAAATTTATGGAAAGAGAGCAGGTTGCTCAGCCTACTTCTACAAATATGGATTCATCTTCCGAAGGAATCAACAAAACCGTAAGAGGTGTCAAGAAAATTGGTAGAAACGACCCTTGTCCCTGCGGAAGCGGCAAAAAATACAAAAAATGCTGCGGTGCAAAAAAATAACCCGGTGGTGAGTGACAGCACCGGACGATTTGCGTATCCGTTCGCTACGCTTAATACTTTAATTTGATTAAGACAAATTTTATGCCGCATTCCATATTTATATTTGGAGTGCGGCAATAAATATATCTATGTTTAGTTTTGAATTTTTATCCGGAAATTAGAATTTTCCCCTCGGCTTCTCACATGAGGAAGCTGTTGCGATAGCCACTGATGGGAAACAAGGAGAAACAGCATGAAGAAATTGTTAGCGGTGTTACTGATTACAACTTTTAGTTTTATGATTTGTGCCTGCTCGGAAAATAAAACAGAAGAAAATGAGGAAACATCGTCTGTTTCTTCAGCGTCAGAAAACCCAGAAGAAAGCGACAAGGAAGAAATCAGAACAACCTCGTCGTCGCTTACTTCACCTCTTTCCCTTAACGAATGGGGTACGGCCGCTAAATTTTCAACAAAGGAACAGAAATACTATAATGTTCCGATACGGGTGATTTCGGTTACAAATGGAAAAAATGCAGAAAAGGAAGTAAAGGCATTTATGGATGAAAGCCCGGAATATACCTATGAAAAACCTGACAAAAATACTGAATGGGTCATAGCAGAGTATGAATTGTCACTTGACGGTTTTCCTCTGGATGATGAGGGTGCAGACGCTTCTGTGAGTGCATTTGTAAGTTCTGATGACGGCGGTATCATCGAGTATAAAGGTGAAAAGTTTTCTTCCGTTACCGTAAATATGATTGACGGTAACTATAGCTTTGAAGGGCTCGTAAAAGGCAGGACCGCTTTTAAAATGCCGAAAAATTTCAGTAATTATATCGTTGCGTTCGGGGAATACGGCGAAACACAGGCATATTTTTCTAAAAATACAAAAAATATGTTTTAGATTGCTTTAAATTTATTGAAAAACTATTGTCAAATGCGAGAGAAATGTAGTATAATAATTTTGTATAATAATATCAGGGAGGTAGTTTGTTATGAATATTATAGATAAGGTAAGCACCGGAATCAGTGCATCTGTTGATCTGCTCGTTGATAAAAACAGACAGCTTGCACAGCTGAACCGTTTATCTGCTATTATCAGGAATGAAACCGAAGTGATTAACCATGCTTATATTGCTCTCGGAAAGCAGTATTTTAAGATCCTGGAAGGAACGGCGGAGGAAACGGATATGACACAGATCCGTGAAGTGATCAAATTCTCCCAGGAAAGACTGAAAAAAGCACAGGCTCGTTATGATTATATCAAGGTTTATGGTGTGCCGAGTTCTTCTGTTGATAATGTTGAAATGACTGTCCATGCACAGGAAGCTGAAGAGGATGAAATCACCAGTGAAGTGCAGGAACCCACTGAAGAAGAAAGTGCGGATATTACGATTGCAGTGGCAGATGAAACAGTAGAAGAAAAAGCGGAAGCTTCCAAAAACAAGAAAAATGAGACTGACGATGAAGTCGCAAGTGAAGAATAAGTTCAGGATTCAGATTTATGAAAAGATTTTATTCAGACGGGGCAACCGCTCCGTCTGTTGTTGTAGGGAGTGATAAAATGGAAGCACTTTTGAATGAACTGTCGGAGCTTGAACAAGTGGAAGCAATTGTTCTCGGTGGTTCACGTTCGGGGAAAAATAACGATGAAAAGTCCGATTATGATTTGTATATATACGGCAGTGAGCCTGTACCCGAGGAAAAAAGAGCGGAAATTCTTGACAGATACTGCATGAAAACAGAAATCGGCAATCATTACTGGGAATATGAGGATAACTGTGTATTAAAGAATGGTGTAGGACTGGATATCATTTATAGAAAAACGGAAGATATTGAAAGATTCGTGGCATATGTTGTTGAACAGCATCATGCAATGAACGGCTATACGACCTGTTTCTGGCATAATATCATTACCTCGGAAATTCTTTATGACAGGGATGGCAAATTTGCAGCAATTCAGAAACGATTTGATATTCCCTATCCGAAGCAGCTCAAGGAAAATATCATCAACAGAAATATGCAGCTTCTCAGTGACGGTCTGCCTAATTACAAAGACCAGATCCTTAAAGCTGTCAGAAGAAATGACAGAAACAGTATCAATCATCGGACAGCAGGATTTCTGGAATCCTATTTTGATATCATTTTTGCACTGAACGAAAAAACACACCCCGGAGAAAAACGTCTTGTCGAGCTTTGTAAAAAGCAGTGCGCAATACTTCCAAATTGTTTTGAGGAAAATATTGATAGACTTTTTGACGATCTGCTGACAAACAGCGAAAAAATATCCGATGATATTGAAATGATCATCATAGAGCTGAAAAAAACATTGAAATCACAAGGGGCAGAACAATGAACAGCGATATTCTGGAAATGCTGATTGGTGCAGAAGATTATGTTTCGGGTGAAGAACTCAGCCGCAAACTGGGAGTATCAAGAACAGCAGTATGGAAAAAAATCAATGCTCTTCGGAAAGAGGGCTATGTGATAGAATCGGCAACAAAAAAAGGCTATAAACTGAAAATTATGCCTGATTTACTTAACAAAAAGACAATATCCTCAAATCTTGATACGAATTTTATCGGCAAAGAAATTGATGTAATGCGCAGTGTGGATTCTACAAACGAAGAAATTAAGCGCAGGGCGTCTGCAGGTGCGGAAAGCGGTTTGATCGTTGCAGCAGATGAGCAGACAAGCGGTAAGGGCAGGCTTGGCAGAGTATGGGAATCGGACAGCGGCGGAATTTACTTTACGATTCTGATACGCCCTGAACTTTCTCCGAACGAAATATCCGCTATCACCCTTGCGGCAGGATATGCCGTTTGTCTTGCGATAAGAGAATATACAGAGCTTGACGCAAAAATTAAATGGCCGAATGATATTATTATCGGCAGTAAAAAAATTTGTGGAATTCTTACCGAAATGGCGGCACAGACGGACAGAGTCGATTATGTGGCTATCGGAATCGGAATCAATGTTAATCACGAAAGTTTTCCGGGGAAAATTAGCGGTAAGGCGAGTTCGTTATATCTTGAACTTGGAAAAAAGCTTGACAGAAACGATTTTTTCCGTTGTGTGATCAAAAAACTTGATAAAGTACTTTCGGATTTTCTTGTCAGCTTTTCTTCGGAGGATCTCAACGAGTTCAGAAGGCTTTGTGCAACCATCGGCAGAAATGTATCTGTAAAAAGGAATGGAATTCTGTTGGAAGGTAAGGCAACAGATCTCACACCCGGTGGTGAGCTTGTGATTACAGATAACAGCGGCAAGGAGTATATTATTAATTCAGGCGAAGTTACAGTTCAGGGAATTTACTGAGATCGGAGGATGAGAAAAATGGGAAGAACAACATTTCAGCTTAACTGTTCGAATAATCAAGCGGCGTATAATACGATCTGCACCATATTGACTTCAAGAGGCTATCAATATATTTTTGAAAATAATGAATATGTATGGAAACAAGGGATAGGAGTGCTAACAGCTGTCAAATACATCAAAATAGAATTTCCCGCCGACCATGTAATCTTGGTTAC
>ONGS01000159.1 GCA_900317395.1 uncultured Eubacteriales bacterium | reverse complement strand
CTGCACCTGCGCCTGAACAAAACATACTGATAGCTGTTTCTGTAGTAATTGCTGCCAAAAGACCTAACATTGTAAACATCTCCTTTTCATTTTTTTAGTCAATACACGCTTCAACGATCAATACAGTAGCAAGCGTTACCGCAAATCCTGTTGTAAAGAGTATCATCTCCATGCTGTTCTCACCTCCTGCATAATAAAATAAGCTGTCACCATTTCTGATGACAGCCTGTCTAAATAGAACACAATTATATAATTCTGTATGAGTAAAATATCAGTTTGCAACTGCCATTGCCATACTTTCAAGATACATGGTTTCGGTAATCTTTTCACGCTTTGAATAAACCTCCTGTATCGCTACAGATATGATATTCTCTTTCGCATACTCTCTCGAATCACCGTAAGCATACATATCCCTCAATATATGCGGAAGCTCTTTGTGAGCCACGGTCAAACTAACAACCTTATCAAATTCATCCTTTGTCAATCCTGCAAGAGGAATTACATCCATAAATTCTTCTTTTAGGATTGCGAACATTTCTATTGCATCGTCCTCAATAAATTTGTCTAATGCTTTCTTTGCCACAAAGCCTGCAACCGCACCGCCGATCACGCCGCCTACGATTGGAATCGGAATTATAGCCTGTCCGATAGCCGCACCGGCAAGACCTGATGCACCGATAGAAGAATTCTTTATCAGCTGCTGAGCGGAGATCCTGCCCATCAGTGCCCTGCAAATATCCGGTCCGAAGGTGATGCCTACAGTAATAGCGCTGCTGATCACAACTTTTCCTGTAACCTTATTCAAACCGACTTTCTGACCAATATTAGACTTTGCAAGAGATGACTTGTTGATCTTGCCTGCCAAATTCTCACTCAGCTTGAATACCGGATTTTCAAATGTGGTTTTTGTAATGTACGAATACATATTTTTTCGGCTAAGCTGCATGGTGACAACAAAAATAGCCGTTCCTCTGCCGACTACCTTTGCAAAGGACTGTAAACTGTTCAACGCCGCATCCTTTGTATCCATGCCGTTCCATTTACAAAATGCAAACGTAATAAAAGCGGTTATGCTTCCTGAACCAACCGAACAAATTACTCCTTGAACAGCATCAACCGCAAGTCCCTCAACAGTACCTGCTTTTGCGATACTGAGTGATTGATCGTAAGTTACCAAACCTTTCTTTAAATACTTTTCGGCTTTATCTCCCTTGTGTATTCCCTGATCTTCAAGTTCTCCATTGTCAATTTTCTTTTGAAGCTTACTTACACAATCATTATACTGATCTCTCGGAACTTCTCTTTTCATATTATTTGGATATTTGTGCTTAAAAAAGCCGTCATTAATCGTATCTGATGCACTTTTACAATATTTGCATTGAATTATTTCCTTGTTACCAAATATGGTTTTAGTTATTCTATCTGCTCCATCCTTTGCATTGTCACCGCCTATATGTTCTACGCGTATACCTCTTGCTCTGTCTAAGGCTGTATTAGCATATTCAGCAGCCGCTCCATGACCCTGACGCTGATTCATATTATTGCCAATTTCATTAAACACTTGATTCATTTGGGGTAATGACGAAGCAACACCGGCAGCTTCAAAGCCTTTCTGATAGCCACTTACTTCATTTTTCAGCAGGAATTCTGACTCCTTTTCATCAAGAATACTTGCATAATCATAAACAGTTCCGCTGTAAATAGCCTTGGATATGCCCGAATTACGAACGTATTCGCATATTTTTCCTATTTCCTTAACGGGAATCGTGGTACTGCTCTGATATACCTTGACCTTATTCTTAAATTCCGGATAGTACACAGTAACGTAAGAATTAGTTGCGTGTACGCCTGCAATTCCGGCAAAAGGAATATAATAATCCTCAGCAGTATACTGCTTATTCTTGTCTTTTTTGTTAGTCTGTGATGAAATATAGATTCCGGCTGTAGTGAACGCAAATCCGAATTCACGTATTTCATCATTATTCTTGCTGCGCACTGCCGAATAGTATATCGGTTCTTCATTATTGAGATCGTGTTCAAAGAAGTTGAGGAAATATGTTACTCTGCCGTAAGGAATATCTGACGGAAACTTCTTACTGTTTGAATCTGCCTCTGCCAATGTTTGTGCAAACTGGCTAAGGACATTATAAATATCTGAATCTGTCATATTATTGACGGGAATATTTTGCCATTCTTCAAGTTTTCCGTTAAACCTTATCCGGTCTGCAATGTATGAAAGCAATGCCCCAAAAATACCAAACGTAATTAAACAAGCTGCAATGATAAGCGTAGCCACGACGTGTGTGATCATCCAGTACACAATATAGACTGCTAATACGCCTAAAGCGATAAATAGCACATATTTCAAAATGGATTTCATCAGGAACTTGATTACTTTTCCAACAATACTTCTTCCTTTTTTTGTGCCAAAAGCAAGAAGCCCGATGATTATTACCGCTATTACGATCATATTTCCATCATCCTCCGTTTAGTTTATTCTTTGCTGTTGTCAATATGCTCTTTCAGAATCTTCCGTATCCACTTTTCGCTGTAGCCGTATTTCGTAGCAAGCTGTTTGATGTTGTAACCGTCATATTCTTCAACTATCTGCTTTTTCAAAAACTCCTTGCTGAATAGCTGTACAGGAAAGGTGATCTGCTGTCCTCTGTAAGCCGAATGAATCTTTAGCACAGCTTCTATTCCCAACAAATTGGCAAGCTCACTGTATGCACCATTCAGGTATTCACATTTTATTTTACCTGTTTCCATTCATTTCATCCTCTGTAAATACTATTTAAACACTTATAACAATATTTTTAAACATCTTCTTGCTATTTTTGCTACACGACAAATTATATTACATTTTTATAGAACAGTATAGAGTGATTGTTCTCGTGAACTATTCCTTGTAAACTTCCATAATTTGTCTTAGAATTAAATCAGATGAACGAATGGTAGAAGCAGTATTATTCATAATGCTGTGCCATTTTTTGTATTTCCCCCTTCATATCATCTATCAGCGGTTGAGGAGATAACACTTTTATCCAACTGCCCTGACT
>ONGS01000145.1 GCA_900317395.1 uncultured Eubacteriales bacterium | reverse complement strand
CTTTTCAAAATCACGCCAGTCTACTCTCCAAATAAATCGTTTGCCGTTAGCTTCGGTAAACATCGAGCATTGATCTGCAATCCGGTCAAGCGCAAATCGGCCGATTCCTTTCGCCCCTGTTTGTATCCGTCCAGATTTACTAATATAACTTGTTTTTTTCGTTGAACGTCCTATTGTCATCCAATGTCGCACAATGATATCTGGAGTCATACCGCAACCATTGTCCCCAATATAGAGCTCTTCTGTACTCTCATCATAATACAAGAAACAAACTGTAGCATCCGCATCATATGTGTTTTTTACAAGTTCCAAAATAGCTCCGTTGAGTTTCGCAACATTCTCTCGTCCAATAAGACGGGCAGTATACGCATCAACATTAAACGGTACTTTTGCCACTATAGATCCTCCTATCACGGCAGAGCGAACAGATAGTTATTAATGTCACTAATTGAGATACGTATTGACGCCCCATTTGCTTGAACCCCTACTGCTTTTGCATATTCAAGAAAGGGGCGGGATTCTAGTATTCGTTTGGCTTCTAACAAATCGAAACCATCTTTAGCAACGATGTAGATTCCGGAATAGGGAATCGTCTTCTCATCCAACATTGTTACATTCACCTTCCCAGTAATGACTGTAGACAAGAGGAGCTTTTCCTTATTCATATGCCCAATAGCCTGTGAGCGTCCATATTCAAACCATTTAGCTTTTTTGTCGCTGCTCCTTGCATCAAGATGATCACGGTACTTGTTCAAGTGAGCAGTCGCCTTAGGGAAGCGCTGCGAAAAATCCTCTTCTGCGTACCGTTGCAGCTTTCCCCTCTCATCAAAAAAGTAGGGGAAAATTATACTTTTATCTTTTTTTGTTGATTCAGACTTCGGGCTGGCAGCTTTTCTAACAATCTCGGGTTCAATTTGCGCTAAATCTGGAGCATCTGAGTCAAAAATGAAAGCATTGTTATGTAACGTAGCGATTGAACCTGATGCAGGATAGCGGTCACCGAATCTGACTTGCTTTTTGGTTTTTTCTTTCAAAGGCTTTGGAATGAATACCCACCGCTCTTTTAAAGATTCTTTAGAAATACTGCTATCCATTTTCGTAGCAACATCATGGTAAATAATATAGGTCGACGAATCTCCTTTATTACAGGCGATAACAGCTGAAGCAGTTAGCGCTGAATCAAAGATTTTTTGTTGTTTATAGTCGTATATCTCTGTAAGTGAGGGCAACAAGTATTCCCGCACTTTTGATGCAAATCTAGTCTTAAAAAAATTGCTTGGAAGGAGATAAACCATACGGCCATTACTTCTAAGACAGTTTAGTGCAGATTCAATAAAGGCATAGTAGTAGTCGGGTTTTCCCTCTTTACATACTGTAAATGCCTGGCGAATAAATGCCCTGTCATCTGCTGAGAGTGCAGAATAAGTAATATATGGAGGGTTTCCAACGACGAAAGAAAAGTCCGTTGACAACTCGGCTTTGAGCGCATCATTATTAAAAACGCTCCATTTTACATCAAAAATTGAATAGCAGGTAACAAGTTGATTCAAATTCTTGATGCATTCATTGAACGTATCTGTGTCAATTTCATATGCGTAAATGTCCCGAGCAAGGCCATTTCGTATTTCGTCATTATTATACCCATTCCTGCGGCAGTCTTCAATATATCTCTTGACAATCTCTGTCAAAAAGCGACCATCACCACATGAATTTTCTAATTTTTTACGACCATATAGGTTTTCTTTATATCCAAGGATGTCCATCATGTGTATAACAACATCCGGTGGAGTAAAAATTCTGCAATTTGCTATTTGCGTTCCCACAGTTTTCCTTCTTTCTTGAAAGGAATAATAAATCAAGAGGCAATCTTAAATTGTAGCTTTTAACGTGTCTAACCGCACACTAAAGATGGCTTCAAAACCTATTCTCAGAATTGCCTTCTAATTATTCGGTTTCAATCAATCGTTATTCCTCTACTATTTCGACTATATTCATAAATGACTCTATTGATAGTCCTTCACCTATACAGTCAATGACGGTTTTCATGATGTATGCAAGGTTATGCTCATCATAAGGGCTTCTTAATTGCTTTTCT
>ONGS01000126.1 GCA_900317395.1 uncultured Eubacteriales bacterium | reverse complement strand
CAAGTTTAAATTGTCATATTGTCAATATGCTTCGTTGCCTTGTAATTACAAAGCAGATAGCTGACTACGGTAAGAATCATTATTATTGTAAAAAGACCAATGATGATAAGGATAGAACCAACTTCCGTGAATTGAAACAGCAGATAAGCACCTGCACAAATCACAGCTTCCAGAACAATGGCAAATGCCATATTGAAGAAAATATAATAATTTCCTCTCAGTGCATTTAGTTCGTCATCCCAGATCAGCTTGGGGTTCACCGAATCCATAAAGATTCCGAAATAGGTAGCAAACGTTACAGACAGCAGACTTAGCACACAGCTAAAAATTGTAAATTTAATGCCTGTTCCGAGCCATACACAAACCGCTATGACATAGATAAGCATACCTGTTCCACTAATAATGATACTTACGATTGCTTTGACATTCAGCTGTGCAATATACGACATGGGAATATATTTGATAAAAGCAAAATGTTTTCCTTCTCTTGTCAGTGCGGAGGAAGCGATACAGTTGACTGCCGTCACCAGCACCGATGCCGCTGAAATACCGAGCATAAACCACAATACCGTTTCCTGGTTACCGCTGTGTATGCCGTAAATAAAAGAATCCATAAAATTGGTTTTTCCCTGCATAACAACAACAAGATACAGAAATACCGGCCAGATCAGATTGATCATAACACAGTTGGTGAAATAAGCCGGTGTGCGAAGCAATATGCGGAATTCCTTTTTCAGATATGTGATAGAAGGAATATGACGCTTCATGCGTGAAATAACAGTTTTTCCGCTTTTTCGGCTGTTTGCCGCCCCCTGACTGATTCCTACAACACTCGGAAAATACACAGCCTGTGCCACAATCATAAATAAAGCAATTGCGGCAAGATTAATTCCGATATAAATAAAGATATTCAAAATACTGCCCGAACCCATTGACTGTACAAGGAACGGGACAGTGGGAAAAATACAATTCATGACCGAAAGCACACTGTTATCGGTCTGTGACATTGCAAGAATCAACTGATCCTTGTCAAAACCGCTTTTGGAGATCAGGTAAACGATCCCAAAAATGACAACAAATGTAAAAACGCCCGTAATTTTATTGACTGTATCCTTGTTTTTGATAAATCGGGTAAAGTACATGACAAGCATACATAAAATACCGCAGTAAATCAGCGGAAGAATAGGCATGGTCAGCATACCAAACACGGCGATAATCCATGAATAAAAGGGTAGTCCGCCGCCAATGATATAGCCTGCAAAAGCCGCTATAATCACAATAAATTCCATTACACTTTCGCTGATAAGTGCAGCCGTAAATTTCGACCCTATAATTTGGTATGGCCGCAGAGGAAGCGGCAGGAGATTTTCGATATCTCCCGAAAAATAAAATACCGAAAAAATCACGTTCAACCCAAAGATAAACGAAAACGCCGCAATCAGGTGCAAAAACAACTCTATGGCATTTTCTTGTGTGTTGAATTCTGCAAGCGCACCCGTCATGGCATATAGGATCACCCCGACAAAAAATGCCATTGGCAGCATGATCCCAAATGCTGCTATCAAAGTCATGACAATATAAAAAATCTTGTTTCGCTTTTTTTCTTTCGCACTCGGTTCGACACCCTTGATCAGTGCCGACACCAATTTAAAATACATATTCATTTTTCTGTCAGCTCCAGGAAAATATTTTCAAGGGAATCATTCTTATTTTGCTTTTCAAGTTCTTCAAGCGTACCGCTGTAAAGGATATGCCCCTTTTTGATAATAACAACTCTGTCACAGAGTTTTTCTGCAACTTCAAGTACATGAGTCGAGAAAAACACAGCGTTGCCCTCTTTGGCATGGTCACGCATAAGCTGTTTGAGCTCAAAAGCGGATTTCGGATCAAGACCAATCATAGGCTCATCCAGAATCCATACAGGAGGTTTATGCAGCAAGGCAGCAATAACCATCATTTTCTGTCTCATTCCATGGGAATAGCTCATCATCGGGGAACCCAAAGCATCCGTAAGGCCAAATTTTTCACCAAGGCTTTCCACCCGCTCCTGCCGCACTTCTGTTGGTACACGATAAATATCGGCGATCAGCTCTAAAAATTCATTGCCTTTGAGTCTCAGGAACATATCAGGACTATCGGCAATATAGCCAATAGATTCTTTTACTTTAATTGGATCCTCTTTTATATCAAAGCCATTGATTTTTATTTTTCCCGAGTCGGGTCTGATGATACCTGTCAGCAGTTTCATGGTAGTTGTTTTGCCCGAGCCGTTCGGTCCGATAAAACCAACAATCTCTCCACCATTTACATGAAAGCTAACATCATCAAGCGCACGGACTGATTTATTGTAGGTTTTTGTGACATTTTCAAATTTTATCATAATAATACCGTCCTTGTTGATAGCATTTTAATTTATTTTAACATATTATACATATTTTTACAATAGAAATTGCATTTTTAATCAAAAATAGCACAGAGTGCCGCCGCATCAATTTCGCATTCAGATTCCTATATTGCATAAATTTAATGCCGCATTCCAAATATAAAACCTGAAATGCGGCATAGAATGTATCTTAATAATTTAATTTATGAACACAACAAACGGATATGCATATCTTTATGCCCAAGGATCTTTAGAAGCCGGCGTCCTGATTCCGACAAGGATGTATTGCTCCCACAAAAACCATTGGTTTCCTTTGCGGCGGAGCTGAATCTGTCGTGGACTGTCTGCACCGCCCGAGGCAACATTCAGTTTTGCATAGCCTTCTTGACCAAAGGAGTAAGGATCTGAATAAAAGGTTATTTTGTACGGTTCATTCGGACGGTAGTTATTTCCGGGAACAGCGCCTTCAAAATAGGAAAACGGTACATAGGGATTATCCAAAAATCTGTCTTTGAAAAACTGCTTGTCATACGGTGAAAGCGGCCCTTTCGGACCACGCAGAAAATTCAGCATTTCCTCACCGTTTTCTTTGTCAACTGCATAACAGCAAAATGCACATATGGCAAGTGCGGCAGTCATATAGGGTGTGGTTAGTGCTGCTTCGGGCAATGCTTTGAGTTGTTCAAGGGTTTCAGGAAGTTGACTGAATGTGAAGGTAAAGGAACCCTCCTGTGCTTTTTCAGTTTGAGGTTGTGCCTGAGTTTGTGATTGATTTTGTGCTTGAAGCTTATCAAAAAGTCCCATAAAAAAAAATCTCCTTATAGTAGTTTTGACATAATCATAATATATTTCCGCAGCAAATTCAAGCTTTTTATGTACT
>ONGS01000102.1 GCA_900317395.1 uncultured Eubacteriales bacterium | reverse complement strand
ATTGGATTTTACGGAACGAGGATCCAGTTTAATCGCTCTTTTCAGATGTTGAAACGCCACCTTAAATTCTCTTGTGTTTACATAAAATGTCATTCCCACCCTGTCATATGCTGCCATAATCCTTGGATGATCTTTCAAATATGGTTCGTGTTGTTTATATATGATCTCATAGGCAATGGTTCTTCTTTCAGGATGTCTTGAAATACGTTCACCGTTATAAAAATAATACGTCACCAAAGGTTCGTCAATGTATTTCACTTTCCACGCAGAAGCGATTCTCAGCCACAGTTCAAGATCCTGCAAAGAAGGCATCTCTGTATTAAACCCATTCACCGACTCAATGGCCGACCTTCTAAGAAGTGGGAAAGAGGTGGAACTGATAATATTTCTTTTGAACAATTCTGAATAAATTTCACCCTCGGGCATTGCCCCCTTTTCTCTTATTACCAGCTTCTCTTTACCCTCAAAATGCGCATAGGAATTACAGTATACGATTCCAATATCGTCTTCATCAAAGCACTTGACCTGCTTGCTGATTTTTTCAGGCAGCCATTCATCATCGTCATCCAGAAACGCAACGAGCTCTCCTTTACTTTTAGAAAGCCCATAATTTCTCGCAGCGCAAGCGCCGCCGTTTTTTGGCATCTCAAGATATACGACTTTTCCGTCAAAAGTCTCTGTCAGTTTTTTCAGACTGTTCGCCAATGTCTTTTCCTGCGGACAGTCATTAACAAGTATGACCTCTATGTTTGAATAATCCTGGTTTATAATACTGTCCAATGCTCTTTTCACAACCACAATTTCTCTCTTGTAGGTTGTTACGATCGCACTCACCAAAGGCTCCTTCATTCCAAATCACTCCCAATTATCTGAAATGCATTGTCCAACGTCCCGGCTCCAGATCGCCCTCAAGTCTTCGTTCTTTCACACAAGCTGCAGGAACACCGCAATAAATTGAATTCTTTTTACAGGTGGTGCGGGGCATAACCACGCTTCCTGCACTAACGATACAAGCTTTCTCTAAATGTGATCCATTCAGAACGATCGAACGCGCAGCAAGCCATACATCATCTTCCACTACGATCGGTTCCGTATAAAACGTAAATTCAGGCACCCTATGATCGTGAGTACCGGTTATCAGCATACTGTACAAAGCAACATTGACGTTGTTGCCAATCGTAAGACCACCTCTTCCATCCAGATAACAAAATTCGTTTACGGTGGTGTTTTCACCGATGGCGATCCTCCAAGGAATGGTTACATGGGTTCTCATCATAATTCGTGAGTGTTTACCGATTTTCATCCCACACATTCTGTACAAAAGTTTCCGTATTGTCCAACAGGGAATATATGTAATAAAATAATTGCACAGCAGGTACAGACCGCCTGCTAATAATGCTTTTATATGGCGTTTCATCGATTCAATTCTCTCCGTGATAGCATTTTTCCAGAATTTTAACAGTCATATGGATATCAAAGCCTTTGCTTTGGATGATTTCCGGATATCTGTCTCTTGTTTCTGCATTCAGAGTCTTTGTATGCAATACGGCATTGCTGTAAGCATTTACATCCAGAGGGATCCTTTGAACAAGATCTGTCAAAGCACACTGTTCTGACACAGTGTCGGACACAATACAGGGCAAGCCTGCGTTTTGCGCTTCCACTAAAGTATACGGAAGCCCTTCGTATAGAGAGGGCAGCAAAAACAAATCGGCAGCACAAAGCAACTGCGGAATATCTGTTCTGTTTCCAAGAAAACGCACCCTATCCGTCAATTTCAGATCAGCTGCTTCCTGCTCAAGCTGCTGCCGCAGTGCTCCTTCCCCAACGATCAAAAGAACAGAAGCCGGATTTGTTCTGCTAACACCGGCATAGGCCTTCAATAAGAAGGTCTGATTCTTTTGGTTACCAAGTCTACCGATATTCAGATACAGCGTCTGATCTCCGATTCCCAGTTCCATTCTTTTTTGACTTCTGACCTCTGCATGAAAACGATACTTTTCGGTGTCAATACCATTCTGAATGATAGTATAATCTCCGCTGTTCAGGCGTTTTGCAGGAACAAGCCACGCCGCCGCCAGATCAGAACAGGCAAAGTAATGGGTAGCTGTATTGGCATACAGCTTTTTACAAACAACATGACCATAATACTTATAACGGCTGTTGACAGAAGAATTATGACTGTGCATAATTCTTATTTTTATGCCTGATTTTTTGCTGATAGAGATAAACGGCAATTCTTCTCCCTGCGCTATATTAAAATGGATAGCAAATATCTCTCCGCCATTTTCTTTCAAATATTCTTTGAAAATCTTGTAGCTTTTCAAATAACGCTTGACAGGATTTGAAATATGCTCCTTTATCAAAACGATCCTCTTGACAGAGGCTTTCTTCAGCCTTTCGTCATACACGCTTTCCTGCTCATCAATGCTCAGAATCATCGGCTCAAACTGACTTCTGTCCATGTTCTCTGCAACATTAACAATAAAGGCTTCTGCTCCGCCTGAAGCAAAGCAAGGTACAAAAAAAACGATCTTCTTCATTTTAATTCCTCAAAAATGGCTTGAAATTTTTCCTTTGCCACCTGCCAGGTGAAATTTTTTTTGATAAACTCATTGGCATTTTTTCCCATGATCTGTCTTTTGTTTTCGTCTGAAAGCAGTCCGATCACCGCATCTGCAAATTCCTGTTCATCATCCGCAACGATCCAATCCTGCAGATCACGGGCATTGATATTCTCAGCACCTACAGAAGTTGTTACCAACGGCAAGCCCATAGACATTGCTTCCAGGTTTTTGGTTTTTATGCCGCTGCCAAATATCATAGGGCACACAAAAACCTTGCATTGATCCAGATATTCCCTTACATCCTTGACTCTGCCTGAAAAGATAATATGATCGTTGGAAAGCCTCTGTAATTCATCAGATGCGCCTCCACCGATCACCAGAAATTTAGCGTCAGGGATTTGTTTTTTGACGGAAGGAAGGATGTCATCAATAAAGTGTCTGACAGCATTTTCATTATGCGCCACATTCATTGCTCCCAAAAAACCAATATAGTTTTCTTTGCTGTTTTTCGGCTCATATCGAAAAAATTCCGTGTCAACGCCAATGGGAACCGCCACCGCTTTTTTTTCACCAAGCTCTTCGTTAAATTGCTCCGCTTCCTTTTGCGCAACGAATACCGTTTTTTCGCAAATCTTTCCCATTTCCAGTTCAAAATTACCCAAGAGCTTGATCTCGTTTTTAACAACAAATCTTTTCACAAATTTTACAGACAGTATTTTTCTGAGCGGCTTTGGCAAAGTATCCAAAAATGCGCCATAAGGATTGATCCCATCCATATCTGAATCCATCTGTCTTTGATATCGCAAAGAAATGCGATCGTCAAGATCTGAAATTCTGAAGGCCTGCAGATCCTTGATATACTCAATACTTCTTACCATATCGCCAATGACGATATCGGGCTTTTCCTCTTCAGCCAGCTGTTTTACGATTTTTTGTGCTTCAGGATTCCAATATAAAGATACCTGCATAGGCTTTTTCTTTTTGATTAAAGAATCCTTGAAAATATAGCCTATTTTTTTGCTTGCTTTCGCCTTTGGCAAAACAACCAATCGGCTGATAAAATCAGGCTTTTCTTCAGGTTTATCACCTTTTTCCAAAAAAGCAGCCACTACCAGACGATAGCCAAGCTCTTCAGAAAGGATACGACAATAATGATACAGGGAAGTTTTTCTGCCCGAAACAGCAGGAAACGGCAATCTGGACATAACAAACAATATTGTCCTGTTCGTGCAACTCATTGATTTTGCACATCCTTTCAGTGTGTTTTATTCTCTCCGTAAAATCTATCCTCCAACATCAAACACCAACAATGATATATCGGCAGATGCAGCTCCTGGATCATATATGTCTCAGTGTTTGTAGCCTTAACGCAAACATCAGCATACTTCTGCAGCTTGCTGTCCTTTGCACCTGTCAGACCTATTACTTTCATACCCTTTGCCTTTGCAACCGTTGCAGCATAAAGGATATTTTTGCTGTTGCCTGAGGTTGAAATACCCAGAAAAACATCCTCCGGCTTACCAAAGCCATTAACCTGCTGTGCAAAGCAAAGAAGTGGTTCACAGTCGTTCATATACGCTGTAGTGAGTGCCGGATGTCCGTCCAGTGCAATGGCAGGAAGTGCACCCTGAAGATTCTCAGCAAGAGCTGTTCCTAGCTCTTCATCAACAGATTTCAGACTATCAGCAAATTCGCAGGTAACCTTTCTCGGCATCTTAAAGCTCTTCATCAGTTCACCAACAATATGCTCGGAATCTGCTGCGGAACCGCCATTTCCGGCAACAAGAAGCTTGCCACCTTTTGAATAAGATTCCTCCATGATAAGGTAAGCGTCAATAAGCTCCTGCTTTACGGGTTCAAGCGAAGGATAGCGTTCTATAAGTAAATCAATATATTTCATAAGTCTGATCTCAAGTGCCATGATTATTACTTCCTCTCAAATTATTTCAGATATGATTCTGTGAATTGTTTCAGGTTTGCTACTGTTGCTGTCTGATCGAAATCACCGCTTCCAATCAATGCCGTTTTACAGCCTGCATTTATACCACATTTAACATCATTTTCACTGTCTCCAACCATCCAAGAGTTTTCGAGGTCTATATTGAAATCAGCAACAGCCTGCATCGGCATTCCCGACTTTGGCTTGCGGCAATTGCAGTCAAATTTCAGCTCCGGTATCTCGCCTTCATAGCCTTTATGTGGGTGATGAGGACAATAATATATAGCATCGAGGTATGCACCCTCAAGACCAAGCAAAGTTTCCATTTTGTTATGTATCTCAGCAAGCTCTGCTGCGGTAACTTCGCCCCTTGCAATAACGGGCTGATTAGTCACAACAATAGCAAGATAACCAGAATTGTTTATATTTCTTATCGCCTCTGCTACTCCATCGAGCAATTCAAAATCTCCTATATTCCTGAGAAAACCAACATACTTATTGATCGTGCCGTCACGGTCAAGGAATACAGCCTTCTGCTTATTACTCAGGTTCTTTGCCTGAACCTTGCTGTCATGAAAATCCCTGCACACACTT
>ONGS01000041.1 GCA_900317395.1 uncultured Eubacteriales bacterium | reverse complement strand
GGCAACAAAGCATTTTGAACCGTTCACCACACCGGTCATTGTATCAAATGCAGACGCAGAAGCCCTGTATGTACCGTAGGCACTGACAGCAAAACCTAATATAAGTATACTCTATTTTAGTACCGTCCTGCAAGACTTTTTTAATAATTTGATTCAGATTATTATAGCTGTACTGTGTAATATCAGAGCCTCGCTTTACTGTTTCAATCAGCCCGTTATCGGTATAAGTAAATGAGGTTAATTCATTGCCGACAGACTGCTGAGTAACATTACCTGCACGGTCATAGACAAATTTGCTGACAATACCCTTTGCATCTGTAGAGGAAACAGCAGCTACATCGGCAAACGCCGATCCTGCCACTACATCACAGGCAGGAATAAACGAAAAGGTCAGCTCCGGCACATCCGGTGCATATCAAAATCCCGCATATCCGTATAAACCGACAGGCAGCATAAATCAGTAAATTCTGATTTTTTGTTTCTGCCGGTTTTTTCACTTTCTCAGATATTGTCAGATCTATTGTTACAGATATTAAATATATTAATGAAGATTTTGAGGATATTTGTTCTTGTATCGTGGATAACTGTTTGGTTCAATAATTTTTTATAAAACTTAACATACATCAATATAAAACGGCAGCAGCTTGTGATATACTTTCTTTCAGGAGGTTGATACCAATGAAAGAAAGCAATATTAAATATGCAAAAACAGCTCTTGCAATCACCACTACACTCACACTGTTTGTCGCAGGCTTTGAAGTATTGATGGCATCAAGCGGATATCGCTTTGGAATGAATATTTTTGACATCGCAACCTATGCCAACGCTGATATGAATGTCTATTGTCTGATACTCATTTTGGCAAATCTGATACTTTTGCCATCTGCCATTCTGCTATATCATCAAAGCGGCATAAACCTGAAAAAAGAAATTGCCGAGAAAAAGACTCTCGGCAGGGATATTCTTTTGGGATTGGCGGCGTTGGCTGCTACCTTGCTTTTAGCTTTGGCATATAACTTTGTTTATTACACAGGAAGAACAGGACTTTCATTTACTGATGCAGATACTTCCCTGGGAACAACGATCATAAAAATTATTTCATTGGTCTTTGTCAGCGGTATCTGTAAAGAGATCTATTTCAGGGGGTTTGCGAAAAGCTTTGTCGGTTCAGTTTTGGGAGAAACCAAAGCACTGCTGCTGTTTAATTTAATGTTTGCAATGCTTGATTGGTATAATTTCGGATTTTCATTTTTTGCAGGACTGCTATGGATATGGTTCTACAAAAAAAGCGGTCATCTGATTTCTTCGATGATTGCACATAGCGGTGCAAATCTGGCATCGGTAGTATATCTGATCGTCATAAGTGGAGGGATTGGATGAATAAAGAAAGTATTATGATCCAGCTTAAAAAACTTGCTGAGTTAAACGGTGTCTGTTTTGGGGAAGAAGTCCTGAGCAAAGCGATTGAACTGGCTCAGTTTAAAGTGTTTGCAAAGGGAACTATTCTTAAAAGTATTGGCGATAAGGCACAGGTAGTTGCCATTGTGCTTGACGGACTTGTACGCTGTTATTATATTGATAGTGACGGGAACGATATTACACGAGGTTTTGCTTTTGACGGCGGTATGTGCATAGATGAAGGTGTAATGGGTTATGAAGAACATGTATGTGTGTGGGAGTCGCTTGAAGAATCCACACTAATGATATTCGATGTCAAAGCGTTCAAGGATATGATTATGAGCAATGAAAATCTGAAGACAATCTGGATTGAATTATTAGAAAACGGGTTACGCTACAAAATATACCGTGAAAATGGTTTTTTAGTTGAGAATGCTACAGAGCGGTATTTGCATTTAAAAAAGCTTTATCCAAAAATTTGCGACCGTGTTCCGCAAAAATATATCGCAACATATCTTGGAATTATGCCTGAGTCACTAAGCAGAATACGGAAAGCTCTCAAAGAAGAATAATCGACATTTATTAAAGCTATTAAGCCGTGCAGGCGGTATATGATACTGCGAGGTGAGCGAGGTATATATGGCAGCTGCAGGAGGATTACCAGCAGGAAGCTTCCATGCGGCTTGTCGGTGATACTGCTGTTTCCATAGAAGAAGCGATTTCCGATTTCTGCGAAAACACAGTAGACAGCTTGATTGATAACTACAGCTATGAGCTGATGGCTGCCGCACAGGACAGTGCGATGCTCGCAGGAATGGACGAAACTGCAATAATGTCAGAATTTCGTCAGGCGGTTTTTGAGAGTGTCTGGTATGTGGCACTGTATCGCTGTGACTTGGATACCTCTGTTGTCGATCAAAACGGCTTCAGCAGCCTGTCAGACTTTTCCGATGGACAGGTCACCGATATTCTCGGTACTGCCGTCAGCAACATTTCCGAACAGGTACTGCGAGAGATTGAAACAACAGTAAAAACGATTGAAAGGAGAAATCAATATGAGCGTAACAATCAAGAACAAGATGATCAACGGAATACCCCATCTTTGGGACGAGGAAACGAGGACATATTATCCGACAGTCAAAGAGGACAAGCAGACAGGTTTGACCTATACGCTCGATCCCGAAACGTTCGTGTACCTTCCGAACCTGACCGTAACGCAGGACGGGAGAGACATCGGGATTTGGGGAATGCGGAGAATGGGCTTGTCGGCTAATACGTTTTACCGCCGTGTCAGGGAGTATGAAGCGGAACACGGAATTACAGAGCCGCCACCTGCTTGACAGTACCCTCAGACGAACGGAAACGCCCCTTAGAGCCGTTCGAGCTTGCGGAGCGGAAAACTAACCGCCTGAAAAGAAAAGACCTGAGAAATGCTTGTGTGAGCAAATCTCAGGTCTTTTCTGTTATTCAGTTCCAAAAGGGTATGCTGTCATTGTGGCGCGCGCCATAATGCTGATTTGAACCTCAGCGGAACGGAAAGTGAGTGTGTCATTAGGCTTTACCTCACCAGTTTTCATACCGCTGTCCCGTATGCAGCTCTGCCATTCTCTGCATTTCCGCATCGGTCAGCTCAAAGTCAAAGATACTGATGTTTTCAAGGATATGGTCGGGATTCTGAGAACCCGGAATCGTAATATATCCTGCCTGCAGATGCCAGCGCAGAATGATCTGCGCCGAAGTCCTGCCGTGCGCTTTGGCAATCTCCATGATTGTCTCATTGCCGAATAAATCCTGCGTATGCCCTCTGCCGCCGAACGGATACCACGATTCCACAACAGTACCGTATTTCGCAATATCCATCTGAAATTCCGTGTTCTGATAAAACGGGTGATTTTCATTCTGCACCACCGCGGGCTTGATCTCGCTGCCTGCGGTGACACGCTCATATTCTTCGAGGGTATAGTAGTTGGAAATGCCGATAGACCGCAGTTTGCCGTTCCTGACGCCCTGACAGAGTGCCTTGTAGACCTCAGTATCCCTGCTGCCGGATTGGTGTATCAGCATCAGATCAATGTAATCCAGTCCGAGCCTTGCAAGAGAATCATCAATCGAACTGTACGCTCTTTCATAGTTGGAGGGCATGACCTTTGTGGTGACAAAGACCTCTGCACGGGTGACAATCCCCTCGCTGATCGCCCTTTGAATGCCCCTGCCGACGCCTGTTTCATTGCCGTAATACTGCGCTGTGTCAATCAGCCGATAGCCGTCTTTCAGCGCTTCATAAACAGAGCTTTCCGCAGTATCATCGTCCTGTGTC
>ONGS01000018.1 GCA_900317395.1 uncultured Eubacteriales bacterium | reverse complement strand
GCAGTGCCTGCGCTGTCAATTACGCTACAACCTCAAAAAGACATCCGTCACAACTTTCAGTGACGGATGCTTTTTTATTTACCATGAATGAAGATTATACGCTCTGACCGTTGGAAACGGCTGTATTTTCATTAGTTGTACTGTTTGTACTCTTTTGGCTGTTGTTATCGTTTGGAAGCTGGGGCATTTGTTCGTTATTCTCACCGTCTGGTCTTTGCATTCTCTGACTTCTGCCGCTATTCGGCATTTGTCCGTTGCTGTCGCCGTTGGGAACTTGCGGTGTTTGGTTGTCATTGCCGCTGTCAGAAGTGTTACCATTATCACCGTTAAAATTTCCCATGTTACCGCCTATATCACCTCTCATGCCACCTTTCATGCCGCCGCCCATACCGCCTGAGTATGTTGTAACGCCGCTTGCATTAACATATGTCACCTTGCTGTCAGAGAGTGTGAAACCGGTATACTGTGTACCGCCTGAAACAGATGCCTTGCTGTAATAGCCATGAACCGAATCGCCTGTTGCAGTGCCGCCGACATATACGTTGTAGGTTTCACCGTTTTTCAAATCTGCTGAGCTGAAGATAAAGCATCCGTAATTCTTTTCGGGTGACATTGCCGCAAGAACATTGCCGTTGCTGTCTGTGATATATACAAGTGTTCCTGCTGTCTGAGTCTGGTCGAAAAGTACTGCTATCGTATTCTGACTTGAACTTTCGGAAGGCATTTCAAGCATATCGGATGTACCGGCGCCTATCACTGTACCACCTGTGAATGCGCAGTCTCCGTCATGGTCAAGAACACCGTTGCCACCACTTGTTGTACCGTTGACGATCACTGTACCGCCGCTGATGTTCAGGTCTCCGTTACTGTCTATGCCGTCACCCTGGGCATTAACATAAACTGTTCCGCCGCTGATGGAAAGAATACCTGTTTCGGTATTATCGGATTTTTCGCTGTTGTCAGAGCTTTCTTCCGTTTTCTCTGTTGTTGCAGCTGTTGTCTGTGTGTTAGCTGTATTCTGGTCTGTCGGCATATTCTGACCGTCCTGCATACGACCGCCGTGACCAAACTGCATATTGCCGTCCATTCCGCCGAAGCCGCTGAAATCATTGCCGCCGTTGCAGTTGATACCGTCATCACTTGCTGTTACATCGATCGTACCGCCCGAGATATCAATATTTTCGCCTTCAAGGCCTTCATAAGAATTTTCAATTGTTACCGTACCGTTTTTAATGACAAGGTTTTCATCTGCATGAATACCGTCATCACCTGTTTTAATGGTAATATTACCGTCTGTGATCGTTACATTTGCGTTGCTGTGGATACCGTCGTCACCGGAATCGATTGTAATGGTTCCGCCGCCAATTGTAAGATCTGCGCCTGCTTTAATACCCTTGGTGCTTTCCGTATCGGTATCGGAGGAAGCAGTATTATTCTGCATGAAGCCGCCTCTGCCGCCCTGATTGTTATTGTTCGTGATAGTTTCGGGTGCGCCGCCGTCTGCTTTGACTGTGACTGTACCGCCGTTGATGACAAGATTCTTTTCAGCCTGAATACCATCGTTAGCAGAAGTGATATTGATTTCTCCGCCTTCGATATAAACATGACCCTTGTCGGCATTATCCGTCTTAGAATAAGTGGAACGCATACCGTCGCCATCCTCAGCCTCAACAGTTACAGTACCGCCGCTGATATAGAGGTTATCTTTGCCTGTAATACCATGATGAGCCGCTTTAACATTCACAGTACCGCTTGTGATACGCAAAACATCTTTAGAAGTGATACCATTTTTGGCATTACCCGTTACATTCAGTGTGCCTTCGCCGAGTATCGTCAAATCGTCCTTGACATATACTGCCGCATTCGGGTTATCACTGCTGTCGTCATCTTCAGTTGCGGAAGATTCGGATGTTGTGGAGGTTTCGGTTGTTTCCTCTTTGACATAATCCTTACCGTCAGCGAGTGTATTGGTCGTACCCTTTTCAAGAACGAGGATCGTCTTGTCGCATTTTGAAGCATAAATTGCAGGAGCGGTAGAGCTTGTAACACTTGCATTATTCAGAACAAGCTTTACGGTATCGTTCTTGCCTGCTTCAATCACAACCTGACCATCATCAAGCGTTCCGCTTAAAATATATGTTCCTGCTTTCGAAATAGTAATTGTTCCACCGTCAGCCTTTGCGCCATCGCCTTCCACAGAAGCACTTTTGCCGTTCAGAGTGATTTTTGTGCTGTCACTTTCGGAATAGGAAGCGTCTGTATCCTCTTCTTCAACACTTACGGTTGACTCCACCTTTTCGGTGCTTGATACTACACTTGTAACAGATGATACATTTGAGGTGTCTGTATCTTCCGTTTCGTTTGTTGAACAGCCTGCCAACAGCATATTACCGGTTATAGCCGCACAGAAAACAGCAACCATAATCGTTCTTCTGATATTCATTTCACCTTTCATATTTAACAACTCCTTTGGTTTCGTTTGTTTTTGTTATCGTGATTTTATTATATGGGGGAATTGAGAAAGCAATATGATTTTGCTGTAAATGGAATGTAAATAAACGCTTAAGCTTTTTAAAGCTTTGTCTATCTGAAGAGTGATTAGTGGTTAGGAAATGGCTTAGGGATGTTTCAATCACAATCAGATGTATTATTATAATATCTCAGTAAAAAACAATATTAATATTGTAACATCTTCACAAATTAATCTCAATATACCCAAAATACAATTATTAAATAGCTCTAACTTTCGTATTAGTGCTAATAAGATTTCCAATTATACCACTTTATGAGTATTGCTTAAATTTTTTTGTAGAATTATCTATAAAAATATTGACAATTTACATTTTTTCACTTTACATAAGGGAAAAAAAGTGTTAAAATGATAATCGATACGATCCGTTGTATCAAACGACTTAATGCGCCACTTAATAAGTCATTTTTATATAATTAAAGGAGGACAATCCAATGGCTAGAAAAATGAAAACCATGGACGGCAACAATGCTGCGGCTCATGTAGCTTATGCGTTTACTGAGGTAGCCGGCATCTACCCGATCACTCCGTCCAGCCCAATGGCAGACTATGTTGACCAGTGGTCAGCTCAGGGTTTGAAAAATATCTTCGGAACAACTGTAAAGGTTTCCGAAATGCAGTCTGAAGCAGGTGCGGCAGGTACGGTTCATGGCTCACTGAATGCAGGTGCTCTGACTACTACCTTTACTGCTTCTCAGGGTCTTCTTCTTATGATCCCGAATATGTACAAGATTGCAGGTGAGCTTCTTCCGGGCGTATTCCATGTTTCCGCTCGTTGCGTTGCTTCACACGCATTGAATATCTTCGGTGACCATTCGGACGTTTACGCCTGTCGTCAGACCGGTTTTGCAATGCTTGCAGAAACCAACACGCAGGAGGTTATGGATCTTGCACCGGTCGCTCATCTGGCAGCTATTGAAGGCAGAGTTCCGTTTATCAATTTCTTTGACGGTTTCAGAACTTCTCATGAGATCCAGAAAATCCAGATCTGGGATTATGAAGATCTGAAAGATATGTGTGATATGGATGCTGTTGCTGCATTCAGAAAGAGAGCACTGAATCCTGAGCATCCCGTAATGCGTGGTTCTCACGAAAACGGCGATATCTTCTTCCAGCACAGAGAAGCCTGCAACAAATATTACGATGCTGTTCCCGAAATCGTTGAAAAGTATATGGCCAAAGTCAACGAGAAACTCGGCACGGATTATCAGCTCTTCAACTACTACGGTGCTGAGGATGCAGAGCGTATTATTATCGCTATGGGTTCAATCAACGACGTTGCAGAAGAAGTTATCGACTATATGAATGCTCACGGCGAAAAAGTAGGTCTTGTTAAGGTTAGACTTTACCGTCCGTTCAGAGCAGACAAGCTTGTTGAGGCTATCCCTGCAAGCGTTAAAAAGATTGCTGTTCTTGACAGAACAAAAGAGCCCGGTTCTCTCGGCGAACCACTGTTCCTTGATGTTATCGCAGCACTGGCTGCTCAGGGCAGAACAGGAATTAAGGTTGTCGGCGGCAGATACGGTCTTGGCAGCAAGGATACACCTCCTTCAAGCGTATTTGCAGTATATGAAGAGCTTGCAAAAGACGATCCGAAACCGCAGTTCACAATCGGTATCAACGATGATGTTACCAACCTTTCTCTTGAAGAAAAACCTGCTCCGAATACCGCAGCAGAAGGCACAATTGAGTGCAAATTCTGGGGTCTGGGCGGTGACGGTACAGTTGGTGCAAACAAGAACTCTATCAAGATCATCGGTGACTATACACAGAAATATGTACAGGCTTATTTCCAGTATGACTCAAAGAAAACAGGCGGCGTAACTATTTCCCACCTTCGTTTCGGTGACAAACCGATCAAGAGTCCGTACTATATCAACAAGGCTGACTTTGTTGCCTGCCATAACCCGTCCTATATCCTTAAAGGCTATAAGATGGTACAGGATGTTAAGCCGGGCGGTGTATTCCTGATCAACTGTCAGTGGACTCCCGACGAACTTAATACACACCTGAATGCAGAAACAAAGCAGTATATCGCTAAGAATAATATTCAGCTTTATACAGTTAACGCTATTGACCTTGCCGAGAAGATCGGTATGGGTAAGCGTACCAATACAATCCTTCAGGCTGCTTTCTTTGCACTTGCAAAGGTTATGCCGATTGACGAGGCTGTTCAGCATATGAAGGACGCTGCTACAAAGTCCTATCTGAAAAAGGGCCAGGATATCGTTGACATGAACCACAAGGCGATCGATGCAGGTGTCGGCGCATTCGTTAAGGTTGACATTCCCGCTGACTGGGCAGATGCAGTAAGCACTTCTGAGGAAAGCACATTAACAGGTAAAGAAAAGACTGTTAAAATGGTTAAGGGTATTCTCGAGCCTGTTGATAAAATGGACGGCGACAGCCTGCCGGTATCTGCATTTGTTGAGCATACCGACGGTACATTTGAGCTTGGCGCATCCGCTTATGAGAAGCGTGGCGTTGCCGTAATGGTACCCGAATGGAATGAAGCAACTTGTGCAAAGTGTAACAAGTGTTCCTTTGTTTGTCCTCATGCTACTATCAGACCTTTCGCTCTTTCTGAGGAAGAGGCTGCTGCTGCTCCCGAGAACACAAAGATTGCACCGAAGCCTGTCGTTAAAACAAATTACAAATATACACTCGCTGTATCTCCTATGGATTGTATGGGATGCTCTGTATGTGTAGGCGTTTGTCCGACAAAATCACTGAAAATGGTTGCGCGTGAATCTCAGGAAGACCAGCAGGCAGTATTTGATTATTGCGTTGCAAACGTAACAGAGAAGCCTGAAACAACGGCAAACCTCAATGTCATCGGCAGCCAGTACAAACAGCCGCTTCTTGAGTTCTCAGGTTCCTGCGCAGGCTGTGCAGAAACTTCCTATGCACGTTTGATTACTCAGCTCTTCGGCGACAGAATGTACATTTCTAACGCAACAGGATGTTCGTCCATCTGGGGCGGTCCTGCGGCTACATCACCGTATACAGTCAACAAAGACGGTCACGGTCCTGCATGGGCTAACTCCCTCTTTGAAGATAACGCAGAACACGGATATGGTATGTACCTCGGTCAGAAGGCAATTCGTGAAAGACTGATTGACGACCTCAAGAAGATCGCTGCAGGCGAAAAAGCTCCCGAGGAAGTTAAGACAGCAATCGCTGAATTCCTTGCTACAAAGGATGATGGCGAAAAGAACGGTGCTGCTGCTGATGCAGTTGTTGCTGCTCTTGAAAAACTCGACTGTGACTGCCCGACAAGAAAAGATGTTCTTGAAAACAAGGAATTCCTTGCTAAGAAATCTGTATGGATCTTCGGCGGCGACGGCTGGGCATACGATATCGGTTTCGGCGGCGTTGACCATGTACTCGCAGCAGGCGAAGATGTTAACATCATGGTATTCGATACCGAAGTTTACTCCAACACAGGCGGACAGGCTTCCAAGGCTTCACAGATCGGTCAGGTTGCACAGTTTGCAGCTGCCGGTAAAGCTATCGCAAAGAAATCCCTTGCAGATATCGCTATGAGCTATGGCTACATCTATGTTGCACAAATCGCTATGGGTGCTGACCAGAACCAGACACTCAAAGCAATCAAAGAGGCTGAGGCTTATCCGGGACCGTCACTCATCATTGGTTACGCTCCCTGCGAAATGCACTCCATCAAGGGCGGCATGAAAAACTGCCAGGCTGAAATGAAGAAGGCTGTAGACTGCGGTTACTGGAATATGTTCAGATACAATCCGCTTCTCAAAGCTGAGGGCAAGAATCCGTTCCAGCTCGACAGCAAAGCTCCTTCCGCTTCCTATCGTGATTTTATCCTCGGTGAGGCACGTTACAGCGCACTCACACGCTCCTTCCCTGAAAGAGCAGAAGTACTCTTCCAGAAGGCTGAGGAGAAATCCGTTGATAGATATGAAGAATTGAAAGAGCGTTCTGCAACACCGGCAAAAAGCTGATAAAAATACGATCCATTAATAAAGCGGCCGTCACGGAAACATGGCGGTCGCTGATCTTAATTCAAAAAACAGTATACATTTTTGTAAAATGATGTAATGTTAAATATATTAAAAAAGATAAAATAATGATAAAGACTTGATTTATTAGCAAAAATAATGTAAAATTACTATTAGAGTAAATTATTTTTGTTAATTGAGGTGCATTATGGCTAAAGAATTTAAAATCAGAACAAAACATCAGAATGTATTCTTGCGTGTAAAAAAAGGACACTTCGCAACCATGCACAGCCACACGAATTACTTTATTGACGTTACCACTCAGAAAATGCGTCTTTCCGAAGCAAAGGCTGTTGCAAAGGAGCTTGTCAATAACTACCGCCTGAACACGATTGTTGATACGATTCTGTGTATTGATGGTATGGAGGTAATCGGAACTTGTATTGCCGAGGAGCTGACAAAAGACGATTATGTGAATATGAACGCTCATCAGACGATTTATGTAGTCTCCCCTGAATTTATCTCGGGCGGTCAGATGATGTTCCGAGATAATCTCGTTCCTATGCTTGCAGGTAAACATGTTCTTATACTTGCGGCTTCTGTTACAACAGGCAAAAGTGCTCTTGCGGCAATCGATGCCGTGAATTACTATGGCGGCAAAGTGGTAGGCGTTTCGTCTATTTTTGCAACCGTTGAAGAATGTGACGGTCATCCGGTCAGTTCTGTTTTTGACCCGAACGACCTCGGTGATTATCAGAGCTTTAAGCCCCACCGCTGCGAAATGTGTGAGCAGGGAGAAAAGTTGGAAGCTATTGTCAACAGCTTTGGTTATTCTGCTCTGTAAAGATCAAAAAAATGAACGCCCTCTGTTTTTAGCAGAGGGCGTTATGTTTTAATCAGTCATTTCTATAACGTGTTGTTACCTGTGAGCCAAGATCAACAATCTCCAAATAGGCCGGTTCATAATCATCCATGATATTTTGATAATCCTGTTTATACAATGTATCATTACCGGTGTTTTTTGCTGTCGTGACCAGACTTTTCAGCTCCATAACATCAGCAAGTGCCTTTTTGGCATTGTCTTTGATTTCCTCATCAATGTCCTCATACCTTTTCGGAGATTCGATTTTCGCCAGTATGGAATATAATTCCGCAAGACGTGACAATGTGTCGAGATTTTTCTCAGCAAGCTCAATACTTCTTGCATCAAGCGTTTTCTGCTGTTTTTTTAAATCACGGGTAAGATTAACCGCTTCGTGAATATCATCACTGACAGCATTCACATAATCGGTAATGTCTTGTCCGCCGTTAAAGGAACAGGCTGACAGGGATACTATCATCAGCACCGCCATGAGCAAGGCAATGATCGTTTTTGAATTTCTGCACATATTCATTTGATTCTCCTACACTTTACAGACCATATGCACTTAAAGTAATCGTGCCGTCCAGCTGATAAATCTGTTCAAACAGAACGGCTGCTCTTGATTTATAGCGGTTCATCAGTTCAGCCTGAGAAGCAAGAAGTGATTCCGTTCCACCCTCCTGTACTTCATTTTCATATAATGATTCCTGTGCTTCAATTTCCGTCTGCCAGTTCTCCTGGGAGTCAACAAGCTTTGACTGCTCTGTGGAACGGTCGGACAATTTGTCATAGAGGTTATTATAAGCAGTATCTGCCATATCTTTCCACTTTGTTGCATAAGTTGAAGTTACATTCAGCATTTCGGTACTTGAAATTGCATTTTTTTGTGCTTCATTATATGCAGCATCGAGTGCATTTGCAGAAAAAAGTTTGTTGAATTCGTCATTCGTGGTAAAGGTTTTCGGATTGTGGTAATCCGTAACAATTTCCTCATCATCAAACTGATAGCCGTCTACATCAACATTTGCCGCCTGTGATTCATCCATGCTGCTTTCTTCTACGTTATTTTCACTGCCTTCTTCGACAGACTCATCCTCACTGCTTTCTTCGTTCTCGGTATCATCACTGATTTCGGAAAATTCCTCCTGAGAGCTTTCGTCGGTGCTGTCATCCGTTTCTTCGGATGATTCTTCTTTCTCGGAAAGTTCTGGGCTGATTTCCTGTACCGAATCCGTTGAAGCTTCCGGCTCTTCGGAGCTTTGTGTATCCGAAACCACCGCACTGTTTTGTGAGTCAGTGTTGCCGGTACTATTTCCAAAAACAAGATCACATCCTCCGAGCATTGCAGCCGAGATCATAACAGCCGCAAAAACAGACAATACTTTATATTTTCTCTCCATTTTTTTCATCCTTTCAAAAACATCTATCTACTAACATATTACCACAATTTCATCAATTTATCAATAAGAAGCCACCATTAGTATCCGTAAAAATTTCTTTGCCGGATTGTGAATGATTGATTACGAATTATATATCGGGACACTCCGCCACATCAACGCATAACAACAGTCGATATGTGGTTTTATCCTCACATAGCGACTGTTGTCCGATAATTACTTATTTGATTTTAACAGTTCTAACAGAACTGTATGAGCCGTAAACTTTTTTACCGCTTACGGTCTTGTAAGCTCTGACCTTGACATAATAGGTTTTGCCCTTGATTACACCGCTGATAACGGCAGATGTGGTTTTGTTTTTGCCTACAGTTTTGGTTTTGTTACTGTTTTTGAAATTCTTGTTGGTTGAACAAAGAATT
>ONGS01000013.1 GCA_900317395.1 uncultured Eubacteriales bacterium | reverse complement strand
CATCCAAGTATTTTCGGCACTATCGAGCTTAACTTCCGTGTTCGGCATGGGAACGGGTGGACCCTCGACGTCATCAACACCAACTGTTAAATTGTTATCGCTCTCAACGACTATATTATAATAACACATGGTCTGATAATTTGCAAGTGTTTTATTTATACAATTTGGAGAAAAAACGATAATATAAACCACTTGTATATTATCTTATTTTAATCATCTACATATAGTATTTATATAACATTAATATACAATCTGTAAATAAAAATAGTGTAACAAACAGTATATAATTATAACAAAAATACCGAAAGTATAAAAAATAATGTAATTTTTATCACAATACTGTTACAAATCGACTCAATTTGTATGTTTAACTTGATTTTTTGGGTCATGCAAAGTATAATTCTTATTAGACCGTATTTTTATATTATTGATTGTACGGAAAGTTGAGGTGCAGTTCGTTTTATGCTTATCGCAATCATTACAGCCGCTTTCTGCCTTGTGGCAACTACAATTATGTACAGCCCCAGACTCAGGAGCTTCAGACATTACAGACCGGTGGCACTGTTTTTTCTTTTTGAAGGAATATGGATCATTGTAGATTATGTTGTTTCTCAGCTGGCTCCCGGAAATACCGTAATGCAGTTGGTGCATTATATAGGAATTATTGTCCTTGTGCTGTATTTTGTAATAAGCATATTGTTAAGCTCGGGAAATAAGAAAACGAAAACCAAAAGGGAAAAATAAATTCGATTCAGGATAAAGGAGAGCATTTATGGGATATGTTTATGCGGCGCTTTGGTTTATTATTGCATTGACGCTATTTATTCGTTTCAGAAAGGAAAGCAAGGCGGTGTATCTGTTTTCTGCTTATTTTCTGCTACTCAGTGGCTGGTGGCTTGCCGATGAACTGGTAATCGTTGATTTGATGGGCGGTTTTTATGCGTGGATTTTAAGAGGATTATCGGTGATTATTCTTGCAACAGCAGTATTTATTTATTATAAAGACAGAAAACGAATCAGTGCAGGTAATCAGGAGAACAATACAGAAGAATAATAAAAATGATAACCCCCGGAAGTTACGTCAAAGTTCTTTTCCGGGGGTTTGTGATTTGTTCAGTTTTTGCTGAAATCTGTAAGGACTAAGCCTTTGTTATGTTCAAGAGCCCATGTGATATTCCATTCACTCGTGAACAAAAGAAGATGTTTGCCCTTGAGATCCTGTATTCTTCTTGTGTCGGTGGTGAGGTTAAGGGTTTTGGGATCGAGATCCTCATTTTCGATCCAGCGGATCAGCTCATAGGGCATATTTTCGAGAACGATATCGACATTGTATTCGTTGTTGAGACGGTATTCAAGCACTTCAAACTGAAGTACGCCGACAACGCCGACGATCACTTCTTCCATACCGCCACCAAGAGCCTGAAAAATTTGGATAGCACCCTCCTGTGCAATCTGGGTGATTCCCTTTACAAACTGCTTTCTTTTCATGGTGTCTTTCAGACGTACTCTTGCAAAATGTTCGGGTGCAAAGGTGGGGATACCTTCAAACTGCACTTTTTTGCTTGGCGCACAGACAGTATCTCCTATAGAGAAAATACCCGGGTCAAATACACCGATAATGTCGCCTGCATAGGCTTCACTGATGACTTCTCTGTCCTGAGCCATAAGTTGCTGCGGCTGGGAAAGACGCATTTTTTTGTTGCCTTGTACATGATAGACTTCCATTGTTTTATCGTATTTTCCCGAGCATATACGCATAAATGCAATTCTGTCACGGTGAGCCTTATTCATGTTTGCTTGTATTTTAAAAACAAAGGCGGAGAAATGATCGTCAAACGGGTCAACTTCGCCTTCAACGGTTTTTCTCGGCAGTGGCGGTGTTGTCATTCTCAAAAATTCTGCAAGAAAAGGTTCAACACCGAAATTGGTAAGGGCAGAGCCGAAAAATACAGGTGTCAGCTTTCCGTTTCGTACCTGTTCAAGGTCAAATTCATCGCCTGCGCCTTCCAGAAGTTCAATATCATCACGCAAGGTTTGTGCAAGTGTTTCGCCGAGTCTTTCGTCAAGGTCGGGTGAATCGGCGGTAAGCTCGTCCATTTCAACCTCACGCTGACCGTTGTTGGCAGTAAATGCCAGTATTTCTTTTTTATTAAAGTCATACACACCCTTGAAATCTCTTCCGCATCCGATCGGCCAGTTCATCGGGCAGGTATGGATACCGAGAACATTCTCGATATCTTCCAGTAGTTCATAGGGACTTTGTGCTTCTCTGTCCATTTTGTTGATAAAGGTAAAAATCGGAATATTTCTCATTACACAGACTTTGAACAGCTTTCTTGTCTGTGCTTCAACGCCTTTTGAAGCATCGATCACCATGACAGCGGAGTCGGCCGCCATAAGTGTACGGTAGGTATCCTCGGAAAAGTCCTGGTGACCTGGAGTGTCGATGATGTTGATACAGTAACCGTCGTAATTAAACTGCATAACTGACGACGTTACAGAAATACCTCTTTGTTTTTCAATTTCCATCCAGTCGGATACAGCGTGTTTGTCGGTTTTTTTACCTTTTACCGAACCAGCAAGCTGTATTGTTCCGGTATAGAGCAGGAGTTTTTCGGTGAGTGTTGTCTTACCTGCGTCAGGGTGAGAGATAATAGCAAAGGTTCTTCTTTTTTCGATTAGTTCTTTATTTGTATCCGACAAAACAGATTCCTCCAAAACATTTCATTTCGATTCATTACAGAATAATATTTTACCGTAAAACAGCTGAATAATCAAGCGATATAATCGCAGTCAGCTTTTATTGCTTATCATAAACTTGTGGCTCACATAATTATTAATTAAAAAAATAACCGCCCTATTGGACGGCTACTTTAAGTGTTGGCATCTTCCTATTTTCCCGGGACGTCACCATCCGAGTATCTTCGGCACTATCGAGCTTAACTTCCGTGTTCGGCATGGGAACGGGTGGACCCTCGACGTCATCAACACCAACTATTCATTTGTATCGCTTTCGACGACTTCAATATAATAACACGTTCTTATTAAAATTGCAAGATATTTTTATAATTATTTTTATACAATTTGAAATAAAAAACAGAATTATACAAAGAGTATATATGATGTTTTCACGCCCCGGCTGTTCTGCATAATATGTAGTGTAGAAAAGTATTTAGGCGGTGAAAGAATGAATATGTCTGAAATGCTGTTGTTATCGGCAGCACTTAGTATAGATGCACTCGGAATAGGAATTTCGTGTGCTTTGAGAGGAATTAAAACACCGTTTGTTTCAAAAATGGTGATTGCTTTGATATCAGCAGTCGTAACAGCAGCGGCGATTTTTATAGGAGATGTATTGGGGACGATCATTCCGGAAACGGCAGGAAATTTACTTGGGACTGTTATGTTGACCGCTCTGGGTCTGTATATTGTTATAGGTGCAATAAGAGAGAAGCATAAAACGACATATAAAACAGCAGAAAAAGAAGAAACAATTGGGGGGCTGAATATCGTAGCAAAAATATTACGGAAACCTGATTCGTGCGATATCAACCGTTCGAGGATCGTAGAACTGACCGAAGCTTGTTACATCGGTGCAGCAATTTCGGCGGATTCGTTTGCGGCAGGAATTGGCGCAGGTGTAGGGGGCGGAGAGACATTGATCCCTGTGTTCTGCGGACTGTTTCAATTTGGTTTTCTTTGGCTGGGAGAATTGATTGGAGGGGGGTTATGCAAAGTAAAAAAAATAGACAAGATGTATTTCAGTATCCTTTCCGGTATCATGCTCATTGCCATCGGACTGCTGAAATAATTAGCTATTAGCGATTACTTTTAAATGTGAGAAAGCTTGCCTCCGACCATGACTCCTTTTAAGGTTTTTTCAATAATTTTTAAGGCAATTGCACAAAAGGGTCGGTGAAAACTTAGTGATACGTTTAGAAATTATACTTTGTGTATTTTGACAAATTGAAAAGAGAAAAATGGATATTTTCAATAGAAAACAGTCTCGTTTATTCGAAAGTTTACAGATTAGAAACATATTATTAAGATTGTTAAAAATATGAATATGCAAATTGCACAAATCATTATTAAACAAAGTGAACAAAAAAACGTGTTGAAATTATAAAGAATTACTAAAATTTGTAAAAAGCGATGTTAAAATTAACAAATTAAATATCGGTTTATTATGAATGTAGATAAAAATGACAATCGCCCATTGAAATTAAGAAATGTGTATGATATCATTTATATAGTGGCTGACGGATGCCATATTGCTGTGTTGTGCAATTTGCAGTCGGTATTCGCTGCCGGAAAGGCACAAACGTGCGTGAAATTTTTTAGAAAGAGGGATCATTAACATGGTTAGTAAATCAAAAAGAGTGCTTGCTTTGGTTCTTACTGCAATGATGGCTTCCGCTGCTCTTGCAGGCTGCGGACCGACAGAGGTGACTCAGACTCAGAACAGTACCGCAGGAGAAACAACTGAATCTAAGGCAGCAGGCGATTCGGCTGAATCCGGCGACGGTGAATCCAAGGCGTCGGCTGAGGCAGTGGATATCTACAGCGATGAGATGATTAAAAACGTAAAAGATAAAATGAAGGAAGAAGCAGCTCAAACAGACGGAGTTATTTCGCTGAAAGTATGGTGTTCGGGCGACGACCTTCAGTTTGAGAAAAAACTTATCAAGGAATTTGAGGAGAAGTATAAGAGTGATGATGGCTCTTATTCCTTTAAGATTAAAGCTTCAGGCGCAATCGGTGAGGACAATGCAGGCGGTAAGATCATAGAGTCACCTCAGGATGGTGCTGATGTATTTAACTTTGCTGATGACCAGCTTTCAACACTTGTTGAAGCTAAGGCGATTGCTCAGGTAAGTGATGTATTCCAGAACAACTTGATTGCTAACAATACAGAAGATGCAGTAGGAGTATGCTCTATCAACGGTACACCTTATGCATTCCCGAAAACATCTGATAACGGCTACTTCCTCTACTATGATAAGAGAGTATTTAAGGATGACAGCGAAGTTGCAAGCTTCGATGACATGATCCAGAAGGCAAATTCCAATAAGAAGAGCGTTTATTTCAACCTTACAAATGGTTGGTACAACGCAGGTGTTTACTTTACAGCAGGTGTAAAAATTGAATATAAGGACGGCAAGCAAACAACAACATTTGATTCCGATGAGGGTCTTGCCGCTGCTAAGGCTATGTGCCATCTTGCTGAAAGCTCAGACAAAGGCTTCCTCGGTACAGCAGGTTCTTCGGGCGACAATGCCGCAGTTCAGAAGGGCTTTAAGGAAGGTACTCTTGCAGCAGCAGTAATTGGTACATGGATGGGTCCGGCTATCAAAGAGGCTATCGGTGAAGAGAATGTTGGTGCAGCTAAGCTCCCGACGATCCTCATTAACGGCGAACAGAAGCAGACAGAGTCCTTCGGTGGCTACAAGATTGTAGGTGTTAACCAGTTCTCAAAATATCAGATTACATCACAGGCTCTTGCTTATTTCCTGACTAACCCTGAATCACAGCTTAAGCGTTATAACGAAAGAGGTCTTATTCCTACAAGTAATGAGGCTCTTGCAGATGAGAAGGTAAAGGTTGATCCGGCTCTGAAAGCTATCAACGATCAGAAGGCTTATGCACATGCACAGGGTAAGAGTGTAAGTGGTGTATTCTGGGCATCTAATGTCGGCGGCTTCGGCGGTGAGATTGTCGCAGCTAAGGGTAAAATTGATGATGCTGCACTTAAAAAGAGCCTTAAGGATCTGGATGAACAGATCAATAAATAATTTTCCCGTTAACTTAGAAATTTCGATTAGTTTACTTAGTTGATTTTATGTGCTGGATGGGCAGCCTGGGTTTAATGGACCGGGCTGCTCGTGCTATGAAACAAGCAGACTAACCGCAAAGGAGCTGTATATGAATGAATTATCTTGACTACGTCCAGATGACGAAAGGTCAGCGCTTTGCCTACAATATAAAATCATTCTTTACGGGGATACCGGGTGCAATCGTAAAACTGTTTGTAGTAATCGGTAATTTCTTGAAGAATGTTTTTAGCTTTATTGTAACAGGCTTCAAAAACTATGGAAGCAGATTTGCAAAAGGCGATATAGGCACAAAGCTTTCCTATGTTGTTATGGGTGCCGGCAACATGATGCATGGTCAGATCGGCAAGGGAATCTGTTTCCTTGCAGCTGAAATTGCATATTTCGCATTTATGATTAACTTCGGTTGGAGTTATATCACAAAAATTTACGCTACAAATGTACAAGTTGATGAAAATACTCTCGTCAACGGTGTTATCGGTAAAGAACCGCCGATCTATCAGGAAGACTCAGTGTTCGGAGGTTCCAAAAAGGTTATAAACCTTGATACATTGGATAACTCTAACAAAGTTCTTCTTTTCTTTGTTATGACAGTTATCGTTTGTATCGCATTCTTTGCTATTTATATCACAAACACGAAAAGTGCATATGCTACACAGAAAACTCTTGCAGAGGGCAAAAAGCCTATCGGCTTTATAGCAGAACTTAAAATGTTCCTTGATGAGCGTTTCCATGTAACACTTCTTACACTTCCGATACTGCTTCTTATTCTGTTTACGATATTGCCGATTATCTTTACGATTTTTATGGCATTCACAAACTATGATAAAGAGCATCAGCCTCCCGGAAATATGTATTGGTGGGTAGGTTTTGCAAACTTTGCGGATGTATTCTATTCAAACCCGCTGAAATCACAGACATTTGGTAAGATTCTTATATGGACACTGGTATGGGCTGTATTTGCAACATTTACAAACTATATCTTTGGTATCATCCTTGCGCTTCTTATCAATAAGAAGGAAATCAGATTCAAGGCTTTCTGGAGAACAATGTTCGTTATTACGGCTGCTGTTCCGCAGTTTGTAACACTTCTCCTTATGAGACTTATTCTCTCTGATGATGGTGCTGTTAACAGCCTGCTTCAGGGTGCGGGTCTCCCTGTTATTCCGTTCCTTTCAGATGCAACGGCAGCAAGAATTACTGTTATCGTTGTTAATATGTGGGTAGGTATTCCGTATACTATGCTTATTACATCAGGTCTTTTGATGAATATTCCTGAAGATCTTTATGAAAGCGCACGTATCGACGGTGCAAATGCCTTCCAGCAGTTTACAAAGATTACATTCCCTTACATATTCTTCGTGACTACACCGTACCTCATTACTACCTTTGTAGGAAATATCAACAACTTCAATGTTATCTACTTCCTTACAGGTGGTGGTCCGAGCCCGAGTTCGTATTATCAGGCAGGTCAGACAGACCTTCTTGTTACATGGCTGTATAAACTTACTGTTAACAGCTCAGACTTTAATCTGGCTTCGGTTATCGGTATTATCGTATTTGTTGTTTGCGCAGCAGGTTCACTTATTACGTTTAATATGTCTAAAGCATCAAAGAATGAGGAGGAATTCTCATGACAAATTCAAAATCAAGTATACAGGGCGGTTATGCAGCAAAAAAGAAGGCTGTCAACACTCTTGTATATGTTATCCTTACAGTAATGGTTATCATATGGATTTTTCCTATCCTTTGGCTTATTATGCAGTCCTTCAGAGGTGAGTCGGGTATTTCAACTTCTTACTTCTTCCCAAAGGAATGGACCTTTGATAATTATAAAAGACTTTTTGTTGAAGTAGATGATGCAGGAAATGTTCTTCCGTTGGATGAAATGAGATTCCCGTATCTCAGATGGATACTGAACACACTGCTTGTAGCAACTCTTTCGTGTGTGATTTCTACACTTTTTATCCTTATGGTAAGCTACACACTCTCACGTCTTCGTTTTAAATCACGTAAGACTTTCTTGAACCTGGGTCTTATCCTTGGCATGTTCCCGGGCTTCATGTCCATGGCTGCTACATACAGCATCATGGAGATCTTCGGACTTAAACAGCAGCTGATAGCACTTGTTATCGTATATTCCGCAGGCGCTGGTCTCGGATATCAGGTAGCGAAAGGTTTCTTCGATACGATTCCTCGCTCTCTTGACGAAGCTGCAAAGATTGACGGTGCTACGAGAAATCAGATTTTCTGGAGAATTATTCTTCCACTTTCAAAACCGATTATTGTTTACACGGCCCTTACAACATTTACAGGTCCGTGGGCAGACTATATTTTCGTAAGCTACTTTATGAAGGATAATTCGGACAACTACACAGTTGCTCTCGGTCTGTACAGTATGCTCGGTAACCAGACCATCAGCGAATACTTCACAGTGTTCTGTGCGGGTGCAGTGCTTATTGCAATCCCGATTACAATTTTGTTTGTTGTAATGCAGAGATTCTATGTTGCAGGTGTAACCGGCGGTGCTGTAAAGGGCTGATTCATCAAATTAACAAAAGCAGGGCGCATATGCTCCCTGCTTTTACTGTATTATCAATAAAAAGGAGTTTACTATTATGGCAGCGAAAAAAATTGCTTCTCTTATTCTTACTGCAAGCTTGCTCTCAAGCGCGTTACTTTGCGGCTGCGGCGGCAGCGATACAACAGACGAAAAAACATCTACCGGTACAGGTGATTCCTCTGTTTCTGATACGGCTGACAGCTCGGGACTTCCTGAGGACGGCGGTTTTACAACCGTGAGTTATGAGCCGTCAACGGATAAATACAGAACTTATTATGAGATTTTTCCATATTCTTTTTATGATTCAAATGGTGATGGTATCGGTGACCTCAATGGTATTACCGAAAAGCTTGATTATCTCAACGATGGCGATACAACCACAACTGATGATCTCGGTGTTGAGGGTGTATGGCTGATGCCGATCATGCCGTCCCCGTCCTATCACAAATATAATGTCAAGGACTATAAGGATATCGATCCTGCTTACGGTACACTGGACGATTTCCAGAAACTGGTAGATGAATCGCATAAGCGGAATATCAATGTGATTATCGACTTTGTCATTAACCATACTTCTCGTCAGCATGAGTGGTTCAAAAATGCAAAAAAAGAGCTCAAAGCAGGTAAAACCGACGGCTATGCACAGTATTACCACTTTGCTAAGAATAAGAATGAGAGTGGTTGGAGAGGACTTGGCTTTGATGACTGGTATTATGAAGCACAGTTTGATGATGATATGCCCGATCTTAATCTTCAAAATGAAGCTGTCAGAAAGGAAATAGAGGAAGCAGCAAAATTTTGGCTTGATATGGGCGTTGACGGATTTCGTCTGGACGCTGTTCTCTGGTATGATTATCCTGACAACAAGGGTTCTATTGAGGATCTGAAATGGTTCTATGATTATGTGGAAAGCGTCAATAAAGATGCCTTTGTTGTAGGCGAATGTTGGGAAAACAGTGTTACAATATCTAATTTCTACCAATCAGGTGTAGACAGTTTCTTTGATTTTGACGAGCAGGGCGCACAGGGAAGAGTAGCAACTGCTGTCAATAAAGAAAATGCAGCCGATTATGTTAAAAGTATTGAAACCTGGCAGAAAAAAATAAAAGAAGCAAACCCGAACGCCATTAATACACCGTTTATTTCCAATCATGACACAGCAAGAAGTGCAGGTTTTCTTAGTACAGACAGTTCAAGAAAAATGGCAGCGGCGATGTACATATTATCACCGGGAAATGCGTTTATCTATTACGGTGAAGAAATCGGTATGACCGGTTCACAGTCTGACCCGGACAAGCGCACGGGTATGTATTGGTCGGCTGATGACAAAAAAGGCTATGTTGAAAATATCCCGGGTGCTTCTAATACAACAGTTCCCGAAAAAGCTGTTGATGAGCAGGAAAAGGATGAAAACTCACTGCTGAATTTCTACAAGAGAGTAATCGCACTGAAAAACCAGAATCCCGAAATCGAAAACGGCGATGTTACAGCTGTAACGTTCGGTGATGATGTTACAAATACCGCGGGCTATGTATTTGACAGTGACGGTTCAAAGGTGTTTGTTCTCTTTAATGCGGGAACGAGCGGAGCAAAAGTTACCGTGCCGGAAAGTGATTTTAAAATCAACGAAGTCAGAGGATATGCTATTGCAAGTGAAAAAGCCGATGAGACAAGTGAGGCCGCTTCTGATGATGTATTTGCTGTTACAACCAGCAAATCTAACGAAAATGCGGTTGAGGCAGATGAATTTACGGTAGAAGGTCAGGAAATTACCTTGCCTCCACAGAGTGTTATTGTGCTTAAATAATGATACTACATAGGCGCTTCCTGTTTAAGAAACAGGAAGCGCAAAATTTTTATAAATTTTCTTAAATTAACCCTTGATTTTTAAAAAAAAATATGTTATTATAATAGAGCAGTCCGATAAGGATAGTATGCGCCGGTAGCTCAGCTGGATAGAGTGACTGGCTACGAACCAGTAGGTCGGGGGTTCGAGTCCCTCCCGGCGCGTTATGATTTTTGCGATAGACGAGAAAATAAAGGTTTTCTCGTCTATTTTCTTTTTTAATTAAAGATAGAGAATTGCTGTTCAAAGTATTAATTTGAAGAATTAACAAGAAAAGGCTTTTTCGAAATGTTAAATACTAACCGATTGTAATGACAAAAATCCATGTCAGTATATTCTTGTGATGTAAATTTTATTATGAGGAGCCGTATGCGAAAAAACTGCACGTACAGTTCTGTGAGGGGCTTATATCGTGAGGTGTAGGTCTACTCGACTATGGGAGAATGAGATGAATAGGATAATACCAAAGATAGGTTCAGTGATTGTCATATTGACAGTTTTCTTTTTTGCAGTATTTATGATTGTAGGTTTTCCATTTGGTTCATACCTTGTAT
>ONGS01000021.1 GCA_900317395.1 uncultured Eubacteriales bacterium | reverse complement strand
TTGCTGTGGAAAGCAGAAAAAATGACAGTATGACATCATTGATTGAAAATATCAATGACAGCAATACATTTGCTGTCTTTGAAACAGAAAGATATATTATTCAAAAACTCGGCGGAGATTGCAGCGTTCCGCTCGGTGCATATTCGTTTATCGAGGATGAAACGATTACAGTAGCTGTGTCAAAGGATGGCAATGCTACAAAGGTTGGAACTGCCGCAATAGCCGACCGATTGACACTTGCAGAGGAGTTGATATCATGTCTGTAAAGAAAAAAGGAACCGTCTATCTTGTGGGTGCGGGCTGTGGAGATTATGACCTGATAACACTAAGGGGAAAGTCGGCTCTTGAACAGTGCGATACAGTGATCTATGATAGTCTTATTGACGACAGAATTCTGAATTTTGCATCGTCCGCAGCCGAAAAAATTTCTGTCGGCAAACGCTGTGGCAAACACAGCGAAACACAGGAAAATATCAATTCTCTTCTTGTTTCTAAAGCAACGGAAGGGAAAACGGTTGTCCGACTAAAAGGCGGTGATCCGTTTGTTTTCGGCAGGGGAGGAGAGGAAATCATTGAACTGAAAAAGAATGATATTGAATTTGATATCATTCCGGGGATATCTTCTTCTATCGCTGTTCCCGAGCTTGCAGGAATTCCTGTTACCCATAGAAAAGTCAGCCGCAGTTTTCATGTCATTACGGGACATACAGCAGATGATTTTTCCGAAGATAGCATAAAAAAATATGCAGAGCTTGAAGGAACACTTGTTTTTTTAATGGGGTTGAAAAATCTCAGGTATATTACTGACAGTCTTATCAAATATGGTAAGGATAAAAATATGCCTGCCTGTGTGATTTCAAACGGTGCGGGCTCATATCAAAGTATTGTCAAATCAAAGCTGATTGAAATTGCTGATGAAGCGGAAAAACAAAATGCACCTTCTCCGGCAGTGATCGTCATAGGAAAAACAGTTGAATATGATTTTGCACCAACGGTAAGCAGGCCACTTTCGGGTATCACCGTAACGGCAACGGGAACAAAGCGTTTTGTTACTAAGCTGTCAAAAGCTCTGGAAAATAAGGGGGCAAGGGTACAGCGGCTTGATCACCTTGATGTTGTGGAATATAGCAGTAATGAAAGGCTTGACAAGGCTTTAAAAAATATTTCTGATTATGATTTCTTAGTTCTCACAAGCATTAACGGTGCAGAAATATTTTTAAGAAAATTGAGAGAGTTCAAAGTAGATATCAGAAAGCTGGCTAATATCAAAATCGCAGTGATCGGTAGCGGAACGGCGGAAGTGCTTGAAAAAAGAGGGATATTTCCCGATTTGATACCAAAGCAGTATACCTCGGAAAGTTTGGGCAAAATGTTAAGCAAAGCGGTAGCCGAAAACGAGAGAGTACTGATTTTAAGAGCCGAAAAAGGCTCAAAAATGCTTACTGAAATTCTTGATAAAAATCAGGCTCTATATGATGATATCAAAATTTATGATGTGGCGGAAAACAGCGGTTTTTACGAGGAAAATAAAATTGTCGGGGATTATGTGATATTTGCAAGCTCGTCGGGGGTGAGAGCATTTTTTGACAGCGAGAAAGCTATACCGAAAAATGCAAAAATCGTATGTATCGGCGATATCACGGCGCAGGCGGTCAGACAACACGGAATCAACGATTTTCGTATTTCCAAAACAAGCAATATAGAGGGAATTATAGAAACGATAATCAATGCGGAGGAAGAAAATGAAACGATTAAGAAGGCTCAGAGCGAATAAAACATTACGAAACCTTGTGCGTGAAACAAGAGTTGACAAAAAAGAACTGATCTATCCGATTTTTGTGATAGAAGGAGAAAATATTAAAAATCCTGTGCCGTCCATGCCGGGAATCTTTCAGTATTCTGTTGACAGACTTGCTGAATTACTTGAAGAAATTCATAATAGCGGTATTTCGGGACTGCTTATTTTCGGAATCCCGAAACATAAGGATGAACTTGCAACTTCCGCCTATGACGATAACGGAATTACACAGAGGGCAATAAAATTCATCAAAGAAAAGTATCCGGAAATGCTTGTGATTGCCGATGTATGCCTTTGCGAATATACCTCGCATGGTCATTGTGGGGTAGTAAAGGATGATTTGATTCTGAATGATGAAACCCTGCCGTTGCTTTCAAAAATGTCTGTCAGTCTTGCCAAAGCCGGGGCGGATATGATTGCACCGTCGGATATGATGGACGGAAGAGTGGCGGCAATCAGAAAGTCTCTTGATGAAAATGGTTTTGTCAATACCCCAATTATGGCTTACAGTGCAAAATTTGCATCGGGATATTACGGACCTTTCCGTGATGCTGCCGAATCTGCACCGTGTTTCGGTGACAGACGTACCTACCAAATGGATAGTGCCAACGGCAGAGAAGCACTGCGTGAAATAGAATCAGATATTGAGGAGGGTGCAGATATCGTCATGGTCAAGCCGGCACTTGCGTATCTTGATGTTGTGAAAGAAGCAAGTCAGTATAATATTCCGCTTGCGGCTTATAATGTCAGCGGTGAATATTCTATGGTCAAAGCGGCGGCTCAAAATGGCTGGATCGATGAAAAAAGAATTGTTCTGGAAAATCTTACCGCAATCAAAAGAGCAGGTGCCGATATTATCATTACCTATCATGCACTTGAGGCGGCGAAATGGCTGGAGGAAGAATGATGAATACGAAAAAATCCGAGGAACTGTATCAAAGAGCATCAGGATTTATGCCGGGAGGTGTCAACAGTCCTGTTCGTGCCTGTAAAAATGTGGGGAAAACTCCGCTGTTTATTGAAAGAGCGGAAGGCGATAAAATTATTGATGCGGACGGCAACGAATATATTGATTATGTATGTTCATGGGGACCGAATATTCTGGGGCACGGCAAAAAGGAAATTATTCAAGCAGTGAAAAACTCCTGTGATAACGGTCTTACGTTCGGAGCCTGCCACAGGGGCGAAATCGCACTTGCCGAAATCATACAAAGAAATATTCCTTCTATGGAAATGCTGCGTCTTGTGAATTCAGGAACAGAAGCGGTGATGAGTGCTGTTCGTGCGGCAAGAGGATATACGGGAAGAGATAAGATTGTAAAATTTGAAGGCTGTTATCACGGTCATTCTGACGGTCTGCTTGTGAGGGCAGGTTCAGGACTGCTGACGGGGGCAATTCCCGACAGTGCAGGCGTACCGAAAGGATATACAGAAAATACACTGCTTGCTGTCTATAATAATGAACAGAGCGTAGAGGATCTTTTTGAAAAATACGGCAATGAAATTGCTGCCGTTATTGTTGAGCCGTGTGCTGCCAATATGGGAGTTGTACCGCCAAAAAAGGGATTTTTGGAATTTCTGAGAAAAATAACAGAGCAACACGGAACGATTCTGATATTTGACGAAGTGATTACAGGTTTCCGTCTTTCTCTTGGGGGCGCACAAAAATATTATGGGGTCACACCCGATATGACAACGCTGGGAAAAATTGTCGGTGGTGGTATGCCGCTTGCTGTTTACGGCGGAAAGCGTGAAATTATGGAATGTGTTGCACCGCTCGGCTCGGTTTATCAGGCAGGAACACTTTCCGGAAATCCTGCGGCGGTAAGTGCAGGTATTGCGGCACTTGGCATATTGGAAAGCGCTACTGAACTGTATGAACAACTTGACGAAAAGGGAGCAAAACTTGAAAAAACGCTTGCGGAATCAGGTTTCAATGTTAACCGTGTCGGCTCATTGCTGACAGTGTTTTTTACCGAACGGTCTGTTACGGATTATGATACAGCTAAGACCTCCGACACAAATAAATATGCAAAGTTTTATTCGTATTTACTGGAAAATGGTGTTTATACCGCACCATCACAGTTTGAAGCAATGTTTATCTCATCGGCTCATAGTGATGAGGATATTGAATATACTTGTCAAGTAATAAAACAATACAGAATATAATATCAAAAAGCGGCGGACATGATGATGTTCGCCGCTTCGTATATTAGGATAGTTGCAAAAAATTAATCTTGGATCCTGAATCCCGGACCCCGGTCCTTAATATGTATATATATATACAATTAATAGATTGTTATAAATATTTTATATTAATATAATAGATAAAACCTATTGATTTTATATGATTTATTGTTATATAATAGTTGTGCGGCATATATATCGATGAATGTTATTATTTTTTCTTATTAAAAAGCAGGTGGTAATAATGAATTTCAATACCGAATTACTGCACAGCCGTTTTGATGGTGATCAGGCAACGGGAGCAACCGTTATGCCAATCTATCAGGTCAGTGCTTTTGCACATGAATCTCCCGAAAAACTGGAAAAAGTTTTCGATAATAAAGCTCCGGGATTTGCTTATACAAGAATCGGCAATCCGACAGTAGCATCCTTTGAAAACCGAATGTCGGGTCTTGAAAAGGGAATCGGTGCGGTGGCCTGTGCTTCGGGTATGGCGGCGGTTACAATGTCACTGCTGAATGTACTTTCGTCCGGTGATGAAATTATCGCGGGTTCGGGACTTTTCGGAGGTACAATCGATCTTTTTGAGGATCTTTCGGCGTTCGGCATCAAGACTCATTTTGTAGACCATATATCGGTTGATGCGATTAAGCCACTTATTAATAAAAATATAAAGGCAGTCTTTGCTGAGCTGATTGGTAATCCTGCCCTTGATATCGTTGATGTTGATGAAGTATCTGCATTTTTACATAGCAGCGGAATACCATTATTTATAGACAGCACAACAGCAACGCCGTACCTTATAAGACCGATTGAGCATGGTGCAGATGTTGTGATACATTCCACATCAAAATATGTTAACGGTGGTGGTAATTCCATCAGTGGCGTGATTATCGACAGTGGTAATTTTAATTGGGATACCGAACGTTATCCCGTTCTTGAAAAATATAAAAAATATGGAAAATACGCTTATCTTTCAAGACTCAGAAACGGCATATGGAGAAATGTCGGCGCTTGTCTTTCGCCGATGAATGCTTTTATGAACAGTGTAGGCCTTGAAACTTTGGGACTCCGAATGGAAAGACTTTGCGACAATGCCTTAAAGCTTTCAAAGTTTTTCGATTCTGTTGCAGGAATTGATGTTAACTATCCTGCACTGCAAAAAAGTCCGTATTATGAGCTTTCTCAGAGGTTACTCGGCGGCAAAGGCGGAGCAATTGTTACCATTCGTGCGGGAAGCAAGGAAAAAGCTTTTCAGCTGATGAACAATCTCAAACTTCCGCTGATTGCTACAAATATAGGAGATGTAAGAACGCTTGTTATACATCCGGCAAGCACGATTTATTTACACAGCAGTCCCGAGCAAAGAGAAAAAGCCGGCGTTTTTGATGATACCATCAGAATAAGTATCGGGATCGAGGATATAGACGATCTGATCGAGGACTTTGCTCAGGCAATAGAAGGATTAAAGGAGGAATAAAATATGCCTGTTGATTATGCTACATTAAAAAAAGGCGGCTTTATGCGCCAGAAACAAAAAAATAATTTTTCTCTCAGGCTCAGAGTTGTCGGCGGAAACCTTACGGCGGTCCAGCTTGCAAAAATTGCAGAGGTTGCTGAAAAATTCGGAGACGGTCATGTACATCTGACTTCACGTCAGAGCGTTGAAATACCGTTTATCAAGCTTGATGATATTGAAGAAGTTAAGAATACACTTGCTGAGGGCGGCGTTGAACCGGGCGTATGCGGTCCGAGAGTCAGAACGATTACTGCCTGTCAGGGTGAAGCAATTTGTCCGAGCGGCTGTATTGATACCTATGCGCTTGCAAAAGAGCTTGACGACAGATATTTTGCACACGAGCTTCCGCATAAGTTTAAATTCGGTATCACAGGCTGTCAGAACAACTGTCTGAAATCTGAGGAAAATGACCTTGGTATCAAGGGCGGTATCAAAGTAAGCTGGAAAGAGGATGCCTGCATCAGATGCGGTGTTTGTGTAAAGGCTTGCCGAAGTGGTGCGATTTCGCTTGAGGAAGGCAAAATTCAAGTGGATGCGTCCAAATGTAATTTCTGCGGTAGATGCTATAAAGCCTGTCCTACTGATGCATGGGATACTATTCACGGATATATCGTTTCTTTCGGAGGTTTGTTTGGTAACAGCATTAACAAGGGTGAACCGATTATCCCGTTTATCGAGGATAAGGAAAAGCTTTTGAAAATATGCGATGCGGCAATAAAATTCTTTGAAGAAAATGCAAAACCGAGTGAACGCTTTAAGTTCACCATTGACAGAGTAGGCAAGGAAAAATTTGAAGAAAAAATATTGGAGGCATACAATGAGTGATTTTAATATTGATGATAAGGTAGATATAACAGACGTGGTTTGCCCGACAACTTTTGTTAAGGCAAAAATTGCTTTGGAAGAACTGGATGAGGGGCAGATTCTGTCGATCAGAATGAATGACGGCGAGCCTGTTCAGAATGTTCCGAGAAGTATTAAGGAAGAGGGTCATCAGATACTCAAGCTGAATGATAATGGTGACGGCACTTATGACTTGATCGTAAAAAAGGTTGGTGATTAAATGGCTGCAAGGATCAATCAGGAAAACTTTGAAGCAGAGGTATTGAAGGCAGAACTGCCGGTGCTGGCAGATTTTTATTCCGACAGCTGTGTTCCGTGCAAAAGATTGTCACCGCTGCTTGCAGAAGTGGAAGAGGAAAATGCAGAAAGTTTGAAAGTTGTCAAAATCAATGTCAATTTTGATACAGAGCTTGCCGAAAAGTATGAAGTGCAGGCGGCACCAACTTTGATTCTCTTCAAAAACGGTGAAGAGATAGACCGTTTAATCGGTTCTGTCAAAAAGACAGAGATTATTGAACTGATAAACAAATAATAGAAAAAAGGAGAAATGAGTTATGAATATTACAGTTGCAGGTGTAAAAAAAGAGGTTGCTGACGGACTTACCGTTGCACAGTTGATTATTGACGAAAAGGTTGAAACCCCGATCTATGTTACAGTTTCTATCAATGACGATTTTATTTCCAACGATTCTTTTGAAACAACTGTCCTGAAAGAGGGCGACAGCGTTGAATTTCTGTACTTCATGGGAGGCGGCAGATAATGGCTTTTACTAATGAACAGATAGAAAGATATTCACGTCATATCATTCTGAAAGAAGTCGGCGCAAAGGGTCAGAAAAAACTGCTGAATGCAAAGGTTCTGATTATCGGTGCAGGCGGTCTGGGTGCACCTGCGGCAATGTATCTTGCTGCGGCAGGTGTGGGAACGATCGGTATTGCCGATGCAGATGAGGTTGACCTTTCCAACCTTCAAAGACAGATCATTCATGCAACAAAGGATGTAGGAAAAGCAAAGGTTCTTTCCGCAAAGGAAACCATGAATGAAATGAATCCTGATGTAACCGTTAATACTTACCGTACTTTTGTTACCAGCGAAAATATCAAGGAGCTTATCAGGGACTATGATTTTATCATTGACGGTACAGATAATTTCCCTGCTAAGTTTTTGATTAACGATGCTTGTGTCATGGAGAAAAAGCCGTTTTCACACGCAGGTATTATCCGTTTTCAGGGTCAGCTGATGACCTATGTTCCCGAACAGGGTCCTTGTTACAGATGTGTATTCAAGAATCCGCCGCCGAAGGATGCCGTACCTACTTGTAAGCAGGCAGGCGTGATCGGTGCAATGGGCGGCGTGATCGGAAGTCTTCAGGCAATGGAGGCTATCAAGTACATTTTAGGTAAGGGCGACCTTCTGACAGGCTATCTTCTTACTTATGATGCCCTCAAAATGGATTTCCGTAAGATAAAGCTTCCGACGAATACCTGCAACTGTGCAGTATGCGGAACAAACCCGACGATTACAGAGCTTATCGATTATGAACAGGCAGAATGTGACGGTGTATTATGATTACTTTAGCAAAAGAAGATTACGAAAAAATACTGGCTCATGCTGAAAAGGAACTTCCGAATGAAGCCTGCGGTCTGATCGCAGGAGAGAAAAACGGCAATGACAAGATCATCAAAAAGGTATATCTGCTTACCAATATTGATCATTCTAACGAGCATTTCTCGCTTGACCCAAAAGAACAGCTTGCGGCTGTCAAGGATATGAGGGCAAACGGAATTGTTCCGCTTGGAAACTGGCATTCACATCCCGAGTCTCCGTCCAGACCTTCGGAAGAAGATAAAAGGCTTGCATATGACAGCAGTGCAAGCTATATGATATTGTCGCTGATGGACAGGGAAGCACCTGTGCTGAATTCGTTTAAAATCAGCGGCAGTGATGCAGAAAAAGAAGAATTGGTGATAGGTTAAGATGTATGACATCATTATAATCGGCAGCGGTCCTGCAGGACTTTCGGCGGCGGTTTATGCAAGCCGTGCCGAGCTGAATACTTTGGTGATTGAAAAAGAATATCAGGGTACGGGACAGATCGCAGAAAGCGAGCGTGTTGAAAATTATCTCGGTCTTTATGGTGAAAGCGGTTTTGACCTTGGCGAAAAATTTCGTGAACACGCTTTATCATTGGGGGCGAGGTTTACCGATGGTGAAGTAACTTCCATCAGCAAAGAAGAAGCCTTCTACAAGGTCAGCTTGTCTGACAGTACCGATATTGAAACAAAAGCAATTATCTATGCGGCAGGAGCGAAACCGAAAAGGCTGAATATTGAAGGTGAAAACAAATATAGCGGCTGCGGTGTTTCATATTGTGCAATATGTGATGGAGCATTTTATAAGGATAAAATAGTAGCTGTTGTCGGAGGGGGAGATACCGCCCTTTCGGACGCATTACTGCTGTCGAAAACTTCAAAGCTTGTTTATGTGATCCATCGTAGGAATGAACTCAGAGCAAATAAAGCTTTGCAAACGGCCGCAAACCAAAAAGAAAATATCAGATTTATCTTAAATGCCGTGCCTGTTGAAATAACGGGAGATAAGAAGGTGCAGTCGGTGAAGCTTCTCAGAAACAATGTATTGGAAGAGCTTGATGTCAACGGTGTGTTTGTTGCCGTGGGAACTGCACCGGAAAGCGGTTTGCTGAAAGGGATCGCAGAGCTTGACGGTAACGGATATATTGTTGCCGGTGAGGACTGCGTAACCTCGGCAGAGGGAATCTTTGCAGCAGGCGATGTCCGTACAAAGCAGCTCAGACAGGTCATTACCGCTGCTGCCGACGGAGCGGTAGCTGTTCATTCGGCAGAAAACTATCTTTTGGAATTAAGCAGGTGAATATATGAAGACAGAAAGAATAAAAACCGATGTCCTGATTATCGGCGGCGGAACGGCCGGCTGTTATGCTGCGCTTACGATTTCCGAACACAGTGATGCAAAAGTTCTGATCTGTGAAAAGGCACATATCAAAAGAAGTGGTTGTCTTGCCGCAGGCGTTAATGCTTTGAATGCGTATATCGTGGAAGGCAGAAAGCCGCAGGATTATGTGGATTATGCCAAGAAAGATGCCGATGAAATTGTCAGGGAAGATCTACTGCTGACAATGTCGGAAAGACTTAATTCTGTGACAGAACGTCTGGAACAGCTTGGTCTGGTTATTCTTAAAGATGAAAATGGTAAATATGTTACAAGAGGTAATCGTAACCTGAAAATCAACGGTGAAAATATCAAGCCGATCCTTGCCAAAGCAGTTAAGAATTTGCCGAATGTGACAATTTTGAATCGTGTCAATATTACAGATTATTCTGTTTCGGATAACCGTATCAACGGTGCGTTCGGTATCGGTATCGAAAACGATACATTTTATATTATCGAAGCAAATGCAGTGATTATTGCCACAGGCGGTGCGGCAGGTCTTTATAAGCCGAATAATCCCGGCTTTTCAAGACATAAAATGTGGTATCCGCCGTTTAATACAGGGGCAGGCTATGCCATGGGTATCAGGGCAGGTGCTGAAATGACAACGTTTGAAATGCGTTTTATCGCACTGCGCTGTAAGGATACCATTGCGCCGACAGGTACGCTTGCGCAGGGAGTAGGTGCAAAGCAGATCAACTCTCTCGGCGAAATTTATGAAACAAAATATGGTCTGACTACTTCCGAGCGAGTATATGGTACAGTAAACGAAAATCAGGAGGGCAGAGGTCCTTGTTATCTCAGAACAGAGGGAATTACGCCTGAACAGGATGAATCTCTCATCAAAGCTTATCTGAATATGGCACCGTCACAAACACTTAAATGGATCGAAAGCGGAAAAAATCCTTCACAGCAGAATGTTGAGATCGAGGGAACAGAACCGTATATTGTTGGCGGTCATACTGCAAGCGGCTATTGGGTGGATACAAACCGTGCAACAACTATTAAAGGTTTGTACGCTGCAGGTGATGTGGCAGGTGGTTGTCCACAGAAATATGTAACAGGTGCATTGGCAGAAGGGGAAATTGCCGCATATTCGGTGATGGATTTCCTGAAAGAAAACCATGCGGGTGAAATCGACAATCAGACAGCTGATGAAAAAATCAAAGAAGTTGAAGGCTTTCTTACAAAGAATTCAAACGCACGCTTTACAACGGAACAACTTGAGGAAGCGATGCAGACGGTCATGGATTCCTATGCAGGCGGTATTAAAACCAATTACCGCTTCAATGAAAAGCAGTTGGAAATTGCTGACAGTAAAATAGAAGCATTGCAAAAACTCAGTGAGGAACTTTATGCCAAAGATTTTCAGGAACTGATGTATATTTATGAGCTGAGAGAAAGACTTACCGTCTGTCGGAGCGTGATTGCCCACCTAAAAGCAAGAAAAGAAACACGCTGGCATAGCTTTGCGGAAAATCTTGATTACCCTGAAAAGGATAATGAAAATTTCCTGAAATATGTCAACTCACGTTATGAAAACGGAAAACTGAATATCATATTCAGAGACCTTGTGGAAGGGGGCAAAGTCTATGAGCATCACGATTGATAAGTTGAAATGCATAGGCTGCGGAAAATGCAGCACTGTATGTCCGGGAAGTCTGATCAAGCTTGACGACAACAGACGGGCGTTTATCAAATATCCGAAAGATTGCTGGGGCTGTACCTCCTGTATCAAGGAATGTCCCGTTTATGCAATCAGGTTTTATCTCGGCGCCGATATTGGCGGTATGGGCAGTCTGGTACATACCGAAAAAAATGGCGATATCCTGAAATGGATCGTTGAAAAAACGGACGGCAGTAATATTGAGATAGATATTAACCAAAAGGAATCAAATAAGTATTAAGGAGGAAAGCAGATGAGTTCATTTTCGCATCTTGATGAGCTTGAAGCAGAAGCAATCTATATTATCAGAGAAGTAGCGGCTGAATGCGAAAGACCTGTTATGCTTTATTCTATCGGAAAGGACAGCTCAGTCATGCTGCATCTTGCGATGAAGGCATTTTATCCTGAGAAGCCGCCTTTTCCGTTTCTGCATATTGATACAACATGGAAATTCAAGGATATGATCAAATTCCGTGACGATACGGCAAAAAAACTTGGAATTGAAATGCTTGTCTATCAGAATGATGAAGGGGTCAAAAACGGAATCAATCCTTTTGATCACGGTTCGGCTTATACTGATATCATGAAAACACAGGCTCTGAAACAGGCTCTTTCTAAATACGGATTTACCGCTGCCTTCGGCGGCGGACGACGTGATGAGGAAAAATCCCGTGCAAAGGAGAGAATTTTCTCCTTCCGTAATCAGGAGCAGGCATGGGATCCGAAAAATCAGCGTCCCGAAATGTGGAAACTGTATAATACAAGAATCAATAAGGGCGAGAGTATTCGTGTGTTCCCGATTTCTAACTGGACAGAAAAGGATATCTGGCAGTATATCAAAAGAGAAAAGATCGATATTGTTCCTCTTTATTTTGCAGCAGAGCGTCCTGTTGTTTATCGTGACGGAAATATCATCATGGTAGATGACGATAGATTTCCGCTGAAAGAGGGAGAAAAGCCCGAATATAAATCGGTACGTTTCAGAACTCTCGGCTGTTATCCTTTGACGGGTGGTATAGAGTCTACTGCTTCAACGCTGGATGAGATTATTGACGAAACTCTCAGCTCCGTTTCAAGTGAGCGTACTTCAAGAGTAATTGACAATGAAGCAGCAGGTAGTATGGAGAGAAGAAAAAGGGAGGGATATTTCTGATGAAGGGTTTGCTTAAATTTATCACTTGCGGAAGTGTTGACGATGGCAAATCAACACTGATCGGACATATTCTTTATGATTCTAAACTATTGTATGCGGATCAGGAAAAAGCACTGGAGCTTGACAGTAAAGTCGGAAGCCGCAGCGGTGAGATTGATTATTCTCTTTTGTTGGATGGTCTGATGGCAGAGCGTGAGCAGGGCATTACGATCGATGTTGCTTATCGTTATTTCACAACGGACAACAGAAGTTTTATCGTAGCCGATACACCGGGTCATGAGGAATATACAAGAAATATGGCTGTTGGTGCTTCTTTTGCTGATCTTGCCGTGATTCTTGTGGATGCTTCACAGGGAGTACTTGTTCAGACAAGACGTCATGCAAGAATCTGTAAGCTGATGGGTATCCGCTATTTTGTATTTGCTGTTAATAAAATGGATCTGATCGACTACAATGAGGAACGTTTTGTCGCAATAGAAAAGCAGATTGCAGAACTGAAAAATGATCTTGCACTTGATAATGTCAAAATCATACCGCTGTCGGCAACAGAGGGTGATAATGTTACAAAGCATTCGGACAGGATCACATGGTATGACGGCGAACCACTGTTAGAATATCTTGAAAATGTGGATATTGATTCCGAAGAAGACCAGGGCTTTTATATGCCGGTACAGAGAGTATGCCGTCCCAACCATACATTCAGAGGTTTTCAGGGTCAGATCGAATCGGGCAAAATCAGCGTGGGTGATGAAATTGTCACTTTGCCGAGTTCCGAAAAAGCAAAGGTAAAATCTATTCTTGTAACCGATACGGAAGTTGATACGGCTTTCAGCGGTCAGCCTGTTACGGTCACGCTTGACAAAGAAGTGGATGTTTCAAGAGGTTGTGTGCTTGTAAAGGATACGGATATATCTGTTTATAAAAAGCTGACTGTTTCACTTTTGTGGATGGATGATGAATCTTTGTCCGTGGGAAAGGATTATATCGTAAAACTTGGAACAAAAACGATTCCGGGTGTGATTACAAAAATACAGTATGCTGTTGATGTCAATACAGGCGAGCATATTGAAGCGAATACGCTGCATAAAAATGAAATCGCCTTATGTGAATTACAGCTCAACGAAGCGATTGCTGCCGATTTGTTTTCATCACATAAGACCCTTGGTGAACTGATTCTGATTGACCGTGTAACGAATATGACATCTGCCTGCGGCGTTGTGGAAAATCTTAGCGAACGTGGAGGTTCTTTCTCCAATAGAGCGTCTTTCAAGCTTGGAAACATCGAAGCAAGAGGAGATATTTTTGAAGAATTTTATTATGATGTCGAAAGCCAGAATGTTTTGAAATATCAGCCTGTCAGCAGTACATATACTGTCGGCGATGAGATTTCTACAAAAGGCGAAAGTTATCATTATCCCGATAGCTTTGATATTATCGTGCTGAGAGATAATACAGCAGTGAAAATTCGTGAAAAGAAGGTTGCAGAAATACTTTCTGCCTTTGATTATCAGTTGGGTTCAGTTCCGCTTATCAACGGAAGAGGTTTTGAAATTCGTGTTTCTTCACAGGAAGAACTCAGTACTTTTCTTGATGATTACAGAAATTCGGGCGAAGCAGAACGAAAGAAGCTGTTTAAAAAATATTTCAGATTTGATAAATACCGCAAGGTAGCAATCAGTTAATAATCAAATAATTACCGCTTCCTGCCGAGGATCCGTAAGGCGTGATTGATTCAGTGATTTCTTAATTGTGATTACTTTATTGCCACGAGTCAGGTTGATTTCACAATTTTATATTGAAATATGAAACGTGGTAATAAAGCTGTATTTTTTTGGAAAAGAAATAAAAAAAGCTTTTTCTGTGTTATAATATTAAGTAATACTGTTTTATTTTTTGTTAATTGAACAAAATTGCGGGCAGGGGCTTTAGCTACTGCCGAAATCGAGGGCGTGCAGCCCTCGTGGCGTTTGGGGCAAAGCCCCAACTATTATGGTAGGTGATTATTTTGACATTGCAGCAGATTCATTATGCAATAACGGTTTCCGAGGTGGGGTCGATGAATAAGGCGGCGGAAAAACTGTTTATTACACAGCCGTCTTTGACAAGCTCCATAAAATCTCTGGAAAATGAAATAGGAATCAGTATCTTTCTGAGAACGGGCAGAGGTGTGTCCGTAACTTCCGAAGGAAGCGACTTTCTTCAATATGCAAGACAAGTTTATCAGCAGTATGATATTCTTGAACAACGCTACAGCAATAAAGCGAGTATTAAGCGTAAATTCGGTGTTTCGACCCAGCATTATTCCTTTGCTGTTGAGGCATTTGTCGAAACGGTGAAACAGTTTGGTACATTACAATTTGAATTTGCATTGCGAGAAACAAAAACAAATGAAGTAATAAGTGATGTGGGTACACTGAAAAGCGAGATCGGTATTTTATTTCTTAGTGAATATAATAATAAGGTTATCAAAAAAATGCTCAAAGATAATAACCTTGAATTTCACAAGCTGATTGACTGCAATGCTTATGTGTATCTATATAAGGATCATCCCCTTGCAAACAAAGATTCGATCGGACTTGATCAGCTGGAGGACTATCCTTGTCTGTCCTTTGAGCAGGGAGATCAGGGCTCAATTTACCTTGCCGAGGAAATTTTGAGTGATGTTGAGTATCTCAGAACAATTAAAACAAATGACAGAGCTACTATGCTGAATTTGATGAAGGGACTTAACGGCTATACGCTTTGTTCAGGCATTATCAGTGAAAAACTGAACAGCTCGGATTATATAACTGTTCCGTTCAGAGAGGATGACAGCAACCGAAATACGGTTATGACCATTGGTTATATCTTGAAAGATGGTTCCATTCCAAGCAGAATTGCCGAGGTTTACATCGAACAGCTAAAGGCATATCTTGAACAATAAAATACATGACAAACGGGCGGATTTGTGAAAATCCGCCTTTTCGTTATGCGATAACTTTCGGAGTAATGATTCTTCCCGTTCCGCCATTATATTTGGTTGTTGTATTTATAATTTTCCGCGCGGTATCGATCAGCAGACTGTCAGCAGTAGCCTGATTGCCCTGAACAATATAAAATATATCGGTCGTATTTTCATCGACTTTTGTTTTTTCAACCTGACGAATCTCAAGTCTGCATAAAATTTCATTGGAATCATCACAATAGGAATATTCGTTCGGATTTGATTTTGTTGGTTCCGCTGCTCCGATCGGCTGAAACCGCTCTGTTCCGTCCGTAAAGCGCAGTGTCACATTTCCGTCAGTCTTGTTAATATTATGCGCACCGAGTGCAAGCTTGCTTTCAAGAGAAATAATATTGTAAATATCGACTGCCTGATTGATATAAAACAAATCTCCGTTTTTTTTCAGAAGTTTAATCAGATTTTCACTTGCAGGAATATTTTTTCTTCTTTTGATTCCTGCATTATCGTGCAAAATATTAAAACCTTCAAGAATCGGATCGGAATGAACGTCAAGCTCTTTATATTCATTAAGCAGTTTTTTAATTTTTTCATCACGAACTGTTTTCCATTCATTGCT
>ONGS01000233.1 GCA_900317395.1 uncultured Eubacteriales bacterium | reverse complement strand
CCAACCTTTGTAATTGAAGTAATAGATGATAATTAAGGTTTCAATATAAGCCGTTAAATACCAAAAGACTTTATTTCCATATTTGTAAAAGGGAATACTTTCTCCATATAATAGCAATTTGGCCCAAAAGTCCAAGTCATACAACCTAATTCTAGTGTTACCATCATAATAAAAATTAAATAATCCAACTACAATTAAATAAACAATGTGTATTTTTATAGATATTATTAATATTTTTTTAATAGCTTTTTTTATTTTTTTTGTAATGGTTAAATGGTCTTGATCATACAAAAAGAATCCAGAGATCATAAAAAAACAAGGAACAGCAAGTCTAGAAATAGGTAATAAATATTTGATTGTCGGTACATGAATAAGTACGATTAAACACGCAGCAAAAAATTTTAATATGTATAAAGAATTTATAGATCGGCTTTTATAAACTTGCATAAAAGTCATAAAATGTAAATAATGATAGGAAATGCCACACTCTGATGACGTAGCCAACTGCCAAAATCGGGTTCAAACATTGCTGAACAAAGTAAAAATGCAAGATAAGTATAAAGAGCAATTGTGCGAGTATCTATACGATCTCTTGTTTCTGAGGCTGCTACATTTTTAGAATCTCTTTCATCCTCATTTTCATTTTCTTCGTTCTCTTCATAATCAGCATCTTCTATAAATGAGTTAACCTCATCAACATTATCTTCTTCCATATCTTCTATACTGTTTTTATTCCTATTCTTAAAAGCATTGTATAAAAACAGCAACAATAAAGATTGGTATACAATGGTAATGATATATGTTGGTTTTGCTTTAATAAGTAATTCAATGGGAAACGCAAGTCGAAAGATTTTTACAAAATAGTCAAGAGTTAACATCACCCTATTACCTTTAAAAATTGGTGTGATTTCAGAATCAGCATAACTGCCTTCACGAGTGTTTACTCGAACAAGTTCTTCGTACTGATCTTGACTTGCACTTTCCATAAAGCCCATAAAGAAGAAATGAAAAATGGCAAAAATGACAAAAAGACCAAAAATGCTTTGAATAAGTTTTTTTCTTCCACGTGTAGAACTTGTATCAATATTGCTCAAAAATGATGTCACATAGAATTGTATTACTACAAAATATAAACCGATAAGAGCGTAATATTTTCGGGAAAAAGTAAAAGTGAAAACAAGTCCAATCATTAAAGCTATTAGCTTCTTTTTATAAGTAGTACTAAAATTTATACACCATGCTAACAGAAACCAAAACAACACTTGATAACTCTCTTTCGACATGGCAAAACAATAGATATTAAGAATAGCTAAATTAAAATAAATGAAAATGTTTTCTTTTGTGCCGACATGTGGATTTTTTTTGTAGAAGTTAATGATAAAAAATGCAAATGCAATATTATATATAACAGAGAAATAGATTTCCCATCCGACAAATGACACAACACCAAGAAAATTGGTTTTACTAAATAGCCATTCTGCATTTCGAAGGACGCCTGCACCAGGACCGCCCCATACGTTGTCCCCTTCCCAAATATGAAATGCCATACTCCATCCGATACTCATATAGACCAGATTAAAAAGCATGAATTTCCAACGTATAATTTTGGAAACAATTATGATAAGAGGAAGCCAAATGCCAAGTCGACTGATATTTCGACGGGTATTGTCTTGAAGCATATTCAAATGACTATATTATTGAACTTAAATTTTAACTAGGAGAAATACCTAAAAATTTTTTATACTGATTTCCAATGAAAGTGAACATATCTTCTATATATAGACGATCTGCATCTCGATTTTTAAGATGATCATATCTGGAATCAAGCAGTTTACAAAGGATTTGTACCCATACATCAGGATCAGAAGAATAAAAGATCGGTGCTGAATCCTTTTTATAAATTCCTTCCATGCTGTGTGGATGTACTAAAGTCGATTTGCCGAATGATAAGGATTCGAAAGTTTTAATTTTCATGCCTGTTCCTTGATATACTGGATTAATGACAATGTTTCCTTGGGCATAGAAATCTTCAAGAGAATCAATATAGCCTTGAAGAATAATATTCTTATATTTGTTGAAGGGAATTCGTTCACAGACAGAACCTCCAACTATCAATTTGGCATTCGGTAAAATAGATAGTAGCTTTTCCCAAATATTATCAAGGAACCAAAGAATGCCAGAAACATTAAAATCCATTCGACTGGAAAGGAAAAGTATATTTTGGTTATTTACAATTGGTTGAAGATGAAATGTATAGGGATTATAAACCGTATAAACATGACTTAATGGCGAAATAAACTTGTAATAAGTTGCCTCTTCTTCTTGTATGGCAAATATGTTTGGACAACGTTGAACGGCTTTCGCTTCTTCATGGGCATTGCAAGTCTCATAAAAATGACCTCCAGTACGTATATCCTTATATGCGAATACATCGTGAGTATAAATTGCTTTTCGTGGAATAGAAAGATATGGTAATAATTTTGACAATCGAATATATTGAATGATAATGGCATCAAAATGGATGTGCTCATTTAATGATTTAACAAAGCGTTCAAGACCATAAGCGTAGTGATCATCGCACTTCCAATAACCATGATTAAAAATGCTGCGAATTATGTCAATGAAATAGCGATGGATCTTACAAAGAGTGTTTAGTTTATAAATGTGAAATTTTTCACCCCAATATTCTTCCATTTGTGAGATGTTGGATTGCTTGAGGGACATCTCAACAAATAGGAAATGTACATCACATCCTAGATGCTTTAGAATTTGAACCTGCCCCATAATAGCCGTTCTGTTTCCAGCATCAGTAGGATGTGATTGATTGGTAGATACTATTAAGACCTTCATGCTTTATCCATATAGGTATAGCCATAACCATAGCCGTAGCCATAACCATAGCCATAGCCGTAGCCGTATGCACCATATCCATACTTGTTGTTGACTATTTCTGTTCCGTTAAGAATAACAGCCAGATTCTTAAGAGTGTCGTCTCGATAATACTGTTCAACTACAGAGAGAAGTGGGCGATCCATGACACCGACACGGATGATAAAGAGTGAAACATCAGTCACACGATTAACAATCTGGGCGTCAGCTACGACTTCCGTTGGAGGACAGTCTAACAAAATAAAGTCATAGCGTTTACGTAGCTCTTCTATCAGTATTTCAAGTCGTTTTCCGTGTAACAATTCGACAGGATTCGGAGGAATAACACCGACTGGGAGTACTTGAAGATTATCGAATCCTTCAACCTTACACAACAACATGTCGAGATTTGTACATTTACCACGGAGATAATCCGATAAGCCTTGCTTTGGTCGACCTACAAATCGACTTAGACTAGCTTTGCGAATGTCGCAATCGATAAGACATACTTTCTTATCGTTTAAAGCTAGGCTCGCTCCAAGGTTGATAGCAACGTAGGTTTTACCTGAACCAACATTAAGAGAGTTAAGTGTATAAACTTGAGGGTGGCTATCTTCATCACCAAGGAATTCGAGATTGGTCCTGACAATTCGGAATGCTTCATTGACGACATTTTTGCTATCGCCTTTTACATCAATTGTAGGATGCGAAGAATGTCTTATTTTCTGGGACTTTTTCTGATCAGTGCTTTGAGGCAATTCTCCCAGGAACGGAGCTGATAGTATCTCAACATCCTTGCGACCACGGACCTTATTATTCATAATGCATCGAAGAATGAAGATGGCAGCGGGAAGGAGGAATCCTATAGCAAGAGCAATCAGGAGAGTAGATTGTTTATCTGGGAAACTTGCTTTGCCTGGACCGTTGGGCGGATTGACAAGACGGGTGTTATAAGCAGAAAATGCTTGTGACAATTCATTCTGTTCACGTTTCTCAAGCAGGAACAAATAAATCTGTTCCTTGACCTTTTGTTGGCGTTCGACATTTTGCAGATAGAGTTGCTTTCGTGGATTGCTGGCCATCTTGGCATTGCTGTTGCTCTGTCTG
>ONGS01000168.1 GCA_900317395.1 uncultured Eubacteriales bacterium | reverse complement strand
TCAGAAGACAAAGAATCATTTGTAAATGAATTTGTGGAAGAACTAAAAAAACTTGGAATTAATGTCTGGTATGATGTATTAATGATTGCTTGGGGCGATTCATTGAGAGCTAAAATTGATGAAGGGTTGAGTAAATCAAAATTCGGTGTTGTTGTTTTGTCTCAGAATTACATAGCAAAGAAAAAGTTTTGGACAAAAGCTGAGTTTGACGGATTGTTTCAAAGGGAAGAAACCGGAAAAACGATTCTACCCATCTGGCATAATATTACTAAAAAACAGGTTATGGAATATAGCCCGATGGTAGCTGCAAAACTTGCGCTGAACACATCGGATTATACTCCTGCTGAAATTGCTGAAAAACTCGCTGAAATGCTTGGTAAGAATACGGAGGAAACAGATAATGGATAAAATGAGAATGGAGTCGGTTGATATGACCGCTAAAAATATTGATAAAATCGCGGAGCTGTTTCCAAATTGTATTACCGAGGCTTTAGATGAGAAGCATAGTACGCCAGATCATAAAGCATACAAAAAAGCGGTGAATTTTGAGCTCCTTAAGCAAATGCTTTCCGGAGAAGTTCTGGAAGGTGATGAAGCCTATGAATTTACATGGGTTGGAAAAAAAGCGGCTATAGTTGAAGCTAATCGACCCATCAAAAAAACTCTTCGTCCATATCCAGCGGAGAGCGTTAACTGGAACGAAACGGAGAATCTATATATTGAAGGCGATAATCTGGATGTCCTCAAGCTCCTTCAAGAGAGTTATCTTGGAAAAATAAAAATAATATACATTGATCCACCATATAACACAGGAAATGATAGTTTTATATATCCAGACAGTTTCGTTATGGATAAAGACGAATATGAAGAAGCTGTAAAACTATACGATGAAGAGGATAATAAACTATTTAGAGAAAACAATAGCAATAACCCGCGATTTCATTCTGCTTGGGATTCTATGATTTACTCAAGATTGATGCTTTCAAGGAATCTTCTGTCAGATGACGGTGTGATATTTATTAGCATAGGACAAGGAGAAATCCAGTCATTAACCGCAATATGTAATGAAGTTTTTGGAGAATCAAACTGTTGTGGTATTATTTCCAGAGTTATGAAGAGTGGAGGTGCAAAAGGACGATTCTTTTCACCTAATATGGAATATATTCTTGTTTACTGTAGAGATATTATTAAAGTTGGAAACTTTAGAGAGCCAATATCTGAAGATATTGTCAATAAACTTTACACTTCTGTTGAGGCAGAAGGAGATCGAAAAGGAGAAAGATATAGACCGTTTGGGCTTTATCAGTCGTCTTTAGATGCAAGACCAAATCAAAGGTATTATATCGAATGTCCTGACGGAACATTTGTAATACCACCCGGAGATACGATGCCCCTGAATGCCGAGGATGGTGCAATGGTTAAGCCTAAAGGGACTGATGGATGTTGGCGCTGGAGTAGAGAACGTTATCTTGAAGAGCGTAAAAAGGGTAATATTGCCTTTAAACCATCAAATGGTGTATTAATAACATCTGAAGGCAAACCAGCAAAATGGAATGTTTATACCAAAATATGGCTAAGTGATAGACAAGAGGATGGAAAAGTTCCCGTTGACTTAATATCAAAATGGGAGAATCGATTAAGTACAAAAGAATTAACAGAGTTGGGAATTCCATTTGATTTTGCAAAACCGACAGCCTTAATCAGATATTTAATTGATATAGTTGATGATAATAAAGACGCTATCGTATTAGATTTCTTTTCAGGATCAGCTACTACTGCTCACGCTGTATTCTTGCAAAACTGTACTGATAATGGTGATAGAAAATTTATCATGGTTCAGTATCCAGAAGAATGTGAGAAAAAAAGCTCTGCATTTAAGGAAGGTTATACTAATATCTGTGAAATAGGAAAAGAAAGAATTCGACGCGCAGGACTAAAAATCAAAGAAAACAGTCCTTTAACTACACAGAATCTCGACATTGGATTCCGTGTTTTCAAAACTGATGAAAGTAATATGAATGATGTGTATTACGCCGCAGGTGATTACACACAGGATATGTTGTCAATGTTGGAATCCAATGTAAAGTCTGACCGCACCGACCTCGACCTGCTCTTCGGCTGCCTGCTTGAATGGGGTTTGCCGCTTTCCATGCCCTATTCCTCCGAGACGATCGACGGCTGCACCGTTCATACCTACAACGATGGCGACCTGATTGCTTGCTTTGACGAGAATATTCCGGATTCTGTTATCAAGGCGATCGCCAAGCGTCAGCCGCTGCGCGCCGTGTTCCGCGATAGCAGCTTCCCGAACAGCCCCGCCAAAATCAACGTG
>ONGS01000010.1 GCA_900317395.1 uncultured Eubacteriales bacterium | reverse complement strand
CCATTCTGTTGCCAATGAGGATAACAACACAGCAGAAACCGCTTGTTTATGCGCTTTTTGACGGTTTGGGGATTATTCCCACTCGATTGTCGCCGGTGGCTTAGACGTTATATCATAAACGACTCTATTAACATTTTTAACTTCGTTAATGATTCTGTTAGAAATTTTTTCAAGAACGTCATAAGGAACTCTTGCCCAGTCAGCAGTCATAAAATCGTTGGTTGTAACGGCACGGAGGGCAATAGTATTGTCATAGGTTCTGCCGTCACCCATAACGCCAACGCTCTTAATTCCCGTCATAACGGCAAAGTACTGATTTACTTCACGGTCAAGACCGCTGCAAGCAAATTCTTCACGCAGAATTGCATCGGCTTCTTTAAGAATTTCCAATTTATCGTCAGTAATATCGCCCATAATGCGGATTGCAAGACCGGGTCCGGGGAATGGCTGGCGATAGACAAGAAACTCCGGAATACCGAGTTCAAGACCGGCTTTTCTGACCTCGTCCTTAAAGAGATCACGAAGCGGCTCAATAATCCCCTCAAAGCCGACATCCTCGGGAAGACCGCCTACATTGTGGTGGCTTTTAATGACAGCAGATTCACCAACACCGCTTTCCACAACATCGGGATAAATCGTCCCCTGACAAAGGTATTCGATTTTGCCGAGCTTCTGAGATTCCTCTTCAAATACACGGATAAATTCCTCACCGATAATTTTACGCTTCTTTTCAGGTTCACTAATACCGGCAAGCTTTGAAAGAAAACGATCTTTTGCATTAACACGGATCAAATTCATATCAAACTGTTTTTTAAAGATTGTTTCGACCTGGTCACCCTCATCCTTGCGGAGAAGTCCGTGGTCAACAAAAATACAGGTAAGCTGTTTGCCGACAGCTCTGTGAACAAGCAGTGCAGCCACAGAGGAATCAACTCCGCCCGAAAGAGCACAAAGTACCTTTTTATCACCGATTTTTTCACGCAGATACCTGATCGTATCATTAACAAAAGAATCCATTTTCCAGTCTGCTGTACAGCCACAGGCATTGTAAAGGAAGTTTTTAAGATAGAGTTGTCCTTCCAGCGTGTGTTGCACTTCGGGGTGGAACTGAACACCAAAAAAGTTTCTTTGGATATCCTCCATAGCAGCAACCGGACAGTCCTTGGACATTGCCGTCACTTTAAACCCGTGAGGAATTTCCTCAATACGGTCGGTATGACTCATCCAACAAATGTTTTTTTCCTGAGCAGAATGGAACATCAAAGAGGATGTATTAAATTCCACTTCTGTTTTACCGTATTCTCTGTTATCGTCAATTCCGATCACCTTGCCGCCAAGGGTCACTGCCATCAGCTGAGCGCCATAGCAGATTCCAAGAACAGGAATACCGAGTTCAAAAAGCTTCGGATCACATTTCGGACCGTTATCGTCATAGGCACTGTTCGGACCACCGGTAAAGATAATCCCCTTGTAACCTTTGTCTTTGATTTCCTCAGCGGTAATTTTATAGGATCTGATTTCGCAGTATACATTACATTCACGAACTCGTCTTGCAATAAGCTGTGTATACTGTCCACCAAAATCCATCACAAGTATGGCTTCGTTTTTTATATCCATATCACTTTCACCTTTTTTTAGAATATAGGGGTTAGAGATCAGGGGGGCAGTGATTCAGAAACGAAATCCTGACCACTGTCCGCTAATTTCTAATTACTATTCAACTGTTACCGATTTTGCAAGATTTCTCGGCTTGTCGATATCGCAGCCTTTCAAAGAAGCAACATAATAGGCAAAAAGCTGCAGCGGAATGACAGCAAGAGACGGAAGAAGCATATCACATGATTTCGGAATAAATACAGTCTGACCGATTTTTTCGATTTCGGGATGATTGTCACAGGCTATACACATTACCTGTGCCCCTCTGGTTTTTACTTCTTCTATGTTGCTGATGATTTTTCCAATCAGCTCTTCATGTGTTGCAAGTGCAATTACAGGCGTTCCCTGTTCGATCAGAGAGATTGTACCGTGTTTAAGTTCACCTGCCGCATACGCTTCACTGTGAATGTACGATATCTCTTTCAGCTTCAATGAGCCTTCCAAAGAAAGCGCATAATCGATATTTCTTCCAATAAAGAATACATCTTTGGTATTGAAATATTTGGAAGCAAGATACTGAACTTTTTCTTTATGACCGAGAATTTCCTCTATTCTTTCAGGAAGATGCTCCAATTCTGCAACAAGCGCCTTGTATTCATCTTCCACAATCGTACCGAGCATATCACCAAAATACAATGCCATCAGATAAATTACAGCAAGCTGTGTACTGTATGCTTTGGTTGTTGCGACGGCAATTTCGGGACCTGCCCATGTATAAATTACGTCATTGGATTCAACAGCAATCGCACTGCCGACAACATTAACAATAGAAATAACATGAGAACCACGTCTCTGCGCCTCTTTCATTGCCTCTTTCGTGTCAGCTGTTTCACCTGACTGACTGATAACAACCGTCAGGACTTTATCATTAATAATCGGATCACGGTAACGGAACTCAGAAGCGAGGTCAACCTCAACAGGAATGCGCAGCATTTTTTCAAAAATATACTTTGCCACAACGCCGACATGATAAGCCGAGCCACAGGCAAGAATATTAATTTTTGTAAAGTTTTGCAGCTGCTCTTTTGTTAGCTTGATCTCATCGAGTACCACTCTGCCGTTTTTAATTCTCGGAGAAATGGTATCGCTTACTGCTTTGGGCTGTTCCATAATTTCTTTGAACATAAAATGCTCATAACCGCCTTTTTCGGCAGCATTAATATCCCAGTTGACCGTTTCGATTTCTTTTTTTACCTCATCTTTGTCCGTGTTAATGATTTTAACGCTGTCACGGTTGAGAATTGCTATTTCGTTATTTTCAAGACGATAAATTTTTCTGGTTTTAGAAAGAATCGCCGTAACATCGGAAGCAATAAAATTTTCTTTTTCGCCAAGTCCAATGATCAACGGACTTTCTTTACGTACAGCAACGATCTCATCAGGATTTTCCTGACTGATGACACCGAGTGCATAAGAGCCGTCCAATTTTTCCAGGACCTTTATGACGGTATCGATAAGGTCGCCCTTGTAATAATATTCAATCAACTGAGCGATAACCTCTGTATCTGTCATGGAGCGAAATTCAATCCCCTTAGAGGTAAGATAATCTTTCAGTTGCTGATAATTTTCAATAATACCGTTATGAACTACGGCAAATCTGCCCGATTCGCTGAGATGCGGATGTGCATTGACATCAGAGGGTTCGCCGTGAGTAGCCCATCTTGTATGACCGATGCCGACAGTTCCTTTGAGCGTTCTACCGTCCTCGGTAAGGTCTTTGAGCACTTTCAGCTTACCTTTGGATTTTTTTACAACAAGCGCGTTTCCGTCATTCAAGCAAACACCTGCACTGTCATAGCCTCTGTATTCAAGCTTTTCAAGACCGTCAAGAAGAAACGGGCCTGCCTGCTCATAGCCAATATAACCTACTATTCCACACATATCAATCCCTCCGGCTTATCTGTAAATAATGTCCTCACGCTTAGGACCGTTGGAAATCATGGTGAACGGAACACCTACTGCCTTTTCCGCAAATTCAATATAGTTGCGGCAGTTTTCGGGAAGTTCCTCATATTTTTTAATTCCTCTGATATCTGTTTTCCAACCCGGAAGCACTTCAAGAATCGGCTTTGCTCTTTTTAGTTTTGTCGTGGACGGGAAGTAGTCAATTCTTTCGCCGTCAAGCTCATAAGCCACACACACCGGAATCTCATCAAGGTAACCCAGAGCATCCAGTACGGTAAAAGCAACCTGAGTAGCACCCTGCACCTTACAGCCGTAACGTGTAGCAACAAGGTCAAGCCAACCCATTCTTCTCGGTCTGCCTGTTGTTGCACCATATTCGCCGCCGTCGCCGCCTCTTTTTCTGAGTTCTTCGGCTTCCTCTCCGAAAATCTCGCTAACAAATTCGCCTGCACCTACCGAGCTGGAATACGCTTTGACAACAGTGATAATATCCTTGATCTCATAAGGAGGAATACCGCCTGCACCGACTGCGCCGTAACCTGCAATCGTATTAGACGATGTTACCATCGGGTAAATACCGAAATCGGTATCTTTCAGTGAACCAAGCTGACCTTCCAGAAGGATATCTTTGCCTGAAACAACAGCATCGTGCACGATATCAAAGGTACTTGCTACATAGGGCTCAAGTGCTTTTTTATATTCCATCAGATTTGCAAACATCTCATCTGCACTGATTGGCTCTTTGTTGTAAACATTCTTTACAACTGCATTTTTCACTTCAAGTATTCTTTCCAGCTTTTCTCTGAGACCTTCCTCATCATCAAAAAGCTCATTTACCTGAAAGCCGATTTTAGAAAACTTATCGGAATAAAACGGTGCGATACCCGATTTTGTGGAACCGAAACTGCGTGAAGAAAGTCTTTCTTCTTCATAACAGTCAAACAGAATATGGTACGGCATAACGATCTGTGCTCTGTCCGAAACAAGAATATTTGGCTTTGGCACACCGCTGTCCACAAGTTCTTTAATTTCCTTTATCAGATTTTCAACGCTGAGGGCAACACCGTTGCCGATCACGTTGGTAATTTTCTCGTTAAAAACGCCTGACGGAAGCTGATGAAGGGCAAACTTACCATAATTATTGATAATAGTATGACCCGCATTGCTACCGCCCTGAAATCTGATGACCATATCCGATTTCTGTGCAAGAACATCGGTGATTTTACCCTTTCCTTCGTCGCCCCAGTTAGCGCCGACTATTGCTCTTACCATATCTTTACCTTACCTTTCTTTGAATAATGCATTATTTCAGGCAACCGGCGCAACAAGCACACGGCCTGTTCCTCTGTATACATTCACAAGACCTTCGCCGGAAGCCGCAGAACCAACAAGCGATCTTGATGATCTTTCAACAGTAAACTGAAGCGTATTGGACCATGCGATTGCCATATTACCGTCTATTTTCAATACGTCATTCTGAAGATCAAATATCAGCAGTTCTTCCGCCGGTGCAGGACTTTCAAGAACTGCAACGCCTGCGCCGACAAGTGTTGTATTGAATAGACCCTCACCGCCTGCAATAGCAGACGAAAAATTCGATCTTGCCGTCACCTTCATCTGAACCGTATCATCACAAGCAAGAAACAGACCATCCTCAATCGTAACTGCTCCGTTCCACTTGGAAAGATCCTCAAGAAGAATATATTTATAGGTAGGCTCAAATATTACCTGACCGCTGCCGAAATATCTCGGCTTGATTGCTGTTTCGCCCGTAACCTTGCTGCCAATCATTTTTTTGAATAAGTCGCCTGCGCCCTGTACATTGGTGTTCATATTGACATTGCCTGCCATAATCTGCATAGCACCTGCCTGCAGAATCACACCCTGATTGTTGAGTGTTGCCACTACCTGTCTTTTTCTCACACCCATTTTACCCATAAAATAGGCAATCTGAGCTGATCCCGGAGATACGGAAACATCCTTGCTGTATTCAATGACCGAAAAACAACCAAGCTGATTGACAACACTATGCGCTTCCGTTCTTGCCATAACATTATTATTGATCATACACAATCACCTCACTAGCGGAGTGTCCGTGAGCCGCCGAACCATATTTCAAATTCAATTGCGGTCACGCACCACTAATCACTATACATTTATTTCAGCTGTTTCGGTTGCTATTGCTTCGTAGGGGGCAAGTGCAGCCTTTACAGTTTCGTTCAGGAAATCTTCTGTCTGCTTCGGTGCTCTGCCGACATACTTTTCAGGTTGAAGCAGTGCTTCCAGTTCTTCCAGTGTTACACCAAAAGCAGGGTCATTTGCGATTCTTTCAAGAAGATCGTTTTCACCGCCGTCACGTTTGATAACAGTCGAGGCAGCCATTGAATGTTCTCTGATCTTCTCATGAAGCTCCTGACGGTCGCCGCCTCTTTTAACAGCATCCATCATAATATTTTCGGTTGCCATAAACGGAAGTTCTCTTTTAAGATGTGCGGTGATAACCTTATCATAAACCACAAGACCATTGCTAACATTCATATAAAGGTTGAGGATCGCATCAACCGCAAGAAAAGCTTCGGGAACGCTTAAACGCTTGTTAGCCGAATCATCAAGTGTTCTTTCAAACCACTGTGTAGCCGCCGTAATGTACGGATTCAGCACATCTGCCATGACGTATCTTGCAAGAGAAGCCATACGCTCAGAGCGCATCGGATTTCTCTTGTAAGCCATTGCAGAAGAACCGATCTGATTTTTCTCAAATGGCTCTTCCACCTCTTTCAGGTGTTGGAGAAGTCTGATATCATTAGAGAACTTTGAAGCACTCTGTGCAATTCCTGCAAGCACATTCAGCACACGGCTATCAAGCTTTCTTGAATACGTCTGACCCGATACCGCAAAGCAATCACTGTAACCCATTTTTTCAGCAATCAGCTTATCAAGCTTTTTGCATTTTTCGTGGTCGCCGTCAAACAGTTCAAGGAAACTTGCCTGTGTACCTGTGGTACCCTTACAGCCGAGAAGCTTCATTCCGCCGAGAACATACTGCACATCTTCCAGGTCCATCAAAAGATCCTGAATCCAGAGTGTTGCTCTTTTGCCGACAGTTGTAGGCTGGGCAGGCTGAAAATGTGTAAAAGCAAGAGTGGGCAGATTTTTATATTTATCCGCAAACTCCGAAAGCAGACGAATCGTACTTACCAGCTTTTTCTCTACGATTTTCAATGCTTCTGTCATAATAATAACGTCCGTATTGTCGCCTACATAGCAGGAAGTTGCGCCGAGGTGGATGATCTTTTTAGCATTCGGGCACTGTACGCCGTAAGCATATACATGGGACATCACATCATGACGGACAAGCTTTTCTCTTTCTTCCGCAATTTCATAGTTGATATCGTCCGCATGAGCTTTCAGCTCGTCGATCTGCTCCTGTGTAATATCAAGACCAAGTTCATGTTCTGATTCTGCAAGAGCAATCCACAATTTTCTCCATGTTCTGAATTTCTTATCGGGAGAAAAGATGTATTTCATTTCCTTGTCCGCATATCTTGACGAAAGCGGTGATTCATATGTATCTCTCATATTATGTATACCTTTCCGAATTGATTATTCATTTTCTTCATCTTTACCTTGACAAACAGAGGTATTTTTTTTCTTTGCGGGAAGCTTTTTATCAAAATCTACACCGCCTCTTTCCTTGCCTGCAAGCATTTTTTCAGGAATTTTCGTCGGGTATTTTCCCGAGAAACAAGCATCGCAGAAACCGCAGTCCACACCACCCAGCATCTCGCCTAATTTTTCAGGCGGGAAAAATCCAAGCGAATCCGCACCTGTCAGCTCGCATATTTCATCTACCGTATGCTTAACGGCAATCAGCTCGTCACGGCTCGGAATATCCGTTCCATAGAAGCACGGCCAGATGAACGGCGGTGAACTGATCCTCAGATGTACTTCCTTAGCGCCTGCGTTTCTGAGCATTTTTACAATTCTATCACAAGTCGTACCACGAACGATCGAGTCGTCGATCACAACCACTCTTTTGCCTTCCAGCACCGAACGCAGAGGATTCAGCTTCAGCCTAACGCTGTTGGCTCTTTCCTTTTGCGTCGGCTTGATAAAGGTTCGTCCGATATAGCCGTTTTTAACAATACCCTTTTCATACGGAATCCCCGATTCCTCACTATAGCCAATTGCTGCATCGATACCGGATTCAGGTACACCGATCACGATATCTGCATCAACAGGAAATTCTCTTGCAAGAATTCGTCCTGCCTCCTTACGTGATTTATACACGCTGATTCCATCGATTTCCGAATCGGTTCTTGCAAAATAAATATACTCAAACACGCAAAGCGATTTCTTTGATTTTTCAGGAATACAGGTGCGAATGGAATGTAAGCCGTCCTCGTCTGCAACAACGATTTCCCCCGGATCCACATCACGCACAAATTCGGCTCCGCAAGCCGCCAGCGCACAAGTTTCGGAAGCAAATACAACACTGTCCCCAAGCTTACCGATACAAAGCGGTCGGAAACCGTGAGGGTCACGAGCTGCGATCAGCTTCTGCGGACTCATCACAAGCAGCGAATAAGCTCCGTCGATCTGTCCCATAGCTCTTTCGACTGCTGCCTCAACAGAACCTGCTTTAACACGTTCTCTCGCAATCAAATATGCAATCGCTTCGGAGTCTATAGTTGTCTGAAAAATTGCGCCCCTATGCTCCAATTCTCTGCGAATTTCATACGCATTTGTCAGATTTCCGTTATGAGCAATGGCAAGCGTACCCTTTACATAACGCATAACAAGCGGCTGTGAGTTTTCACGCACACTGCCGCCTGCTGTTGAATACCTGACATGAGCTATTGCCATCTGACCTTTCAGCGAATTCAGAATATCATTACTGAACACTTCGCTGACAAGGCCCATATTTTTATGACCGGATACAACACCCCTGTCGTTTACCGCTATGCCGCAACTTTCCTGACCTCTGTGCTGTAAAGCCAGAAGTCCGTTATAGCAAGCATAAGCCGGCGACAGACTGTCATCACCGTATATACCGAACACACCACATTCCTCATGCAGTTCTTCGGAAAAAAACTCCTGTGAATCGATACTCAAAAAATCCACCCCATATATAATGCATAATGCATAATGCATAATTATTAGCTAAGATATATGTTTTACTTTCTTAGATTTTGTTATAATAAACTTTTGCTTTCGTAATGAGCCGACCACTGCCACTCATTATACACTATGAATACACATTAAATCCACCTATTCGTAATAAACCGGCGGTTATCATTCATTATGCATTGTGCATTGTGAATAATGCATTATCCAAGTCCGATTCGTCTCATCATTTCGGCGTAGGCTTCTTCAACGCCGCCAAGATCACGACGGAAACGGTCTTTATCAAGTTTTTCGTGGGTCTTGATATCCCAGAAACGACAGGTATCGGGAGAAATTTCGTCCGCAAGAACGATTTCACCGCTTGAAGTTTTACCGAATTCGAGTTTGAAGTCGATCAGCTCAACACCGACACTTTCAAAGAATTCTACCATGTATTTATTGACATCAAGTGCCATTTTGCTAATGACATCGATATCCTCCCATGTTGCAGCACCTATTGCAACAGCATGATAAGAATTGATCAGCGGATCGCCAAGATCATCGTCCTTATAGGAAAATTCAAGAACAGTCGTTTTCAGCTCCGAACCTTCTTCAAGACCAAGGCGTTTTGCCATAGAACCCGCAGCCTTATTACGGATGATAACTTCAAGCGGAACAATGCTTACTTTTTTAACCACTGTTTCTCTGTCGCTGAGTTCTTCGACATAGTGTGTCTTGACACCCTTTTCTTCAAGAAGCTTGAACATAAAGTTTGACATTCTGTTATTGACAACGCCTTTACCGGTGATCGTACCTTTTTTCAGACCGTTGAATGCAGTTGCGTCATCCTTATATTCAACCACACAAAGATTAGGGTCGGCTGTTGCATAAACCTTTTTTGCCTTACCTTCATAAAGCTGCTCTGTTTTTTCCATTGAAATTACTCCTCTCAGATTTTTACATCTTACATAAAAAGCCTAAAATACAGATTTAATTATACAACCAAACCGCATTTTAAGCAAGCAATTCTAATCATCAAAATATTTTTTGACATATGTCACAGTTTTTTTATCGTTTTTTGTGTATTTTTCTCTTTCTGCACAAAACTCGAACAAATAGCAGTTCAAGACTTCAAATCCTGCATTTTCATATGATGTTTTGGTATATTTAAAGACAATATTAATTGTCGGAACGATAAAAAATGCAAGATTTAATAAAAAAACCTTCAAATTGTACTTGATTATTGAAAGAAAGTATGCTAAAATCAAAATTGCGTTAAGATTCGGTATGCGATCTTATCGTGTATCGAATGGAGAACAAAATATAAATTTAAGGAGTGACAACGATGTCATATGTAAGCGACGTACTTGAAAAAGTAATCGAAAAAAACCCGGCACAGCCTGAGTTCGTACAGGCAGTCAAAGAGGTACTCGAATCTCTCGAGCCCGTTATTGAAGCTAATCCTCAGTATCAGAAGGAAAGCATCCTTGAAAGAATCACTGAGCCTGAAAGACAGCTTATGTTCAGAGTTCCGTGGGTAGATGACAACGGTAAGGTTCAGGTAAACCGTGGCTTCCGTATCCAGTTCAACAGTGCGATTGGTCCGTACAAGGGCGGTCTCCGTCTGCATCCTTCCGTAAACCTCGGTATCATTAAGTTCCTCGGTTTCGAGCAGATTTTCAAGAACTCCCTCACAGGTCTTCCGATCGGCGGCGGCAAGGGCGGCTCTGACTTCGATCCTAAGGGTAAGAGTGACAGAGAAGTAATGGCATTCTGCCAGAGCTTTATGACAGAGCTTTACAGACATATCGGTGCTGATACTGACGTTCCTGCAGGTGATATCGGTACAGGCGCAAGAGAGATCGGTTATCTCTTCGGTCAGTACAAGAGAATCAAAAATCAGTATGAAGGCGTTCTCACAGGTAAAGGTCTTACATACGGCGGTTCACTTGCTCGTACAGAAGCTACAGGCTATGGTCTTCTCTACATCACAGAAGAGCTTCTTAAAGATCATAACATCGACATCAAGGGCAAGACTGTTGCTGTCAGCGGTGCAGGTAATGTTGCTATATACGCTACACAGAAGGCTCAGCAGCTCGGCGCTAAGGTTGTTACACTTTCCGATTCAACAGGTTGGATCTACGATCCGGACGGAATTGATGTTGCTGCTGTTAAGGAGATCAAGGAAGTTAAGAGAGCAAGACTTACAGAGTACAAGAACTATCGTCCGAACTCCGAATATACAGAAGGAAAGTTCCTTTGGACTGTTCCCTGCGATATCGCTCTTCCGTGCGCAACACAGAACGAGCTTGATGTTGAGGCTGCCGAGAACCTTATCAAGAACGGCGTAATCGCTGTTGCTGAGGGTGCTAACATGCCGACAACTCTCGAAGCTACAAAGAAATTCCAGGATGCAGGCGTATACTTCGTTCCCGGCAAGGCTGCAAATGCAGGCGGTGTTGCTACATCTGCTCTTGAAATGTCACAGAACAGCCAGAGACTTTCATGGACATTTGAGGAAGTTGACCAGAAGCTGCAGGGCATCATGGTTAACATCTATCACAACATTGCAGACGCAGCTAAGAAGTACGGCTATGAAGGCAACTATGTAGTAGGTGCTAACATCGCAGGCTTTGTTAAGGTTGCTGACACAATGATTGCTCAGGGTGTAGTTTGATTCTGAAAAACACAAACAAATTTAACTGAATTATATAAACAGAAGCCGTATCGTTTCAAAGCGATACGGCTTCTGTTATTGTTATAAAAAAACCATGCAGACCGTATTGTTACAAAATCTGCATGGTTTTTTATTTTATGATTCTTCGCTGTTCTTTTCTGAAGATTCACCGCTGTTTTCTTCTGTGCTGCTCTCCGAATTTTCATCATCTGTTTTGAGTCTTTCAATAGACTTTGAACCGCTGATTTTATCTGCCTGCCCGATCAGTTTCTCTGCATAATCTCTGTCGGTATAGCCTTCAACACGATCATTGAGCATTACTGCATAGCTGTCATCACTGCCCTTATAAATAACAAGGGTATCGGTCTGCTTTTCATCATCTGCACTGTAAGACATAACAATACGGAATACTTCTTCAAAACCGTCAAGGTCTTTGAGTTCCACACCTGTTCTTTCAAGTCCCGATACGTTATTGATAAATGTGCTGAAATTCACATAATTAATTTCTTTGCCGTCAAGCAAAATAGTGGTCATGGTGAATTCTTCAAGAAGCTCATTATCCTGCGTATCATGCTTGATTTCATAATCATATGTTTCACCCGCAACGGTAATTGCAGCTTTATTCATATTATCGATATTCGGGAAAACAAAGTTGGAAGCAAGGAAATTGACCGATTGTATACCATACCAGTTCTTAACATCCGACTGTGTCATTTTACAAATGATTTTACCGCCCTTGGTCATCACATAACAGCTACCGTCTTTTTCTGCTTTTGAAACAAGAAGATTGATTTTTGAATTATCACTGGCTGTCACACTGATATTCATATACGGTTTATCAAGACCGTATTTTTTGATATCCTTATCCGTTACATTCGCAGCAGCAACTTCACTGCCTGACATTCCATACATATCTTCGCCGAATCCTTCGACAACGTTCTGACCGCAGGCTTCTTTAAATGGCGATGTCATATTATAGTTACTAACGGAAGCCACATTCATTTCTTTGGTAATTTTAACAGGTTTATCATAACCCGTTCCACTGATATTGACGGTAGTGATCTGACACTCATCCTCTTCCTCATCATCAAATTCAGCTGTGAGCGTGCTATCCAGCATTTGCAGTTTTTCAGTGAGGAAGGAAGTTACTGTTTCGCTCTGCATCAGATAGACATTCGCATTGCCGTCACGTCTGAAATATCTGCCATTGTTATCGGGAGCCTCATCTCCCACATACAATATCTCTTGTGAATTATCACTGAAAACGACTGTTACGGTAGCAGTTGGCTTATCGAGACCATAATCCTTGTATTTGCTGCCCGATTTATCAACAAGCATCAATGCAGTCACATAGGAACACTGGTAGGCAAGGTCATCGGTTCTGTCTTTAGACAATTCCAAATCTTCAAATCCCTGCATAGTATAGTGCATATTCACTGATACGGTCGATACCTCTTCCTCTTTCAGATTATCAGATACCTGACTGAGCTGAGAACCTTCACTGCTTTGTTCTGCTGCCTTAGAAGCAGCCTCTTCACTCGCCTGTGCCGCTTTTTCCTCGATCACTTCACCCAGAAGTTCTGAATAATCAAATCCGAGAAGCACATATTCTCCTCCGCTGTTTTTCACAGTGATCTCTTCAGGTTTGAGATTGGTTTTATCATACAGCAAAATATCGTTGGTTGTATCGGTCACTACGCCGCTGTCGTCATTCTGAGGAAGATTAAAAACAAAAATCAAAGCAGCTGCAAGCAAAACGACAATAATGCTGATGACAATAATTAATCTTATATTTTTTTTCATTGCCGTCCTCCGTTATCTTCTGCGGCGCACAATATACACCATAATGCCTGCGCCTATGATCAGCACCGGTATTACAGCAAACATGATCACGCCCACAGTCACTGCCGTTGAACTGCTAATATGCAGGTTATATTCGGTAACGACCTTATCCTCCAGTCTTATTGAATTATCCTGTCTATGATTCAGGTCATTAATAATATTCAGGAAATAAGTCTGGTTCATCATTTCGGACTGCATAATGGTTTGTGTCCACATATCCGTTGAACCGCTGAATATCAGCTTGGATGTAGCCTGATCATTCCCCGAAAGTCCCAGCATCATAACATTGACATTGCCTATCATCGCTTTTTCAATATCAAATGTATCTTCGGTATCATCAAACAGATAAACACCCGACTGTGAAGAATAGGTCAAAAGCGGCGTAGTAATATTATCATTCACGGAAGCAACAGCCTTGGAACGGCTGGAAAGAACCGCTGTATCATTTTCTGTAATGTTCTCGGTAAATTCCTCGGAAGCAAATTTCGTTGCAATAAATCTGTACATATCTCCGCTGCTGTACTGCCTTGATGTATCTGCATCAAAAGCAAGTCCGTCACTGACAGTCATACCGTATGATTTGAGAAGTTCATCAATATTTGGCGTGTCTGTCTGACCCATATATGCAATATAGAAAATACTCTTGTCATAGTTTCCGTCATTATTCAGGAACTTTCTGAGCTTTTCCACTGCTTTTTCGGTGTAATCCTTTGCAGGTGCATAGGCAATCACCGTATTGACATCTTTAGGAATATCTTCCTTCTCGATACTCATTTCAATAACTTCATAGTTATTGGCTGTCAGAAGCTTTGAGATGTAGGAATAATCGTCCTCGGTATTGTCATTCACAATAGCAATTTTATTGCTGACATCACTTGTTACTTTTACGATTGCTGTATCAATTGCGGATTCCGCCTTGGAAGATGTAATATACTGATAACCGGTCTGGTCAAGTGCATAGTTAAAAAGATCTTCCTTTTTCAGAATATTGTATTTGTCCCCGCATTTTACGATAACATCCGTTACGGTAAGATCCTCGTTTTCATACTTACTCGAATAGGTCGGATTTTTGATCAGATCAACATATTCGATTGTAATAAAGCCGTCAGAATTCTGTTTCATTTTTTCAGCAAGACTGACAGCCTGCTTATAATAGCTGTCGACTGCTTCATAGGAAGCCTTATCCGCAAGGAAAGTAATCGTTACTTTTTTCTTCACGCTGCTGACAAGTTTCATCGTTGTATCGGTGAGATTATAAGCTCCATTGCCTGTAATATCCGCTGTAAGCCCCGAAAAGCGGTCGGTCAGGACAGCCGAAATCACATTGACAAGAATCGCTGCCGCAAGCACAAGGCAGATCATCACGATCGATACCAGTCTGTGCTGTACCCTCCTTGATAATTTCTTATGGTCGGGTTTTTCAGTGACTTCGGTTTTTCGTTTGCCGTTGTCAGACTTTCTCTTTGGTTTTTTTGGGGGCTGTGTGTCTTTTTCTTCATTTTTCTCGGAAACTGTTGTTTCTTTTGCTACTTCTTCGTTTTCGATATTATTTTTATTTTCAGACATTCCAATCCCTCCTTACGCCCATCTTCTTCTCTCGATCACTCTGTCGGTGAGGAAGAGAAAGATAAAAGTTACTGATACAAAAAACATCACGTCGGAAAGTGAGATCAATCCGAGCGAGAAATTATTGTATTTTTTCTGGAAAGAAATCGCATTTGTAATATTTGTCAGAGCGTCCCACGAAACTGTTCCGCTGATAGTATCCATAATGCTGATCAGGACATTCAGTACAAATGAAACGATTGCCGCAACGATAGCACTTTCTGTCAGGGATGAAATAAACAGACCCATAGCGATAAAGGAAGACCCCAGGATCGCCATTGCAAAAACATTACCTATAATAACACTCCAGTCGGGCTGTGTCATAAACGAAAGAGCGACTCCCTCTATGATATAGGAGCAAAGGCAAAGAGCAAACATCGCCAATGACGAAAGAAATTTAGCGCCCACAATGGAAGGAATCCCAACAGGAGCGGTCAGAAGAGCCTGTTCAGTTTTCTGCCTTTTTTCCTCGGAGAATGTTCTCATTGTAATAAGCGGTATAACAAAAAGAACGATAAAAAACATCTGCTGAAAAACCATTGTCATGCTGGACGAACCTAAAAACAGGCACTGCACATAGAAAAAGATACCACTGAAAAACATATAAGCCGCCAAAACGGCATAGCCGACGGGTGAGCTGAAATACGACCCGAATTCACGTTTGAATATTGCTGACATTTCACGAAGCCTCCTCTGTATCTGTTTTTCCCGTAATGATATCAAGATAGATATCTTCAAGCGACTGCTCTACGGGGTGCATGGAAAGAATAGCAAAATCACTTTTAGCAAATGCACGGAATATCAGCCTTCTGACATCTCTCCTGCTGTCAACTCTGAATTCATAGCAGCCACGCTCACATTCACCCTTGTCTGTTACCTTAATAACACCGTCTACTTTTTGCAGCATGGAATGTATCGTCTGACGGCGGCCTTCTATGATTAGTTCAAGGCTTACCGTAGAAGAGCCTGTCTGTGTGATAGAGGAAGTCAGTTCATCGGCAACGATCTTACCGTGGTTGATAATCAGTATTTTATCACATACTGCCTGCACCTCCGAAAGAAGATGTGAGGACAGAATAACCGTATGCTGTTTGCCGAGATCCCTTATCAGTTTGCGTATTTCAACGATTTGTATCGGGTCAAGACCAACTGTCGGCTCGTCAAGGATCAGCACAGGCGGATCACCCAGAAGTGCCTGTGCAAGACCGACTCTTTGGCGATAACCCTTAGAAAGATGTTTGATAATTTTTCCTTTGACATCGCTGATTTTCACCTGTTCACATATCGTATTAAGATGTTCCTTCATAGGCAAACGGACTTTTTTCAGCTTGAACATAAATTCAAGATATTTCTGCACTGTCATATCATTATAAAGCGGCGGTTGTTCGGGAAGATAACCAATTCTTTTTTTCGCTTCTTTCGGATCTTCCAGTACATCGATTCCGTCAATCTTCACACTGCCGCTGTCGCTTGACAGATAACCTGTGATAATATTCATCGTTGTTGATTTGCCTGCACCGTTCGGACCGAGAAATCCGAGAATTTCTCCCTCTTTCAGCGAAAAGCTGACATGATCCAGTGCCTTGTTCTTTACATAATATTTTGTCAGATCTTTAACCTCAATCATAATTAAATACACCTCTTTTTTAGCCTTAAGGATTCAGGATTTAGGAACACCGATTCGCAACCTGTCAACTAAATTCTGACCACTAAATATCAATTTCTAATATCACGGGGCAATGGTCACTGCCGTAGATATCGGAAAGAATATCCGCATTGGTAATTTTATCTTTTATCCTGTCAGAAACAATGAAATAGTCAATACGCCATCCCGCATTGTTCTTTCTTGCATTAAAACGATATGACCACCAACTGTATCGGCCTGTGTCGTCAGGGTGAAGATACCGAAAAGTATCGGTAAAGCCGCTGTCTAAAAGCTCAGCGATCTTCCCCCTTTCCTGATCGGAAAATCCTGCGTTCCCCCTGTTTGTTTTCGGATTTTTCAGATCGATCTCATTGTGAGCAACATTCAAATCACCGCAGTAGATCACGGGCTTTTCCTTGTCAAGCCTGATCAGATATTCTCTCAGATCGGTTTCCCATTCCATTCTATAATCAATTCTGAGAAGTCCGTCCTTCGCATTCGGCGTATAGACATTCACAAGATAAAAACTACCCATATCAAGAGTAATCATTCGTCCCTCATGGGAATGTGCTTCTATATTCATGCCATTATAGGTGATGCTTTCAGGCTGATGCGGCGTAAAGATTGCTGTGCCGGAATAACCTTTTTTTTCGGCACTGTTGAAATATTGATTGTAACCTTCAAGCGGCACTTCTGCCTGCCCCTGCTGCATTTTTATTTCCTGAACACACATAAAATCGGGTTTCAGGTCATTAACCACGTCTAAAAAGCCTTTTTGCATACAAGCTCTCAGTCCGTTTACATTCCATGAAACAAATTTCATAAATTAATAGTCCCTTTCATTTCAAAATTGTCAATTTATACTCATACATTATAGCACAACTCAGTCCCTATTAGCAAGTACATATTCATGCATAATGCATTATGAAAGGTGTTGGGAAGGCACCGGCAAGCCGCCGGGCCTAATTCGCTTAGCCGTTCCCTACGGTCACTACTTTTTTCATAAAGGCAAGTTCCTTGCCTCTCTTTTGTTTTAGTGAAAACGATATAAAATAATTCCGGGGCTTTCTCTTGTAAAATCCCGGTGAATGTTGTATTATTATAATGGTTAATTTTAATTCAGGAGAGATCATCATGAGAAAAACAAAAATAATATGTACGCTCGGACCTTCTACGGAAGATGAAAAAATTCTTCGTGCACTGATGGAAAACGGTATGGATGTTGCAAGAATCAATATGTCGCACGGTTCACATGAAGAACATAAAAAGAAAATCGATAAATTGAAAAAACTGCGCAGTGAGCTGGAACTCCCTGTTGCAATACTTTTAGATACAAAAGGCCCCGAGATCAGAACGGGTAATTTTCCCGAAAAAGTGATTCTTGAAGCAGGTCAGGAATTCACCCTTACCATTAATGAATGTGACGGCGACAAAGAACATTGCAGTATTACATTCGCAGGTCTTCCTGAAGATGTGAATGTCGGAACAAGAATACTCATCGATGACGGTCTGATTGAAATGACCGTAAAAAGCAAGACAGAAACAGATATCGTCTGCAAAGTTATTAACGGTGGCCCTGTTTCCTCTCACAAGGGCATCAATGTTCCCGATGTTACTTTGTCACTTCCGTTTCTGAGTGACAAAGACAAGGAGGATCTGAAATTCGGCGTTGAGCAAGATGTTGATTTTGTTGCCGCTTCTTTTACAAGAAGTGCTGAGGATATCAACGAAATGCGTGCCGAGCTGAGCAAAAATGGCGGAAATGATATCAGAATTATTGCCAAAATCGAAAATAAAGACGGCGTTAACAATATAGATGATATTGTTAGAGTTTCCGACGGTATTATGGTCGCAAGAGGTGACCTTGGTGTTGAAATTCCTATTGCAGAAATCCCTGTCATTCAGAAAATGCTGATCCGCAAAACAAGAAATTCCGATAAGCCTGTTATCACCGCTACGCAGATGCTTGATTCTATGATCAAGAATCCACGTCCTACCCGTGCGGAAACAACCGACGTAGCCAATGCGATTTATGACGGCACAAGCGTTATTATGCTTTCAGGCGAAACAGCCGCAGGTGCTTATCCTGTTGAAGCTGTTAAAACAATGGCAAATATTGCTGAAACAACAGAAAGCAATATCAACTATATTGACCGCTTCAAAAAACTTGATATGCACGAACGTCCCGATGTCACCTCAGCCATCTCCCACGCAACCTGTACAACAGCACATGACCTTGGTGCATCTGCTATTATCACTGTTTCAAAAAGCGGAAGCACCTCCCGTATGCTCTCAAAATATCGCCCGGAATGTCCGATCATCAGCGGTACTCCGAGCGAAAAAGTATGGCGTCAGACAAATATGTCATGGGGCGTACTTCCGGTTATGATCGAAGAAAAAGATAATACTGACGATTTGATCGATCATGTAATTGAAGTAGCACAGCAAAAGGGACTTCTTAACAACGGCGATCTTGTTGTACTGACAGCCGGTGTTCCGCTTGGCGTATCGGGTACGACAAACCTGATGAAAGTACATCTTGTCGGTAATATCCTTTGCAGCGGCACTACTATTGTCAATGATCTTTCTGCCCACGGTCACCTTGTTGTATGCCGAAATGATGAAGAGGCTCTCATTAACTGCAAGGAAGGCGAGATACTGGTCATTCACGAAACAACCAACAGCCTTCTCCCTATTATGAAAAAATGTGCAGGTATTATCACCGAAGTTGACGGAACAGATTCTCATGCGGCGATCGTAGGACTAGCACTGAACAAACCTGTCATTGTCGGCGCAAAAAATGCGACTCTCCTGCTGAAAACCGGAACAAATGTCAATATGTATTCCGGAAAGAGCGTTGTTACAACCGCTACTACCAAAGTATGATTAATACATTATAACAACCAAAAACATCCGATGACAACTTGGTTCATCGGATGTTTTTCATTGACAATATGTTTCAAGCTCTCTGAGTTTTAAACTTCTTGTTGCGTGGCAGCTTCGCCGGCAATTTTGCCTTTGAGTTTGGAGTACATGATAATGGTGTCACCCTCATGAAGAATAAGGTCACCTTTCGGGATAATGGTTTTGTTTTCTCTTTTTACCATGAGAATCACACTCCGTCTTGAAATATCAAGGTCTTTGATCATCTGACCGTTCCAGCGGTGATTTTCACGCAGTAAGATTTCTTTCAGATAAATCGGCTTATCGCCTTTAATAGAGTCAGCTCCGAGAACAATCTTATCACCTGCATTCAGACGAACATTTCCTCGTGGGATAACTGTTTCGTTTCCTCTTTGAATAATTGCAATAATGATACCGTGAGGAAGTCCGAGATCCATGATTCGCTTTCCCACCCAGCGGTCTGATTTTTCGAGCCGGATTTTTATAAAGTGGATATCTTCCTCGACGCTGTTTCCGATACTCTGAAATTTAGAATACTGCTCTACAAAACCTGCGGAAATAATACCTGTCGGTATGGCAACGATTCCGACACCAAGAAAGGCAATGATGGTTCCCATCAGCTTTCCTGCCGTTGTGATCGGGTAAATATCACCATAACCCACTGTCAAAAGTGTTGACACTGACCACCATATCCCCGAAAAAGCATTATTGAATACCTCCGGCTGGGCAGGATTCTCGATACTATACATACAAAGGCTGGATGCAAGCATCATCACCAATATAATAAATACAGAGGACATGATCTGCTGTTTCTTCCTTAAAAGAACCTCTGTGATAACATTCAACGAATCGTAATAGGCATTGATTCTAAAAAGCCGTAATATTCGTGCCACTCTGAACATTTTGAACACCGCTGCTCCGGCAGGAAAGAACGACGGCAGATAATACGGAAAAAATGAAAGCAAATCAATAATGCCCGTAAACGATAGCATATATTTCAGGATTGACTTAACTTCGTTGTGTTTGGGGTAAAGGCAATTTGCTGTGTAGATCCTCAGAAAATAGTCCACAGCAAAAAATGCCACTGTGGCTGCTTCCGTATAATCCAGTACCATAGCATATTTCGCACGGATATCGCTGTAGGTATTGAGTATAGTAACAAGCAGATTGATGATCAATGCAAGTGTGCTGATGATATCGTACATTTGATTGATTATATCATCCACAACACCGACCGAAACCATTTTAAAAATACGCCGCCTGAAACGTTCATGAGCCGGAACATCCGGTTCATCCTCGGGATAATATTCATCCGGATTCATATCCGGCGCCGCTGTATGTTCATTATCTTCCGTCATGATAAACCTCCAACTTATTTCAGGGTGAAGGTTGAAAGGAATGGTTCATGGAAAGTTTTTTGAGATCAATTTCTATTGCTACACCAATCAAAACTTGAAAAAATCATGAATAGGATAAAAGCAGTATTTCGGCTTTTAAACAAGATAAAAATTCAAGATTTAGTTTGAGGAGCAATATAATTGAGGGGCTGCTAAAGTTGCCATCATCATAAACCCGGAAAGGGAGAAATAACTACCTTCTACCTACCGCCTACAACCTACTACCTTACCTAACTTTACTAATTATACACAATTTGCAATAAAAAGTCATTATATTTTTTAAAATTTTTTGTTGAAAGAAATTATATTTTGGTATATGATATAATGTGTATATATATGCTTAATGCAAAACATTAGCTCGCAGTAATGCAGCGGCGTTGAATATAAGGATTGTGGGTGAATTTATGAAAATTGTAATAGTCGGATGCGGAAAAATCGGTACAGCCATTATTGCCAATCTTGTTGATGAAGGTCATAATGTTGTGGCTGTTGACAGCGATCCGAAAGTTTTAGAGAATATTTCCAACATTTATGATGTCATGAGCGTATGCGGCAGCGGTACAGACTGCGATACTCTCAATGAAGCGGGAGTCGATCACACAGAACTAATCGTAGCGGTAACAGACTCTGATGAACTGAATATGCTTTGTTGTTATCTTGCAGGCAAAATGGGTGCAAAACATACAATTGCACGTATCAGAAAACCTGAATACAATTTAAAAAATCTGAATTTTCTGAAGCAACAACTTGATTTGTCCTTGTCTTTGAATCCCGAACTCCTGGCTGCAAGAGAAATTTATAATATTCTGCGCCTTCCGTCGGTACTGAAAATCGAAACCTTTTCGCAAAGGAATTTTGAGATCATCGAAATAATTCTGAAAGAGGACAGCATCCTCACAGGCGTAAAGCTGATGAATATAAGGAGTAAACTGAAATCGAAATTTCTCGTGTGCGTAGTTCAGCGTGGAGAGGACGTTTATATTCCCGATGGTAATTTTGTGCTGGAAAAAGGAGATAAGATCGCACTCACGGCTTCACCTTCGGAGGTTCAGAAACTAGTGAGGACGATAGGACTTGATCACAAAAAAGCAAAAAATGTCATTATACTCGGCGGCAGCAGAATTGCCCATTACCTTACAAATATGCTGACCTTATCGGGAAACAGCGTTAAAATCATAGAAAAAGATCCCGAAAAATGCAAACGCCTTTCGGAAGTACTGGACAAAGCCGTTATCATTAATGGTGACGGCGCACAGCAAGAGCTTCTGATGGAAGAAGGGTTGAATTCTGCCGATGCTTTTGTAGCACTGACAGGAATGGATGAAGAAAATATATTGATATCGATTTTTGCAGATGCCAACCATGTTCCAAAATCTATTGCAAAAGTAAACAAAAACGAGCTTTCCTCCATGGCAGAAAAGCTCGGTCTGGACTGTATCGTTTCTCCGCAAAAAACAGTTGCGGATGTGCTTGTGCAGTATGCGAGGGCACTGGAAAATTCCTTGGGCAGCAATGTAGAAACATTGTATAAAATCATGGATGATAAAGCTGAGGTACTGGAATTCAACGTCAGCGATGATTTTAAATCACTTGCTATCCCTTTGAAAGATCTGAAACTGAGGAAAAATATTCTGATTGGCGGTATCATCAGGGAACGAAAAGCAATTATTCCATCAGGTGATGATAAAATCATGAAGGGTGATAAAGTCATTATTGTTTCATCGGGATTTCGTCTTAATGATTTGTCCGATATTTTAAATTAAGTCAGGTGTAATCAAATGAATCGTCGAATGGTATTATACAGAACAGGACAAATATTGACACTGGAGGGAATATTGTTGTTGCTTCCTCTGGCAGTATCTGTCTGCTATTTTGAATGGAATTGTGTAAAAGCCTTTGCTGTTGCGTCGGCTGCTGCTTTTATAATCGGATTTCTGCTTGCGCTGACCAAACCAAAAAACAAAGTGATATATGCACGAGAGGGGTTTTCAATTGTTACTCTGGCGTGGATAATTCTTTCGGTAATTGGTGCAATGCCGTTTATTTTGAGCGGAGAAATTCAGAATTATGCTGATGCCTTTTTTGAAACAGTCAGCGGCTTTACCACAACGGGTGCTTCGATCCTTGAAAATGTGGAAGCAATGAGCAAAGGGCTGCTTTTCTGGCGAAGCTTTACGCACTGGATTGGCGGAATGGGTATCTTAGTACTGATTTTGGCAATCGTTCCTGTTGATTCGGGACGATCCATTCATATCATGAGAGCCGAAATGCCCGGACCTGTCGTAGGAAAGCTTGTACCGAAAATCAGCGATATGGCAAAAATATTATATCTTATCTATCTTGTACTGACCGTAGTAGAAGTCGTTTTCCTTCTTGCGGGAGGAATGCCGCTATTTGACAGTGTGGTTTATGCACTCGGAACGGCCGGTACAGGCGGTTACGGAATCAAAGCGGATTCTGTCGGCTGTTACAGTCCTTATCTGCAATGGGTAATAGGAATATTTATGGTAATATTCGGCGTGAATTTTAATTTATTCTATCTTATGCTGTTAAAGCGTTTCAAAGTTGCTGTTAAAAACACTGAATTGTGGATGTACCTTGGTATTATCTTTGTTTCCACAGCTATCATAACCATAAGCATCTATCCTGTTTACGGCAATTTAGGAGATTCTGTACGCCTATCATTTTTCCAGGTTTCCTCTGTCATTTCCACCACAGGATATTCAACAGCCAACTTTGACTTATGGCCTGAGCTTGCCAGAAGTGTTTTGTTCATTTTAATGTTTATAGGCGGCTGTGCGGGCTCTACAGCAGGAGGGCTCAAAATTTCGAGAGTACTGATTCTGTTCAAATCCATACAGAATGATTTCAGGCGAATGCTTCACCCACGCTCTGTTGCGGCGGTACGCATCGACGGCAAAGCTGTTGATAACGAAACATTGCACAGAGTCAGCACCTATTTTGCATTATATATATTTCTGAATTTTGCTGTTTTTCTTCTGATTTCATTTGAACCGTTTGATTTTGAAACCAATTTCACTGCCGCCGTATCCTGT
>ONGS01000043.1 GCA_900317395.1 uncultured Eubacteriales bacterium | reverse complement strand
TCCACATCTGCCACAAGAGAAATAATATGGTTCGGGCAGGTTTTGGTACAGATTCCGCAGCCGATACATTCATGCTGATCAACATGAGCGATTCCGTCTTTAATGTAAATCGCATTTTTCGGGCAAGCATTCATACAATCACCAAGACCCAAACAGCCATAAGTACAGCTGCCCTTTCCTCCGTACAATAATTTTGCCGCCGCACAACTTTCTATGCCTTTATATTCAACCTTATCCTGCGTATGAGTACAGTCGCCGGCACAATGCACAACGGCAACCTGCTCTATTACATCTTCAAATTCAACGCCCAATATTTCACTGAGCTGTTTTGATACTGCATCTGCACCCGGAACGCGCAAATTTGTAGGCGTGTCAGAATTTTCACAAAGTGCCTTTGCATAACCGTCACATCCGGCATAGCCGCAGGCACCACAGTTGGCACCCGGCAGACATTCACGGATCTTCGGAAAACGCTCGTCCTCTTTGACAGCCATCAACTTTGAAGCTATGACAAGAACAGCGGCACAGATAATACCGATAATCACAACGGGGATTACCGCAGTAAGAATTTCAGTCATTTCACTGCACCTCCCTCACGCAAAAAGATTTTCAATTACTCCGCCGAAGCCGAGAAAAGAAAGTGACGTAATAGCGGCTGCTACCAATGTTATCGGCAGTCCCTGAAAGCTTTTCGGAACATCACTACCCTCGATTGTCGAGCGTACCCCCGAGAACATCACCATCGCAAGGAAAAATCCCAGACCACTGCCAAGAGAATTGACCATTGCCTCAACAAAGGTATAACCCTCATCAATATTCAATATAGTAACACCCAGTACGGCACAGTTTGTCGTGATCAGCGGCAGATATACACCAAGTGATTTGTGCAGAGAAGGCACATATCTTTTCAGAACAATCTCAACAAGCTGAACCAATGCAGCAATTACCAAAATAAATACAATTGTCTGTAAATAACCGAGGTCATTCGGGTCAAGCAGATATTTCTGTATCGGGTAAGTAACAGCAGTAGCCATCAGCATTACAAATATAACCGCAAGGCTCATGCCTGTTGCGGAATCAAGCTTTTTGGAAACACCGAGAAACGGGCAGATACCTAAAAATCTTGATAATACATAGTTGTTGATAAATACCGCAGAAAGCAGTATCACAATAAGCTTTGTCATTTACTTGCCGCCTCCTCTTTTATTTCTCCGCAGCTTGTTTTTCCACAAGCTTCAGCCTGTGGACAACCTTCGCAGCCAAACTCCTTCTTTTTCGGCTTATATGTTCCAAATTTGTTAACGGCTGCGATCAGCAGACCGAATACAAAAAATCCGCCCGGTGCCATAGTCAGAATAGAAACATGATTATCGATCAAAACAGGAATTTCTATTCCACAGAATGTACCGTTTCCGAAAATCTCACGAATCGTTGCCATAAGAAAAAGTGCCAGCGTAAATCCGATACCCATTCCAAGAGCGTCGATTGCAGAATCGAACACTTTATTTTTATTAGCAAACATTTCGGCTCTGCCGAGAATAATACAGTTAACTACGATCAGCGGAAGATAAATTCCGAGTGATTCATCCAGTGCAGGCGCAAAAGCCTTGACTAACATCTGTACCATAGTAACAAATCCGGCAATCAGTACGATATAGCATGGAATACGCACCTTATCGGGTATTACCTTACGCAGCGCAGAGATAACAATATTAGAGCAAAGAAGAACGATCGTAGCGGCTGCACCCATTCCCAGTGCATTAATAACACTTGTGGAAGTCGCCAGTGTGGGACACGTTCCTAAAATAAGAACGAGAACAGGGTTTTCTTTGATAAGACCCTTAGTAAAATTTTTCAAAGTGCTCACTGCTGTGCCTCCTTTACTGTTTTATATGCCTCAAATGCCGAAGCAATTGCCGCTTTATATGCCTTTGATGATATTGTAGCTCCTGTTACAGCATCTACATCCTGATAATTTTCAGCGGTTTTGCCCGCATAGTTATCACGGTAACCTGAAGCATTATCAACAACTTTTGAGCCGATACCGCTTGTTTCACTATGCGACAGTGTTTTCACGGCTTCAATACTTCCGTCATTGTGGATACCGCAGATCAGCTTAATATCGCCGCCGTAGCCTTTTTGCGTCATCATAAATACATAGCCGCTGTCATCGCTGCCCTTATATACCTCAGTAATACCCTCGGGAAGATTTTTAACATCAAGCAATTCAAAATCTTTAGCCTCTTTCAGAACTTCTGCCCTTGCTTCTGCCGCAGCCTTTTCTTCTGCCGCTTTAATGATAGGAGATGTAACCATATTGACATAAGCAAGAAGTGCGGTAACAACAAGACAAATTGACGCTAAAACAACGATAGGTTTGATAATATCCTTCATTTTTTTGCACCTCCCGTAAGCGGCTTATTTCTTGTCAGCTTTGAAATATACGGTGTCAGCAGATTCATCAATAGTATTGAGAACGATACACCCTCGGGTAGATTTCCCCAGAAACGGATCAGTATCGTAATCAGTCCGCAGCCGATACCAAAAATAATTTTACCCCATTTGGTAGACGGTGTTGTAGAATAATCGGTAGCCATAAAGAAGGCGCCTATCAAAAGTCCGCCCGACAAAAGCTGAAACAGAACATCCTTTCCGCAGATCAGCGACATAAGTGCCACTGTTGCAATAAAGGCAACAGGGGTATGCCAACTAATGACACGCCTTACAAGAAGATATAAACCTCCGAGCAGAAGTGCAAGGGCGCAGGTTTCACCAAGAGAACCGCCATGCGTACCTAAGAAAAGGGAAAGATATGACGGCAAGGCTTCTCCCTTTTTAACTGCTGCAAGCGGTGTAGCAGAAGAAATGACATCTGCTTCATCGATTGACTTCGGTATAACCCATGAAGTCATTGTACCCGAAAAAGCCGTAAGCATAATAATACGTGCGGTAATTGCAGGATTGGCAAAATTCTGACCGATACCGCCGAACAGCTGCTTTACCACAATTATAGCAACCACGCTACCAAAAATAGCCTGCCAGATCGGAATACTCACCGGCAAATTAAAGGCAAGAAGCAGACCCGTTACAACAGCGGAAAGATCCATGGCGGTATTTTCACGCTTACAAAGTTTTTCAAACAAAAATTCGGATAGCACACATGAAGCCACACAAACTGCTATCACAAGCAGACTGCGCCAGCCGAATATCAGCACGGAGGCAACAGCCGCAGGCATCAGCGCAATAATTACATCAAGCATGATATTCTGAGTGGTACGCTTACTTGAAAAATGCGGCGAAACAGATGATATTAACTTATTCATCATTTGCCCTCCTTTTCTTTATCGGCTTTTTTAGCAGAAATATATTGACGAAGTTTTACTTTTGCCAATTTGTTTGTCTGAACAAGCGGTCTGTTGGCAGGACATATAAAGCTGCAACATCCACATTCCATGCAAAGGTCAACACATAACTTTTCAAGATCTTCACCCGAATCAAGCAGATAGGCTCTTGCAATTTCTCTCGGATCAAGTCTTAACGGACAATGGTTCAAGCAAGCACCGCAGGCAATACAAGGCGTCGTTTTCGGCGGTGTTGCCTCCTTTTCGTCCATTACTATGATTGCATTAGTGTTTTTTAACACCGGCTCATCCAATGAAGGAACTGCAATTCCCATCATCGGTCCTCCATAAAGCACTTTGGCAGGGTCGCTTTTAAATCCGCCTGCTGCCTCTGTCAGATCCTTGATCTGCGTACCAATGGGTGCAATGATATTTTTAGGCTCTTTGATTGCCGAACCATCAACGGTTATGCACTTTTCAACAAGAGGAATCCCCTTTTCAAGATATTCCGCTATAAAGGCAAGTGTTGTCACATTGATCACAATTACTCCAACATCCAGCGGCAGACCGCCCTTTGGAATAATTTTTTTCACCGTATTATAGACAAGCACCTTTTCACCGCCCTGAGGATATATGGACGGCAGCACTTTAATCTCAACGCCTTCCGTCTTTTCGGCAAGTGTTTTCATTTTTTCGATTGCTTCACGCTTATTATTTTCGATACCGATAATAAAGCGTTTCACCTTCATATACTTTTTGATTGCTTCTATACCCTTGAACACATACTCACCCTTATCGATCATGGTTCGGGTATCGGAAGTAATATACGGCTCACATTCAGCCGCATTGATAACAACCGCTTCCACCTTTGACAAATCCTTTACGCCAAGCTTGATAAAGGTCGGAAAGCCTGCGCCGCCCAAGCCTACAGCACCGCTTGCCCTTACTGCTGCGACAAAACTGTCAAAATCATTGACCTGCGGCGGTTTAATTTCTTCAAAAAGCTCCTGATTACCATCGGATTTAATGACAATACAAGAAATTTTTGCACCGTTCGAAGCTGTCATTTCGTCAATTTTCTGTACCGAACCCGATACACTTGCATGAATATCAGACGACACAAAACCGTCAGCTTCTGCAATACGCTGGCCGACTTTTACAGTTTCTCCCCTTTTGACGATAACTTTTGCTGGTTTTCCGATGTGCATCGAAACGGGAATTGTCACCGTTTCGGGTACATCCATACGTACCGGCTCACACCCGGCGGTATTTTTCTTATGCGGTACTTTGATACCGTGAAGTTTCATATGTTCTCCTCCGATCAATCTCTCGATGTTTATGATGATCTTCTATCATTTTTATGCAGTAATTGCACAGATATATTTATTATACTACATTTTTCGACAATAACCAATATGTTTTTACCTATAAATTATCAAAATATCATAAAAAATTTTTTCCAGTTACAAAAAAACGACCGAAACTCCGCATAAACGAAGTTTCAGCCGTATATTACATATAATTTGTAACAGTAAAATGGTCAACCCTTTACAGCGCCGGCAACAATACCCTTTATGATATACTTCTGGCAAATAAAATAGAAGATAATAATCGGGATAATTGCAAGCACGAGCATTGCCATCATAGCAGACATATCGATTGAGCCGTAACCGCCTCTGAGATACTGAATCGCCATTGGCAGAGTCTTATCATCATTAAGTACAAGTGTCGGGAGAAGATAGTCATTCCAAATCCACATTGCATTGAGGATTGCAACAGTAATCGCAGACGGACGCAAAATCGGGAAGTCAATCATAAAGAATGTTCTGATTGGTCCACAGCCATCGATCATAGCTGCCTCTTCAATTTCAAGCGGTACAGATTTGATAAAACCTGCAAACATAAATACTGAAAGACCGGCTCCGAAACCGAGATAAATCACCATGATACCGATAAGATTATCAAGCTTGAGTGTATTTGCAATAAATGACATCGGGTACATTACCATCTGGAAAGGTACAATCATTGAAAACGCAAAGAGAAGATACATTAGCTTCGTGTACCATGTTTTAACTCTTGTAATAAACCATGCGCACATGGATGTGCAAATAATCAAAAGAACAACAGAACCAAGCGTAATAATAACAGAATTGATAAAAGCCGGGAAAAATCCGATTTTTTCAACACCGTTTGTATAGTTGTCAAAACCTACAAAGCTTTCGCTGTTCGGAAATGCAAACGGCTCATTACTAACAAAAAGTTTACCTTTAAAACTGTTCATCAGCACAAGGAAGATAGGTGTAACAAAAATGATGGCAATAACAATCAGTACAGCAAATTTGATCCAATCCGTACCCTGCATTTTAGGACCGACTTTTTTACTCGATTTGATTTTGTCCATTTCTGCTTTAAGTGCCTTCTGAGCTTTTTCTTTTTCTACGCCCTCCTGGAATTTTTTCCACTCTGAGGAAAGAGCCGTATCGGTATATTCATCAGTGGTATTGACATTTTTCATTTCATCAGCCATTAGTTTTCAACCTCCTTACTTCTTGTAAGGTACAGCTGTGTAAGAGCGATTGCTGCTACGATAATGAAGAACACAACTGCCTTGGCCTGTCCTACACCCTGCCAGCCAACTCTGCCGTAGAAGGTATTGTAGATATCGAGCGCAAGCATCTGTGTTTTATTTCCCGGCGCACCCGCTGTAAGAGCATAGTTCTGGTCGAAGAGTTTGAAGGAATTGGTTAGTGTCAGGAAGAGACAAATCGTAATGGACGGCATAATCTGCGGCAGTGTAACATGAATCAGTCTCTGCCATTTGTTTGCACCGTCAATTTCGGCTGCTTCCAGAAGATCGGGTGAAATATTTTGAATACCCGAAATATAAATAATCATCATATAACCAATCAGCTGCCAGTTCATTAGTATGACCAGACCCCAGAAACCGTAATTGGGATCCGATGTAATTGTAGCATTAGAATAGGAAAGTACACCGTTGATAATCATAATCCATATGTAACCGAGAACGATACCGCCAATGAGGTTAGGCATAAAGAACAATGTACGGAATACATTTGTACCTTTTAAAGATTTTGTCAGAAGCATTGCAAGGATAAATGCTAAAATATTGATCGTAATAACCGAAACGATCGTAAATTTTGTGGTAAACCACAAGGCATTCAGAAAATTATCGTCAGAAAATGCTTTGGCATAGTTATTAAAGCCTTGGAATTTAGCATCTTTAACTGTTTTAAATTTACATAGTGAAAGATAAAGACCCATTATAAACGGGGCAAGGAACGCTATTGTAAACGCAACCATAGTCGGAAGTGCAAACAAAGGGAACCATTTTTTTATTGCTTTATCCATATGTCCTCCTTTCAAGCAAATGTCCCTCCTGCCCTCTACAGCAATATCTTCAACTTAACGATCAAGTCAGCTATTATTCTTTATTCATTATTCTTTTATATTGGTTATAGAATAATGAATATCAAAAAAGAAACTCGAATCATACTTCAACAGTTGTTCTGTTTAAGTTGAACCATTAACCTTTACGGAGCAGGAGGGATGCTTATTTGTTTAATTAATGACTATAGTCGGAATTATTCTGTTGCTGCAGCTTCACGCTCTGTTTTCCAGTCAGCCTTTGCATCATCAACAACAGCCGTCCATTCCTTCTGACCCTGAACATACTCAAGGAGAGAAGCGCCGTAGTTATTTTTCCATGTTTCGGAAGGAATACCTGCAAATGTCCATGCTACTGATGTATAGCCGTCTTTTTCCATCCAGTTAAGAACATCCTTAGCAAGCGGATCGGTCGGTTTTTCGTCATCGCCGAAGGAAGTGAACGGAGCGATAAAGCCGAGGTCGTTAGTAACTGCCTTCTTACCGTAATCACTTGTAAAGAGCCATACGAGGAAGTCGATAGAAGCCTGCTGCTGAGCTGCGTCAACCTGGCTGTTTACAGCAAAGTAGTTCTCTGTACCAACGCAGAGACCCTGCTTATCTTCACCGTCTACGCCTGTGTAAATCGGGAGGAATTTAACATCCTCTTCTTTAACCTTGTTACCATCGATACCGCTGATCTGACTCCATGCCCAGTTACCGTTTTGGATCATAGCGCACTTACCTGTAGCAAATTCAGCCATAGATTCATCAACTGTCTTACCGCCGAGTAGGTTCTTCTCTGTGCAAGAGTTATCTGTATAAAGATCAAAGATATTCTTGAAGTTATCTGCATATTTGAACTCAAGATCTGTAGCGTTAAGGCAATTTGTGATAGAACTGCCGTCACCGGTATT
>ONGS01000031.1 GCA_900317395.1 uncultured Eubacteriales bacterium | reverse complement strand
TTAAAAAGCCCTTCCAGACCGTGACCATCGCACATCATCAAATAACCGAATTCCACACTGATTCCTGCCATCTCCTGCGGAGAAATTTCTCCGTTGTTGATCAGTACTGCCAGTGCATTGTCCGCCAGCTGTTCTTTCAGTTCCTTATCATTGATCATATCTTTAGCAGTTTTTTTCTTTTTCCTGAACAAACCCATTGATATTACTCCTTTGTAATAACATCGATTCCCAGATACGGGCGAAGTACTTCAGGTACGGTAACACTGCCGTCTGCATTCTGGTACTGCTCAACAATCGCCGGAATGACACGGCTTGTTGCAAGACCTGAAGCATTCAGCGTATGTGCAAAGTGCATCTTTTTGTCATCGCCTCTGTAACGGATATTGCCTCTTCTTGCCTGATAGGCACGTGCATTAGAAGCGGAGCTGACTTCCTTATAGATTTCCATGCTCGGAATCCATACTTCAATATCATAGGTTCTTGCCATTGAGAACGAACAATCTCCTGCAGCCAGCTTGCTGAGTCTGTAATGCAGACCAAGCTGACGAACAAGGCTTTCTGCCTTTTCAACAAGTTCCTCAAATGCTGCATCGGACTTATCATCCTCTGTATACTGCACCATTTCAACCTTATTGAACTGGTGACCACGAATCATACCTCTTTCCTCACTGCGGTAGCTGCCTGCTTCACGACGATAGCAAGGAGTATAAGCAATATACTTTCTTGGCAATTCATCCTTTGTCAGTACTTCATCTCTGTGGATATTGACAAGTGCTGTTTCGGCTGTCGGAAGCATAAATTTCTTGTCGTTGCTTGTGGAATTGGCGATCCAGTATACTTCGTCCTCGAATTTCGGGAACTGACCTGCAACATAACCGCACTGGTAACCAAGCATATGTGGAGGGAGAATAAACTCAAATCCATCTTTAATATGCTCGCTGATAAAGAAATTCAGCAGCGCCCATTCCAGTCTTGCACCCCAGCCACGATAGAGCCAACTGCCTGCGCCTGCAATTTTTGCACCTCTTTCGTAATCAATCAAACCAAGACCCTCGCAAAGGTCAACATGATTTTTCATTTTAAAATCAAACTGCGGTTTTTCTCCGTAGTAGCGTACAGGCTCGTTTTTCTCCTTGCCGCCTGCAGCAACATCATCATCAGGAAGGTTCGGCAGCGATAAAAGAAGGCTTTTCTGCTTGTCTTCAAGCTCTGAAACCACCTTGTCCCCCTCTTTAATCTGAGCAACAAGTTCTTTCATTTTCGCCATAATTTCAGAAGCATCACCGCCTGCTTTTTTAATCTGCGGAATCTGCTTGCTTGCTGCATTCTGCTCTGCCTTCATTGCTTCAACTTTGCCAAGCTGTTCACGCTTTGCAGCATCAACCTCTCTGATTTCATCAACAATACTGTCAAGATCCATTTCTCTCTTTTTGATTTTTGCCTTGACCTCATCGGGGTTATCTCTGATCAGTTTAATGTCTATCATTGTTATTTCTCCTTTTTAATTTTTATGTATATATTTATCCTACCATATCGGCGGATTCGATACCATCTTCAATTGTACCCGGCACTTGTATATGATGTCCACGGAACATATCATCATCACTGTAGTCATTTGTAATGACAAGAATTTCACGGACATTTTTTTCAAATTTCTTATCGTCCTCAGGCGGCATTTTCGTCTGAACAAACGTTTTCTCATCATATTTGACTTCTCTATTATAGCATAAAATACTAATGTATTCCAATATGTATTTTTAATCTTTATCAAAAAGCTTTGCTAATTCTGCAAGATCTTCTTCGCTGTAGAATTCTATTTCAAGCGTACCGCTGCTGCCGTCTTTGCCGTTCTTGACTTTGACTTTGCGACTAAGATGCTCATTCAGAGCGAGCTCTACTTCATCATAAAATGAATTCCTGCTGTGAGTCGGTGCAGTAATTGTTTTTTTCTCTGTATTTGCTTTTTTCGCAAATTTTTCAACATCACGAACAGTCAGGTCATTCGTTTTTATCATCTCTGCGGTTTTAATCAGCAATTCTTCATCTTCAAAACCTAACAATGCTCTTGCATGACCTGCCGAAATATCCCCTGACGTTACCATATCAAGTATTTCCTGCGGAAGTTTTAAAAGCCGCATAGAATTAGCGATAACAGGTCGGCTTTTACCGACTGATTTTGATATTTCGTCCTGTGTTAGTCCGTAGTCCTCCGAAAGCACTCTGTAGCCTAATGCTTCTTCAACGGGATTCAGATTTTCCCTTTGCAGATTTTCAATCATAGAGATCTGCATCATTTCGGAATCCGTCATTTCCCTGATAATAACAGGCACTTCCGTAATTCCTGCCATACGGCCGGCTCTCCATCTTCTTTCGCCTGCCACAAGCTGATAGCCACCGTCAGGCAATGGTCTCACAAGCAGCGGCTGTAGAATACCGTGCCTTGCAATGGAATCGGCAAGCTCCCTGAGTGTTTCTTCGTCAAAATCATGTCTCGGCTGGGAACGGTTCGGTTCAATATCGCTGATTTTCAGCGTTACTGCTCCGCTGCCGTCATCGGTTTCGTTTTCCATAAATATCAAATCAAGACCCTTTCCGAGTCCTCCTTTTTTTGCTGCCATTTTTTTGCCACCTTCCTTTTTTATCGTCGGGATATTGTCGACGTTCTGCCCCAAATCCCGGCGGGGATTGCCCCATGCACCACGCCACCTAAAAAAAGTAGACGAAACTTTATATTTTATTTTTTAATTTATATTGACAATATGCTTTGCAAGATCCATATACGCTGCTGAACCCTTGCTTGCTTTGTCAAAATACATGATCGGCATACCGAAACTCGGTGCTTCGGAAAGCCTTACACCTCTTGGTATAACAACAGGAAACACCTTTCTCGGAAAGAATTTTTTTACTTCCTGTACAACCTGCTGTGTAAGGTTAAGTCTTCCATCATACATCGTCAGAAGTACACCTTCAATATCAAGATAGCTGTTATATCTTCTTTTTACGATTCTAACGCTGTTCATGAGCTGTGAAAGTCCTTCCAGTGCATAATATTCCGGCTGGATCGGCACAAGAATGGTATCCGCCGCACAAAGTGCATTGGTAGTAATCAGTCCCAGTGACGGAGGACAGTCTATGAAAATAAAATCATAATTTCCTTTTATAAGAGCAATCGCATTTTTCATTCTTGCTTCTCTGCGTTCAATATCTGCCAGTTCGATATCTGCTGCTGCCAGTTCAATACTGGAAGGAATAATATCCAAATTCTCATATTCTGTATGTATCACAGCTTCTTCCGCTTTTATTCCCTCAATCAAGATATTGTATGATGAAAATTTAATAGAGCGTTTATCTACACCGACACCGCTTGTGGCATTACCCTGCGGGTCAACATCCACAAGAAGACATTTTTTTCCAAGCTTGCCGATACCGGCACTGACATTAACTGCCGTGGTTGTTTTACCGACGCCGCCCTTTTGATTTGTTACTGCTATTATTTTTCCCAAATTTTTTCCCTCCCGGAAAAAGAATTCCTTTTGTTTCTATTATACCACTTCACACGCCAATCGTAAATATCTTTTCATCAAAAAATGTTTCACATGAAACATTGGCGAGCCGCCGATCCCGATTTGCATTTTTCGTTCCTTTCCGTCACTCTAAACTTATCAGACAATTTTATCACCTTTTGTCACACTTAAACATGAAATGCGGCAATAGATTTGTCTTGATAAAGATAGAGTGAGCGTAGCGAACGAGTACGCAAATCAGGACCGGCGGCTCGTCAGTATGTCAGGGGAAATGGGGAATTTCTCTTGTACACTTGTTATGCTGTCATCGAATCGTTCTGATCCGTGGCAGGTTTGGATTTCGGAATTCTTACGGTATATTCGATATAATCATTTGTTTCGTTGTGTTCTGTTACCGCTTCAATTCCTGACGATCGGATGGTATCAACTGCCTTGTTGATCGTATTCTCAAATATTTTAATGTCCTTGATGACAAGTCTTGTTTTCTGTGTTTTCTGACGTTCACGGTTCTTTTCCGCAAGCATCATATCTATGTATCTTTCAGACTGAGATACATTAAGCCCCTGAGATATGATCTCGCTTAATATAATTCTTCTTAATACAACATCCTCTACTCTTAGCAATGCTCTTGCGTGCCTTTCTGTTAACCGATATTTCAGAAGAATTTCCTTTTCTTCTGCCGTCAGTTTTAAAATCCTCAGTTTGTTGGAGATGGTTGACTGCTTTTTGCCGAGTTTTCTTGAGACTTCAAGTCTTGAAAGACCATACAGATTCATTAGCCTTTCAATTCCCTCTGCTTCTTCAAAAAAATTCAGATCACATCTCTGAATGTTTTCAATCAGTGAATATACGTCTGCCTGCTTATCGGTACAATTAATAATGATACACGGTACTTTTTTGTTTCCGCACATTGCCGCCGCCCGAAGTCGTCTTTCGCCTGAAATCAGTTCATATTCGATCGTATTGATTTTTCTGACTGTAAGCGGCTGGAGTATGCCGTTTTGCTTTACACTTTGTGCAAGTTCTTTCAGCTCCTGCTGGGAAAAGATTTTCCGTGACTGCACCCTGCACGGTCTGATCTGTACAATAGGGATATCATTGATTCTCTTCTCATTACCGATATTTAACAGCATTGCCGTCAACTCCCTTCTTGAACATATGTTACCATAAATCACCTGGGATTTTATGTCAAAGACTGTCTGAAAAAATTTTTTATCATTAAAAAATGTGAACGATTCTTCTGAGTTTTCAACATCCTTATTGTCAAATTGTTGAAAAAGCATTTAGTCGGTTTTTAATTTTTCAAATCCTTAAAAAGTCAGTTTTTATCGGTGATACCGGCACATAATATTATCAATTTCAAAAAATAAATAAAAAAGTTTTCAACACCAAAACAACACGGTGTTGAAAACTTTGCGTAGTTTTTAACTTCCCTATTTTTTCATTTCTTGTATAATTTCTTTTTCAATAGAAACACAATTGTTTCCGCAATAAAAAGTATTGCAACAAATGCGTTGCCAATCAGAAAAGAAAGCCACATATCATTAGCGTAATCATCGCTCCGTTGTCAGCAAGCAGACCAAGCAATTGGTCCTCAATGGGAAGTTCTGATCTTGAATTTAGTTTTTTTGATCATGGGCAGTTCATTATAGCTTCCTTCAATGCTGAAGAAAGAATTTTCAGCGTTCAAACTTCCCACTGTTACACCTACTACCCTTAGAGTGGATTTTTGTTGATTTTCTGACCTCTTCGAGGATATTTTGGTGGTGTATTTTTGGTTTTTTTGATGGTAATAATAGTTCGCTCGCTTTCGTCAGGAAGATTTATTTGATATACATTTTCCTTTTTGGTACCAAGTAAGTTGATAGCATTTTCGGCAGCTTTAAGTTCTTTTTCTCCGTCCGGACCTTTCATAGAGATAAATGTACCGCCTACTTTTACATACGGTATACAATATTCGCAAAGTGCAGGCAAATTTGCCACCGCACGGGATATAGCTACATCATATTGCTCTCTGTATTCGGGTTTGAGGGAATACTCTTCGGCTCTTGCATGGAGCAGTTCTGATTTTATTTCAAGCTGTTCACATACCTCTGTTAAAAATACAAGCCTTTTATTCAGACTATCAAGAAGTGTTAACTTTATTTCTGGACACATAATTTTCAGCGGTATTCCCGGAAATCCTGCCCCTGTGCCGATATCAATAACTTTTTTATTGCCGTTAAAATCATGGAATTTCAAAACTGCAATGCTGTCAATAAAATGCTTTACTGCGATTCCCTCATCATCTGTAATAGCGGTGAGGTTCATTTTTTCGTTCCATTCTTTCAGAAGTTCTGCATACTTTTCAAACTGCAAAAGCTGCTTATCATTAATATCTATTTTATTTTCATCACACCATTGTTTCAGTAGTTCCGATATCATTGATTTCCCTCCCCATTTTTATTTTTGTTTTTCAGTGTAGAAAGGTAAATCACCAACACCGAAATATCAGCAGGACTGACTCCCGAAATTCTACTTGCCTGCCCAATACTTTCAGGACGGACTTTATTGAGCTTTTCCCTTGCTTCAAGTCGCAGACCGTCTATATTGCTGTAATCAATATCATTCGGCAACAGCTTGTTTTCAAGCTTTCTCACCTGTTCAATAATGATCAGCTGTCTTTTGATATAGCCTTCATATTTAATTTCTATTTCAACCTGCTCCAGCACATTATTGTCATTTTCGGTTCTTGTTTTGTCAATCTCCTTCAAAGCTTCATAGCTGAGTTCGGGACGTTTTAACAGATCAACAAGACGTATGCCTGTTTTAACCTCCGAGGTATGATGTTCACGCAAAATCGTGTTCAAATCCTCCGACGGCGGCAAAACTGTTTTTCTAACTCTTTCCAGTTCCGCTTTGATTTTCTCCTGCTTTTCATTATACCTTTTCCATCTGTCATCAGTAATCAACCCGATTTTTTTTCCGATCGGTGTAAGCCTTGTATCGGCGTTATCCTGACGGAGAATCAGTCTGTATTCGCTTCTTGAAGTCATCATTCTATAAGGGTCGTTACAACCTTTTGTTACAAGGTCGTCTACCAGCGTACCAATATAGGAGCTTGCTCTGTCAAGGATCAGCGGTTCTTTTCCCTGTATTTTCAGTGCCGCATTGACACCTGCAACAAGACCCTGTGCGGCAGCTTCTTCATAACCCGAACTTCCGTTAAACTGGCCTGCGCCGTAAAGGCCCGGAAATTCTCTGAATTCCAGTGTACGGTTCATCTGTATCGGGTCGGCACAGAAATATTCAATTGCATAGGCTGGACGCATCACGGTACAGTTTTCAAGACCCTTGATGGTATGGTAAAAATCAAGCTGAACATCTTCGGGCAGTGACGAGGACATTCCCTGTATGTACATTTCCTCGGTATCAAGTCCGCACGGTTCAATAAAAAGTTGATGTCTTGGTTTATCGGAAAAACGCACGATCTTATCCTCGATACTCGGACAATAACGAGGTCCGATTCCTTCTATCTTTCCGCTATACATAGGCGAACGTGAGATATTATCAAGAATAACCTTTTTGGTATTTTCATTTGTCCAGCTGACATAGCATTTTACCTTGTTTTCTCTGATATTTTCCGTATCATAGGAAAACGGCACGATCGGGTCATCTCCGCATTGTTCCTCCAGTTCCGAAAAATCGATACTGGAACGCAGTACTCTTGCAGGCGTACCTGTTTTAAAACGGCGGATATCCATTCCCATTTTTTCAAGCGAATCGGGCAGAAATTTTGACGGGAACATTCCGTCGGGGCCACTTTCATAAGATACGTCACCTACATAAATTTTACCGCCGAGATAGGTACCTGTGGCAAGAATCACCGCCTTTGCCTGATACTGCGCTTCCAGTCTTGTCGTCAGAAGCCATAAGCCGTCATTTGTTTTTTCAAGTTCTGTTATTTCTGCCTGACGCAGCTCTAAATTTTCCTGCAATTCCAGTGTATGTTTCATTCTTGCACTGTAGGCTCTTCTGTCAATTTGTGCTCTCAGCGAATGAACAGCAGGGCCTTTACCCCTGTTTAACATTCTGCTCTGCAAAAAACAGGCATCGGCAGCCTTTCCCATTTCTCCACCAAGTGCATCTATTTCTCTGACAAGATGCCCTTTCGCCGTTCCGCCGATTGATGGATTACACGGGCAGTTTCCCACCGCATCCATATTAATGGTAAACACGCCTGTTTTACAGCCAAGTCTTGCTGCAGCCAGACCTGCTTCTATTCCTGCATGACCTGCACCAATTACCGCAACATCAAATTTTCCTGCTAAAAACTTCATATTAAATATACCTCTAATAAATTAAAATGTGCAAAATAACTTCTATTCTATAAAGTTATTTTGCGTATATATCTTATATTATTATAAAACATATTTTCCAAATTGTACAGTGTAAAATAATGTTTCACATGAAACACCGGCGAGCAGTCCGAGGCTATGTTTTCCTGATATATAAAACCAACGGCACACCATTCATCAGTGTGCCGCCTTTAACTTATGTTTATATCAGATTAATTTGTCTAATAAACTTCCACGCCATTGACGACAATTTTGTCGATTTGCTCTTTATCAACCACATACATCATATTCGTGTAATGATTTTCCATTTTATTATTAGGAAATTTGGAATAATTACATTTGAATACTGTGTTCTTATAATCGTAGCTGCATCCGTCCGCCTGCAAATAGTATTTTGTACCGTCTTTCATCAACACATAACATTTTTCTTCTTCAAATCTTATAGACTCACCATCATGACTTCCATCATTTTTTGCAAGGAGAAAAAATCCAAAAGGCGAAATACTCATTCTTCCGTTTGTTTCTTTATTACCGAAAATGTTTTCAAGCGTTTTATCATCAACTGCAATTTCTTCCGTTTCCGTATCATAATCAAAAACAAAACTGATTTCAAACGGCAGGTAAAAACTCTTTCCTCTTCCTTTTACCAACTCAAACCCCGAATCATTATACATCACATCCGAATAATAAAAACTGTTTGTCAGCAAATCATATGGAAAACCTTCTCTGTTTTCCTTTTGCAGTTTCATTACCTTGTTATAATTTTCTTCATCCAGATTGTCAAACTTTTCTATTACATCATCAACACTTGCCGCAAAATAACTATAGCTTTTGATATCAATTTTTTTACCTTTGATGTTTTTTCCAAAAAAGATTTCTCCCGAACCGTCACGAGATTCTACATTAAGCACAATCAGAATCTTTAAATTTTTTCCTCCGTTTTCGACCCCGTATCTTGCTTTGTATCCCAAACCCTTGTTGATGGTATAACTATCTTTGATTTCATGTGTTTGCGATTCAGAGCGTTCATCACTGTCATTTATAATCAATTCAAGATCTTTTTCCATTTTGCTGTCAAAATCATCTCCCATGCTTGAAAAACGCGCATAAAATCTGCTTTCTTTGACAACATTAAAGGTATCATCAATAAATTTTCCTCCGTTTTTCTTACTTAGTGTGATTTCAATAATACTGTTTCCGTTTTCATCTCCCCCCACCTGAACGGAATCCACCTGCAAATTCGGGTCGCTGATTTTGATTTCTGCATCCTTCGCATTTTCAAGCTCTGCCGCATAGGAGTAGCCCCCGATTACCGAACCGTATGCCGCATAGAGATTTTCTGCAACAACAGGCAGATTCATAACGCCTACTGTCAGTACTGCCACCGCTGCCGCAACAGCCATTCTTTTAATCAATCTTTTATTGCGTTTCGGCTTTTTCAGTCCAAGCTGTTCAAAAACTTCGCTTTTGATCCTGCTCTTGTTGATACCACTGTCCTCAAAGACAGTTTTATCATTGATTTTTACTGTTTTCGGAATTTCAGTCATGTTATCAAACAGATTTCTTTTCATAAGTCATAACCTCTTTCTGTCAGTAATTTTTTAATTTTCGCTCTTGCTCTGTGAAGCTTTATTTTGACATTATCCGGACTTAAATTCATTTCCTCGGAAATTCTGCCGATACGCTGATAGTAAAAATAATACCGCAGAATAATTTCGCTGTCGGGCTTACCCAGTTCTTTAATGATTTTTCCCAGAACGGAATTGACTTCTTTTTGCTCAATACATCCTTCAAGCGAAAATTCATCCTCTGCCTTGACTTCATCGATATCCAGAATGATACCCTTTTTAACCGTATCAAGTTTATCGTATGTTTTTGTTTTTGCAATACAACAAAGATATCCTTTCAAAGTTTCGTCCTTGACTTTATCGGAATTTTTCCACAGCGTGACAAAGGTATCGGTAACGACCTCTTCCATATCTTCCCTGCTGAGAGTTCCCCTGCCAATATTGTAGATGATTGATGCAACCAAGTCGGTATATTTGTTCATCAGCTCTTCCAAAGCACTTTCGTCTTTCTTTTTCAGACGTTTTGCCATTCCTCTGTTTTCTTTCAAACCCTCTCCTCCATTCAGTGTATTCTCTACTTGACCGGTCTATGTTATATAACGAAAGCTACGCAGCGGCTTTGAATTTACGGTTTGTAAAAATGCTGCAACGTAATTGACAGCGGAAGCACTCCGCTTGAACTTTCATAATTTATAACGGTAGTTTGTCCGATTTAGTTACACCTAATTTTAAAAAAATAATGAGCTGTCATTTTTTACGACAGCTCATAGTTATTTACATAGCAAGTTTTGCAATACTGGTATCACCTGCAAAATTATTCATTTCATATAATACAAGAACTTCATCAATTTTTTCGTTTTTCATCAGAGTAGAAACCGAACCGCCGTAATAGCGCATATCAATCATGATAATACGCTCATAATCATTAGTCAAAAACGGTACAAAACAGTTAGCAAAAGAATCTTTAATCACAAGAAGCGTTCCTGTTCCATTGCCCCCTGTGATATCAACAATACCGTAATTCCCGCCAAAAAATACTTTGTATTTATCCTTTTTATTGAGTGCGGAACGGTCAAATACCTCAATTTGTTTACCATTTGCTGTTATCTTTAAAGAATCCGGAATTTCAGGCAAATAAATGATATCAGGCTGAACATTTAACTTTAATGTTTTTGAATGTAATGTACCGCAAAAAGAATCCGTTGCTTTTGTTTGTTTTAATTGATCTTTATTTCCCGTGTATGCGGTATATCCGATATATGCACCAAAGGTTGTCCAGTGATGGTCGGTACGATAATAAATATATTCTTTTTTATGCTGTCTCAATGCAGAATAAATATTAACTGTTTTACAGTACTCCAATTCACTTTCGGCTGTGGAATACAGTTTCTGAAAATCATACATTTCTGCAAAAGGCGGAAGCTTTTCTTTCAGAATCGTACCAGAGGAAGGAATAAGTATGTTTGTAAAATTAATATCAGGATTTTTCTTTGCGAGGTTATCCACAGCTGAAAGATTATTTTTGAATCTGTTTTCATCAATATTACTGTCAAGTACCTTTTCAAAAAAATAATTGTCTTTGCCTATATAAGTATTGCTGAAATCTCTCTTTCCGCTCAGAAACTTTAATTCTGTGCCTACCATCATAAAACAATCTCTTGCCGGAAACTGGTCGGAAAGGTAATTATTGAGATTACTTTGATATTCTGTGCTGATAATTTTTTGCGCATTTAGTTCGGGTTTTCCTGCCAGAATACGGTTTTCATTTTCGGATTCTATTTTGTCGGGCAGAATCCATATCAATACGCCTGTCAAAGCAAGGCAAAACAAAATAAATACCGAACCTATGATTTTAATATACTTCATCCTTCATTTTACTCCTTAAGACTAACTTATACATAAACATTCGGGTGCAGGGGCTTTAGCTCCTGACGAGATCCAGGGCGAGAAGCCCTGTTGGGGTTTGGGGCAATGCCCCAATATTAAAACCTGAAATATAAAAAAGGATTGTAGCTGTCACCGACAAGGAAAGTTATACTGAGTATCAACACGATTGCCGAAAAAACAAACTCTGCCGCAAAGTTTAGTTTAGTTTTATTTCCAATTTTGCTGCGTAAAGCAAGCACTGTTTTTTTCGGAAAACAAGTTGAAGCAATAATCAGAATAATAAACATAATACCGTATGTCATCAGATAATAAATACTCATACTGTCTGCACCACCGAAAACACCGAACATCGATAAAAGATAATTTCCAATATCATTGATATCTTCACATGCAAAAATGACCCAGCCAATCATAATAAAAAACAGTGCATAGATGTGCTTGAATACATTCGGTAATTTTTCGGAAATTTTTTTAAAAAACAGCTTTTCAATTGTGAGCAATACAAAATAAAACAATCCCCATATGACAAAGTTCCATGCTGCACCATGCCATAAACCTGTCAGTAACCATACAATCAAAAGATTAATAATTTGTCTGAAAATTCCGCAGCGATTGCCTCCCAGTGGAATATATAAATATTCCTTGAACCAACTGCTAAGTGTTATATGCCAACGCCTCCAGAACTCGGTAATACTTTTTGATTCATACGGATAATCAAAATTTTCGGGAAAATGAAATCCGAACATTTCTCCAAGTCCTATTGCCATATCGGAATAACCCGAAAAATCGAAATATATTTGAAAGGCAAATGCTGCTGCTCCAAGCCATGCTGTAAGGGCAGGATTATTTTTATTGGCTGATATTTCATTCCATAGTGAACCGATTTGATTGGCAAAAACAACTTTTTTTCCAAGTCCGATAATAAATCGAAACAAACCGTGCCAGATTTTATCGCTGTTTTCTTTTCGGTTTGCAATTTCCTTTTCGATATCGGCATATCGTACAATAGGACCTGCAATGAGCTGAGGAAACAGACAGATATACATTCCAAAATTGATAATATTATGCTGTACCATTACCTTTCGCCTGTATACGTCAATCGTATACGAAAGTGTCTGAAAGGTATAGAACGATATACCGATTGGCAGTGCAAGAGAAAGAGCAGAAATATCCGTTCCGAAAATGCGGTTAATATTTTCTATTGCAAAATCTGTATATTTAAAATAACAAAGAATTCCCAGATTTATCACGACTGAGCAAATCAGAACAATTTTTCTGACCACTTCTTTTTTATCAAATTTTTCAAGTAATATTCCGTTAGTATAATCGAATACCGTTGAGAAGAGCATAATAATAATATATTTCGGTTCCCCCCATGCGTAAAAAATCAGGCTGACAGTCAGAAGCCCGAAATTACGAAAACGGTGCGGCAGTATATAATACAGCAGCACCGTTGCGGGCAGAAATATACATAAAAACAATATACTGCTAAATACCATTTTTCTGCCATTCCTTATTCATTAATTATATTTTCAAAAGCGGCTTTGATGTCGCTTTTGTTATCGCACATGATGAGAACCGCATATTTTCCTTCTGAGAATACATCCGCCTCTTCTGCACGTCCAACCTGTTCAGGCTCATAATTTTTATAAAGATTAATTCTGTCATCCACATGGGCTTTCAACGAATCCGTCATTTCCTTTACATCAGAATTTTCCTTCATGCGTACAACAGCAACTTCATATGATTCTCCCTCCGCAGCATAGGAAAGGAAAAAAGCATCCACTTTTTCATATTCAACATCCGAAAGATATGTAAACAAAGAAGCCGCATCCTCAGAACTGCCGTTTACGGTTTTCATTTCAGGAAAATCCTTTCCTGCCTCCAGAACAGCCTTTTGCAAGTCATAAATACTGATATTTTTTTCTTCCTTTTCCGAACAGCCTGAGATACAGAAAATCATAATAACAGGCAATATCAGCCAAAATATTTTTTTCATTATTTATTTTCCTTTCTTTCATCAGGGATTTACTAAATCATTGCTCTCGTCTCCCATTGACTCATTTACAGAATTCTCATAAGGGTATGTAGCCGCATCAGCTATATCAGAATAATCTTGAGCATAAGGATTTATAAAATCATCCAGATTAAAGGTTATGCCATCTGCACCAAAAGCTTCATTAAATGACTCAGTAAGTTTCTTTTTCTGCTCCTCGGTCAGGTTTGTCATATTAACAGACTCATCGCTGATTTTTGAGATTGAGACAATAAAGAGATAACCTTCATCCAGCTTAGCAAAATTGCAGATAAGTTTATAATTCATATATTTTTCTGTCATTTGCATTGAATAATTCAAATAATCCACCATCTGATAAGCAATCGTAGCATCTGTGTCAGAAATGGTTGATGAGAGTTTGAGTGCAATATATTTTTCATCCTTTGTCAAAGCTTCTTTAATAAGCTTCGGAATATTATAGATATCCTTTTCTTCTTTCGCATTATTGTAGATCACATTGTATTTCAGAGACTCAGCTGCCGGGAAGAAGGTTCTGTCCCAGTCATGCGACATCTCACACATCTCATCATTCATATTGAAATTGACATATTTTACATTTCCCTGGTCGGAATAGATATCGGTATGATACCAGTTTTTATCCAGCTGAACTAAATCCCATGAATGACCCTCACTCGTATCATGAACCACCATACACGGAATATCCATCATCTGCATAAACAGACGAAAGGTTGTTGCATAGCCGACACATACGGCATTTTTATATTTAAGTACACCGTAAGGATTGTCACAGTCAGCCTGTGTTGTCGGAATAACAGGCAGCATCCCTGTATCAAAACCGAGATTATCTACCATCCATTCATACACAGCCTTTTCCTTTTCGTATTCACTCATATCATCCTTGATAATTTCTTTCAGCACCTTTTCCGCCATATCAAGGGTTTCCTTGTCCTTGTCGTTCAAAGAAGAGGTATCACCTGATTTATAAGCATCCGAAATATTTTCGGTGGAACGAATGACATATTCTCCTCCGATTGTCACGTCGTTTTCTTTTGTTGTGCTCTCATCATGCTCTTCATCATCAATTTCAGCCGAAACAGCTGCAACTTCGGCAGATTTGGTCATAAAAGTATTGAGTGTCACTGCACTGAGGATAATACTTGCTGTAACTGCCAGAAGCAGAATGGAAAGCATCACATATATACCTAAAAGCTCCGATTTTTCTTTTTTCTTTTCAGGCACAGTAATGCTTAATTCCTGCACAGTTTCTTTCTTTTCTGTTTCATTTATATTATTTTCATTTTCCATCTGATAATCCCCCAATTTCATATCATGTTCTGTTATACTAATTTCTGATAGAAAGTATGCTTGGATATGCGAGGATATTTTCTTTGTCGAATTATTGCGGAAAAAAGACCGCAAAGGCTGTTTAACTTTTATTAAGTATTAGTATTAGAACAAGTCTTACAAAAAGTATTATAGAACAACTCTATCTATAAATCAATCATTTTACATAAATTTATTTCTTACTCTTTTGTAATATTAATATCTTTGGTGTTATAGCAAACAACACATTCAAATTTCCATTAAAATATGCAGGTTGCATGGGCTGAAGCCCATGCACCCGAAAGTTTATTTACTATTATTCATCGTTGGTTGTTTCGGTAATTTCATTTTCTTCTATATCATCCGAATGTTCATCCTCGCCGTTATCGTTCGGGTCGTCATGCGGTGCTCTCGCAATAGTTGC
>ONGS01000176.1 GCA_900317395.1 uncultured Eubacteriales bacterium | reverse complement strand
TTCTATAAGCGGGGAAGCAGCGTACACTACTCCCACATTTTACAATTTAATAATACTATAATCGAAGGTTTTTCGCAATATTTGAAGACCGTTTCTTTAACCTTTCCACATCTTTTTTCGTATCTGTAAGGTTTGTTACAATATTTTTCCGGAGCAGGAAACCGAAACCGGATCCGTTTACAGTTTTCTCTGTAGCTGCCGTGTTTGGATTTGTCCTTTAGTAAACCGCACAAATCGTGTTTTCTTTTGACTGTCGTGTTTAGAATTGTCCTTTTACAAAACCATCTATCCCCGTACGGCCTTCCGTTTCATCACATAATTCCAGAACATGACGATAAAGGTGGCCCCGATCTTGGCCAGCATGTAGTGCAAGCCGAATTTTTCCACGAACAGCCACATGCACATCTGGTTGATGCCCAGCCCCGCAACGCTGGAACCGATAAACAATGCAGCCTGCCGCCCGGTCTGCTTTCCGGCCCCGGTAAACACAAAGACCACGCAGAGCCAGTAATTGACAATAACAGAAAGGGTAAAAGATATAGCTGCCGAATATAAATAATGGATCCCCAGCCATTCCGTACAGATATACAGAAGGGCGTAGTCCACCACAAAGGAAGCGCCCCCAACCAGTGCAAAGCGGATAATTTCATAGAGACGATCTTTTTCCATAAAGACACCACTGTCACTTTTATGTTTCCAAAAAAGCAGGCCAAAGGTTTCCCGCTTTCCGGAAATTTTTACATTTATCATGCTTTATATTATAGCGCATTTTGTCCGTAAAATGAAGACAACGTAACCGCAAGACAAAATACCGCTTTTACCATCTGCAGTACTATGACATACTTTATGAAAAATGCGGTCTTTTCTTTTTTTAGACTATTGACGTCAATTAATAATGTATTATACTATATTTGAATTTGTATCTCACAAAGCCAGTAAAAACCGCGGAGAAAAACATTTCCTTAATTATTACATCAATCTTTTAAATTTAAAAATGCACTTTATTTCTTAGAAACAAAAGAAGGAGATTTTATGGACCGGCATGATTATACATATGACCAACTGCGTGACTTGGATTCCCACTCTAAACAGTTGAAAACGGATGCATTAGACACTATCTCCAAAATTTTTCAATGCAAACCAACAGATATTACAAACATCCAGATTTTAAAAAAAGGAATGACCAACCGTTCTTTTCTGTTCTCCGTTTATGGCAAAAAATACATTATGCGGATTCCGGGAGAAGGGACAGACCAACTGATCAATCGAATGGCTGAGGCAGAAGCGTATAAGGCAATTGCCGGCTATGATCTTTGTGATGAACCTATATACCTCAATCCCGTCAACGGATATAAAATCACAGAATATATTGAAAATGTAAGGTGCTGCAATCCTGAATGTACGGATGACGTTAAAATATGTGTAAAAAAGCTTCGCCGATTTCATGCATTACATCTGAAAGTTTCAAATACTTTTGACATTTTCGGACAAATTGAATTTTATGAATCTCTCTGGAACGGACAACCCAGCATCTACAAAGAATATAAAACAACAAAACAGGCTGTTCTGAGCCTGAAGCCTTTTATTGAAATGCACTCCGGAGAATTCCAGCTCACCCATATTGACGCTGTTCCCGACAATTTTCTGTTCAACCCCAATACGGAAGGGGAACTTTCGGTGCAACTCACCGACTGGGAATATGCCGGAATGCAGGACAAGCATGTGGACATAGCCATGTTTGCAATCTACAGTATGTATGACAGAAACCAAATAGACCGGCTCATTGAAATTTACTTTGATGAAGACGGGGGTTGCGACCTTTGTACGAAAGCAAAGATTTACTGCTTCATAGCTGCCTGCGGACTGTTATGGTCCAACTGGTGCGAATATAAACGAAAACTAGGTGTCGAATTCGGTGAATACAGCCTCTTTCAATATCGTTACGCAAAAGAATATTCCCGCTATGCGTCTGAACTGATCAAATCATTGAAAGAAGAATAAATAATGAAAGTTGACAATGCTATTATCATGGCCGCCGGAACATCCAGCCGATTTGCCCCGTTATCCTACGAAAAGCCGAAATCTCTTACCGAGGTTAAAGGTGAAATACTGATTGAAAGACAGATCCGACAGCTGAAGGACGCCGGCGTACCGGAAATATTCATAGTAACGGGCTATAAAGCCCATGCATTTACCTATTTGACAAGGAAGTTCGGGGTAAACCTTATCCATAATCCGGACTATATGACAAGAAACAACAATGCATCTATCTGGGCAGCCAGATATGAATTAAAGAACTCGTACATCTGTTCCTCCGACAATTATTTTTCGACAAACCCTTTTGAAGCTGACGTGGATTCTTGTTACTATGCTGCGGAATATGCAGAAAAAGAAACACCAGAATGGTGTATGGAAGAAGATAAAAACGGCTATATCAAATCTATTACCATAGGGGGCGCTCATGCATGGTATATGCTGGGACATACGTTCTGGGACAATGAATTCAGCCAAAACTTTCTGAAGATCTTGGAAAAAGAATACGACCGGCCGGAAACGAAAGACAAGCTTTGGGAGAAAATTTTTGCAGAGCATTTGGATGTCCTGAAAATGAAAATCCGGAAATACGGACCAAATGTTATTTTTGAGTTTGATACAATGGACGAACTCAGAGCATTTGATAAAAGCTATATTTCCGACTCCAGATCCCGTGTTTTAAAACAACTTTCAGAACAGTTGCAGGTTCCCGAATCAGAAATAACTCAACTTACAGCTGTTAAGGATAAAAGTAACGAGGCGATCGGATTTCGTTTTAACTGCCCCAAAGGTTCATTTTCCTACGCCTATGAAAACCAGGCTCTCAAAAGGATTTGAATTAAAGCGGAAACGAAGCAGCATCAATACTGATCAGAAGCAAAATATTGCAGTATTTAAATAAGTTAAAGGGGGATGCAAATGATCGCGGGAATCTTAGGAGCTGTTACATGGGCATTAGAGACCCTGATATTAGGCACAGCAATGGCCATGGCTCCATTTTTATCCTCAGAACAAGCCATGCTGTTGGCCCCTTTCACAAGCACGTTCCTCCACGATTTCTTTTCTGCTGTCTGGGCTTGCATTTATAATGGGGCTCGTGGTAACTTAAACCAGTTTTTTAAAGCGCTAAAATCAAGAAACGGCAGATTTGTAGTTCTCGGAGCTGTAATCGGCGGTCCGCTCGGTATGACCGGATATGTATTATCTATCAACAACATGGGACCTTCCATTGGCGCAGTGGCCAGTGCGGCGTATCCCGCAATAGGAGCAGCACTGGCTTTCTTCCTTTTAAAAGAGAAAATGCAATGGTATAGATGGTTTCTCCTTTTTATCACTTTACTGGGCGTATATGGATTAAGCTATTCGCCTGAAATCACCATCACTAATTTTTGGCTTGGATTTGCCGGCACACTAATGTGTGCATTTGGTTGGGGAACAGAAGCTGTTATTCTTGCCAAAAGCATGCAAGGCACTGAGGTTACCGATGAAATCGCCTTGCAGATACGCCAGACAACTTCCGCTATTTTTTATGGATTTATCCTGTTGCCACTCCTTGATGGTTGGAACTTAACTTTCTGTCTCTTTTCCGAGAGCGGTCTGCTAATACCAACCATTGCGATGGCAGCTCTTTTTGCAACAATTTCTTACCTGTTTTATTACCGGGCAATCGCACAGATCGGCGCAGCCAAAGCGATGGCTGTTAATATCACATATGCAGCCTGGTCAATTGTGTTTTCTGTCGTTTTTTTCAAAGATACCGGCGTGTTGAACCTGACAACCATTATTTGTACTCTGATTGTCTTGGTATGCGGTATCCTTGCCGCCACAGATTATAAAGACCTGCTCAAAAAGGAAAGCAGCCTGTAACTGAGCATAAATTCCAAGGAGAGACTATAATGTACAGCGAAGATACAACAGTCGCAACAGCACAAAAACTAATGTTGGAAATTTTACAGACCGTTCACAGAATCTGTGAAGAAAATAATATTACATATTTTTTGGATGCAGGAACCCTGCTAGGTGCCATTCGTCATGGCGGTTTTATTCCCTGGGATGATGATGCTGATATTGCAATGCCCCGCAAAGATTATGAAAAATTCCTCAAGATTGCCCCAAAATATCTGCCTGATGACCTATTTTTGCAAACACGTGAAACGGATCCGGCTTACAGAATTACTTACGCAAAAATCCGGAAACAGAATACCCTTCTGATCCAGAAAAATGAAACCGGGCACGAATCGTTCCAACATGGAATTTTTATTGACATTTTCCCCTTCGACTATTATAAATCTGAATGGTTCTTACGCTGGATGAAATGGGCCCTGACAATTCGAGGGAAAAGAAATAAATACAAAAAAGGAACGTTCAAACGTTCCCTTGTCACTTTGTATACGCACTATTTTCTGCTAATTCCAATCGAAATTTCTTTGGCACTACACAGATTCTTCGCCAGCCACAAGCACTACTTTACCAATGAAAATTATGATTATCTCACATATGCTTTGGAATATGGTGTATTCTGTATTACCAAGACCAAAGATATCCTGCCTGTGAAACTGGCTAAAAATGTTTTTGAGGGAAGCGATTTCTATCTTCCCGCCAACCCCCATAACTATTTAACAGCCATGTATGGCAGTAACTACATGCAACTGCCGCCGGTAGAAGAACGTCAGACCCATGCTAAAAAAATAATGCTAGATATTTAAATTGTATCTTGAAGCAAAACGCGCTTCTCTTTTCTGCTCATTCCCCCAGTATACTCTTTATCAGTCTCTCATGGCTGTATTCTTCATTAGCCGCATCCAAATCATGACGGTACCTTTCGGCATTGTTTACCAGGTCATCCACGAACCGTTCCAGCTGCCTGGCAAAATCATCAACAGATGTAAGATCTATGGCCATACCGATCTTATATTTTTCCAGCACCTCCGGATTCAGCTCCGGTGAACTTAGAAACGGCTTATAAAATCCAATGGCTGTAAACAGCATGGCGCCCCAGTGATAACGGTACCTCTCCGCTGCATAGGGCATCATGATGGCGTCCACGCTGAGAAGGGCCTTCTGCCACTCCAGCCCGATCAGGTTCTTATGCCAGAATTCAATAGCAGGGTATTTTGCATAATCTCTGGCAAACTGTTCAAACAGTTCCCCGTCTTCCGGTTTCGCGGTAGCACCCTGCACAATTAATTTCACCGGCACAGAAAAATTTGCTTTCAC
>ONGS01000017.1 GCA_900317395.1 uncultured Eubacteriales bacterium | reverse complement strand
ATTGCTAAAATTTTCTCTCGTTATGATTAGTTTTCATAAAATATAGATATAAATGATAAATATGCATATCATAATATAATTTGTTTGGGATAATTGTTATGCAGTGCTTTAAAAATGCTAAGTTTTGCATAAAATATCTTGAAGTTGAATAAATAATTTGTTATAATGAATGAAAGTGTTGATGTAACGGTCATTTTACGTTAACAGGCAGGAGGGATCAATGTGGGAGATAAGAAAAAAGAAGAAGTAAAAGAAAAAAAAGAGAAAGAAAAGGCTAAGCCGCTTTCAAAAGCACAGCTGAAACCGACAAAGCTGTATTCTCCGCCAAATTTTCCATATCATAACAGGGAACTCAGCTGGATGGATTTTAACAGCAGGGTCCTGGAAGAAGCATTTGAAAAGGATAACCCGATTCTGGAGAGGGTGAATTTTCTTGCAATTACGGCATCCAATCTTGATGAATTTTTCATGGTTCGTGTGGCAGGCGTGATGGATAAGCTTCATTCGCCAAAGGGACGTAAACCTGATGAATCAGGTATGACAGCTGAACAGCAGTTTGCAAGGCTGACGGAAAAAATACATGAATTTGCCAAAAAGCAGTATTCATGCCTGAACCGTTCCCTTTTACCGACACTCAGAAAACATAAAATACGCTTTCTGAAAACGGAGGAACTGGACAAATCACAACGTCAGCAGGTGGATAAATATTTCAATAAATTTATTTTCCCGGTGCTGACACCGCTTGCTGTGGATACATCAAGACCGTTTCCGCTGCTTGCCAACAAGAGTTTGAATATTGCTGTTCGTCTTTCTAAGGAGGGCGAGGATATCTTCGCTGTCGTGCAGGTGCCGTCGATACTGCAAAGGTATTTTGAGGTTGGCTCGGACAGCGGCAGAGCGTTTGTTTTGTTGGAAGATATCATTATTGATAAGCTTTCGGAGCTTTTTGAACTGTATAAGATCAAAGCTTGCTGTCCGTTCAGAATCACAAGGGACAGCGACCTTGATATAGACGAGGAAGCCGATGATCTTCTGGTTGAGATCAAACATTCGCTGAAAAAACGCCAGAGGGGCGACCCGGTAAGATTGGAATTGGCGGCTAAATGCGATGAATCGCTGAAAAACTTCCTTGTGGATATGCTTGATGTGAGCAGTAAGGAAATTTACGATGTCAGCGGTCCGCTTGACCTTACATTTCTCTCAAAATTCTGCCGCATAGATGGTCTTGATCATCTGCGTTTCAAACCGATCACCCCTGTTGATCCGCCGTCCGATTTCTTCGGCTATGACGATATTTTTAAGGCAATCAGAGAAAAGGACAGAATGGTTCATCATCCTTATGAAAGCTTTGACAGCGTTATCAAATTTATTAATCAGGCGGCAAAAGACCCTGATGTCCTTGCTATTAAGCAGACACTGTACCGTGTTAGCGGACATTCTCCCATTATTGCGGCACTGATCAAAGCGGCAGAAAACGGCAAGCAGGTTACGGTGCTTGTGGAGCTGAAAGCAAGATTTGATGAGGAAAATAATATTGAATGGGCGAAAAAGCTTGAAAAAGCAGGCTGTCATGTTATATACGGTTTGCAGGGACTGAAAACCCACTGTAAAATTGTGCTTGTTGTACGCAGAGAAGAGGACGGTCTCAGACGTTACCTTCATATGGGTACAGGTAACTATAACGACAGCACTGCAAGATTTTATACAGATATCGGTATGTTTACCTGCAATGAAGAATTTGGCGAGGATGCTTCATCACTGTTTAATGTTATCACAGGCTACAGTACACCGCCTGTATACAATAAAATGAAAGTTGCTCCGACAGGACTTCGTGATTTCTTTGAGGATATGATACGTCATGAAACCGAAAATGCTGCAGCAGGCTTGCCGTCGGGAATTGTTGCAAAGGTGAATTCACTGGTAGATCCCAGCATTATCAAACTGCTTTACGAGGCTTCTCAGGCAGGTGTGAAAATCACGTTGATCGTCAGAGGCATTTGCTGTCTTGTGCCGGGAATCAAGGGAATCAGCGAGAACATTACAGTAAGGAGTATCGTAGGTCAGCTTCTGGAGCACAGCCGTATCTTCATCTTTGAAAACGGTGGCAACAGAAAAATCTATATGGGTTCTGCTGACTGGATGCAAAGAAACCTTGATAAAAGAGTGGAGCTTGTGTTCCCAATCGAGGACAGTGAGCTGATCGACCGTTCCTTTAGTATTGTGGAAACAATGCTGAAAGATGTTTTGAATACAAGAATTCAGAATCCCGATACCACCTATGAGCTTCTTGACAGAAGAGGTAAAAAACCGCATAACTGCCAGAGAGAATTTTCCGATAGGGCGAAAAAAGCTCTCAACGAAAAGAAAACAGTAGTGACAGAGGAAAACAAGTTCAAGCCTCTTACAAAAAACAACAGTAATATCACTACATGACAGATATACTGAAAAACAATATCAATTTACAGCAAAGGATGTGTTTAGCATGAAAAGAGTAGGTGTTCTTACAAGCGGTGGAGATTGTCAGGGACTGAATTCTGCCATCAGAGGTCTTGCAAAGGGACTGTATGAGCATTACGGCAAAAAAGTAGAGATCTACGGTATTATTGACGGTTACAGAGGTCTTATCAACGGTGAATACCGTTTGATGGAACCCGAGGACTTTTCGGGTATCCTGACAAGAGGCGGAACAATTCTCGGAACATCACGTCAGCCATTCAAGCAGATGAGAGTTATTGATGACGAAACAAATATTGATAAGGTAGCGGCAATGAAAAAGACCTATAAAGATCTGAAGCTTGACTGTCTGGTGGTACTCGGCGGCAATGGTACGCATAAAAGTGCCAATATGCTTTCTGAAGAAGGTCTGAATGTTGTTTCTATGCCGAAAACGATCGACAATGATATATGGGGGACGGATATTACCTTCGGTTTTCAGAGTGCGGTTGATATCGCAACACAGGTGATTGACTGTATCCATACAACAGCGACTTCTCACGGACGTGTATTTATCGTTGAATGTATGGGTCACAAGGCAGGTTGGCTGACGCTTCATGCAGGTATTGCAGGCGGTGCAGATGTTATCCTGATTCCCGAGATCCCTTATGATATCGACAAAGTTATTGATACCGTCAAGGCTCGTACTAAAAATGGCAAGACTTTCTCTATCCTTGCGGTGGCAGAGGGGGCAATTTCAAAGGATATTGCTGCATTGCCTAAAAAGAAAAAGAAAGAGGCAATCGCTAATCTGATGTATCCTTCTATTTCCTACAAAATCGCTCATGAGATCGAGGAAGCAACCGGTCAGGAAACAAGAGTTACAGTACCGGGTCATTTCCAGAGAGGCGGCAGTCCCGATGCTTACGATAGATTTATCACGACACGTTTCGGTGCGGCGTGTGCTCAGTTGATTATTGACGGCAAGTTCGGTTATATGACAGGTCTTGTCAATGGTGAGGTTGTTCCTGTGCCGCTGAGTGAAGTTGCAGGAAAGCTCAAAGGCGTACCTGTTGACAGTCCGATCATCCGTGATGCAAAGAATATTGGTATATCATTTGGTGACTGACGAAAACGATAAATTTACAAAACGGCTGTGGCAGATTCATGGCTTACTGCCACAGCTGTTTTTATAGGGGGAATGAGAATTATGTCAGAAGAAGCAAAATCCACAGCTAAAATCGGAGTAAACAACGAATTGGTGCGTGAAAGAAAAAGGTGGCTTTTCTTTGGTATTCCGTGGACATTTACCAAATATATCCTGACAGAAAAGAAAATTATTATTCAGAGCGGTTTGTTTACCAGTACTGAAAACGAAATTCTGATGTACCGTGTAACGGATATGACCATGACAAGATCACTTTTTCAAAAAATGTTCGGACTGGGTACGCTTGTGGTTTATGCACACGACAAAACGACTCCGACTCTTGAAGTTAAAAACATCAAACATATCCGAGAGTTCAAGGAAATTCTTTCTGAAGCAGTGGAAAAAGACAGGCTCAGAATGAAAATGCGTCAGAGCGAGATCGTTGATGGTATTCATGATGTACACGATGATTTCGATTTTGAACACAATGGAGACTGATAAATTTAATGGAGAACAAAATATAGCCCTGATCGGGGGATGATCATATGGAGAAAAAAATAACTGTCAGTCTGATCATGAAAGAAGTCAGAAGAATTATATGTGTCGTTTTTGCCGCTGGGATCTATGGCTTTTCAATCAATAATTTTCTGCATGGCTCGGGACTGCTTGCAGGCGGTTTTACAGGAATATCTCTTCTTGGTCAGCAGATGCTTCTGCGATTTGCCGGAATCAGTGTTCCGCTCAGCCTGATCAATATTCCGCTCAATGCCGTGCCTGCGATCATCAGCTTTAAATATATCGGTAAAAGATTTACCATATACTCGCTGATCATGATCGTGTTTTCGTCCACCTTTGCCGATATCATACCGAATTTTCATCTGACGAATGATATTTTTCTGTGTGCGCTTTTCGGCGGTATCATTAACGGTGCGGCGATTGCCATTTGTCTGATGAATAATGCCACAAGCGGCGGGGCGGATTTTATTTCGATCTTTATCTCTGAGCGTTACGGAAAGGATGCATGGGATTTTATCTTTGCCGGAAATGTTATCGTTCTTGTATGTTCGGGTTTGATGTTCGGCTGGAGAGGTGCAATGTACTCGATTATTTTGCAGTACTGCTCCACGATGGTCATTCAGATGCTTTATAAGCGTTATCAGAAACAAACTATGCTGATCATTACCGAAGAACCCGATCAAGTTTATGAGGTGATCAAAGAGTGTACCAACCATGACGGAACATTGTTCAAGGGAATAGGACTCTATAAAGGTAAGGAAAGAAATATGCTTTATTCCGTTGTTTCGTCCGATGAGATAAGAAGGGTCGTTGCAAAAATCAAAACAGCCGACCCTTCAGCCTTTATCAATATCGTCAAATCTGAGGAAGTAATGGGCAATTTCTACAGACGACCAAATAACTAAATGAAGTGTGGAGTGTGGAGTTGAGCCACTGCAAAACTATAGTGGGAAAAGCATCTTCCTAATGCCGCAGCTCCACACTTCACTCTCAATCAAAAAGAGGTAATAAAATGATACATGTCGAGAATTTAAGGAAAGAATTTAAAAAGACGATCAAAGAGCCGGGACTGAAAGGCAGTGTGAAAGGGTTGTTTCATCCGAAGTCTGAGATGATCGCGGCGGTAGATGATATCAGCTTTCATGTGCCGAAAGGAGAAATTCTTGGTTTTATCGGACCGAACGGTGCCGGGAAATCAACTGTGATCAAAATGCTGACGGGAATCCTGACACCGACGTCGGGAAGCTGTACGATCAACGGTAAAAATCCGACTGCCGATCGTAAAAAATATGTGAAGGAGATCGGTGTTGTCTTTGGTCAGAGAACGCAGCTGTGGTGGGATCTGCCGCTGAGAGAAACCTATGGAGTGCTGAAAGAGATTTATGAAGTCAGTGACAAAGATTTCAAAAAGAAAATGGCATTTCTGAATGAAGTGCTGGAGCTGGATGATTTTATCGGCAGCCCTGTGCGGACGCTTTCACTCGGTCAGAGAATGAGGGCCGATATTGCGGCTTCTCTCCTGCACAGTCCGAAGGTGCTGTTTCTGGATGAGCCTACCATAGGTCTGGATGTTGTTGTCAAAAACAATATCAGAAATGCGATCATGGAAATTAACCGCACCGAAAAAACAACTGTCATCCTTACCACGCATGATATCAGTGATATTGAGTTGCTTTGCAGCAGAATTGTCATGGTAGATAAGGGAAAAAAGGTTTATGACGGTTCTCTTGACGCATTGAAAAGTAAATACGGTATTATGCGTGAGCTTGATTTTGTTCCTGAAGAGGGGGACGGCTTTTCTGCTGATGAATTCTGCAAAGGCGTTTCGCTGAAAGGAGAAGATTTTAAGCTGGAAAACCAAAACGGAAAATATAAAGTCCGTTTCAACAGCGAAAAAATGGCTGTTAAGGATATGTTGACTTATATGCTTTCAAAAACGGATGCAAAGGATATTACCATTCGTGACGCTGATATCGAAGAAATTATCCGCCGTCTTTATAAAGAGGGGGTGGACGATATTGGGTAAAATTAAAAAATTATATTTCCCCTTTACAAGGGCAGGGATTCAGTCTGCTTTGATGTACAGTGTGAATATGATATTTTTCTCGCTCAGTGAACTGTTATACTGCTTTGTCATGTTTTATGTATGGAAAGCGGTATTTGCGGCATCGGGGGGAGAGGATTTCATGGGCTTTGATATGCAGGATATGTTTCTGTATCTGTTTATGACCAATGTTACGGCCTATCTTACCATGAGTCAGGCAGACAATGCGATTGCGGAGGAGATAAAGGACGGCAGTATTTCCATGCGGCTGTTAAAGCCTGTCAATTTTAATCTCAGCGTACTTTTTAAGGATATTGCAAATCCTATAATACTGTTTGTGATGGTTTTTGTGCCGATGACGGTATGTATTGAAATATACCGTGGGGTAACAGCGGGCATGGTAATGTTTCAGCCGCTGAATTGCCTGTTTTATCTTCTCAGCGGAGCGGTAGCTTATCTGATATCATTTTATATGAATATGAGTTTCGGCTTTTTGGCATTTTATGTAACGAACCTGTGGGGAATGGGAATTCTGAAAAAGATATTGCTGAAATTTCTTTCTGGGGCTGTGATACCGCTTGCATTTATGCCAACGATATTGAAAAACATTCTTTCTTTTCTGCCGTTTGCTTCGCTCAGCTATACGCCTGTGATGATTTACATGGGAAAATATAGCATAACGGAAATGCTTCTCAATTTTGGTTTGCAGATTTTCTGGCTTGTGATGATGTTTTTGCTGTGTAAACTTATATGGAAAAGCGCCATTAAACGGCTTTGTGTGCAGGGGGGATAATGATGAAAAAGACTCTGAAAATATACAGACTTCTCCTTGTGCAGAATATTAAAACGCTAATGGAGTACCGCATTGATTTTTTGACAGGTGCGCTCAGTTTTATCATTGATCAGGCGGTGGGGATAGGATTTATCTTTATCATTTTCTCTCAGATACCGCAACTGGCAGGGTTTACACTGGAACAAATCGTGTTTATTTATGGATTTTCTCTGATCCCAAAAGGTCTTGACCATATGTTTACGGATAATTTGTGGAGCGTGGGTTATTTTATTGTTCAAAGGGGTGATTTTGATAAATACCTGACAAGACCAATCGACCCGCTGTTCCATATTATTGCGGAGAAATTTCAAATCGATGCCGCAGGCGAGCTAATTATGGGAATCGCATTAGTGTGCCTTTCGGCGGGAGCGGCCAATGTTGTGTTTACACCGCTTTCGGTCCTGCTTTTTATCACTGCGATTATTTTTGCTTCGCTAATCTACACAGCAATCAAAATCGGAACAGCGGCTCTTGCTTTCTGGATTAAAGTCAGCGGACAGATCACACAGGTATTTTATATGACAAATGAATTTGCAAAATACCCGACAACGATTTACAGCAACTTTATCCGTACGGTCATTACTTATATTGTACCGTTTGCCTTTACGGGATATTATCCATGCTTGTACTTTTTAACAGGCGAAAACCCCTTATTTAATATTGGCGGCGTTGTCGCTGTAGCAACCGTTCTTTTCCTCATTGCTTTATTCATCTGGAAACGAGGTCTTAAAGCCTACGAAAGCGCAGGATCGTAATTAATGAATAATAAGCGATGTGGGGAGTGCCAAGGCTGATTGGAGGAATTGTATCAAGGACGGCTTGTTATTTTCATAATTTGCCTGCGGTACATAATAATGTATAAAAACAGCGATTGATTTTGTAACAAAATCAATCGCTGTTTTTTAGAAATAACCTTCACTAACCACTATCCACTATTTTGTAGACGGTTTTTTGAAGATGGCCATGATGTAGCCGAAAAAAATGGCGGCGGCGATTCCCGCAGAACAGGCGGTGAGACCTCCTGTGAGTACGCCGAGGATACCGTCCTGTGCAACGGATTCTTCAATGCCTTTGGCAAGAGAATAGCCGAAGCCTGTCAGCGGTACGGATGCACCTGCACCGGCAAAGTTGACAAGCGGCTCATAGATTCCGACAGCGGTAAGAACTACACCGGCAGTTACATAGATTACAAGGATCCGTGCAGGGGTTAGCTTTGTTTTGTCAATCAGTATTTGGGCAATAACGCAAAGCAATCCTCCCACAATGAATGCATTCAAATATTGCATATTGAAATCACTCTCCTGTCAATAGTTTTTTACTTTTATTCTTTTTTATGCAATATTTAATTAGAAAGAATAATTGCACATTGCTGATTGAAAAACTCCCTCCACTTTGCACCACCGTGGATTTCGGTGGTGTATTTTTTTATTAGTTTCAAAATTTTAAAGAGAAAAAATTGGAAGAAATTTGAAAATATACAAAATATTGCTTATTTTGTCGTTAAGTTTTGACAAATTAAACGCTTTTTCTTTCTCAAAAAGAAGTAAAATAAATTAAATTAAAAAATTGCCTTGAATAACTTGCATTTTGTCATGTATTAAGCTATAATAATTTAGGAAAGTGGTGAAAGGTGTAACGAAGTGGTGGCTGAGGGGGACTCGGTGCAGATATTTCGTTTGAGGTGGAGGATTATGTTAATAGGCACATATCAACATAATATTGATCCTAAGGGTCGTGTGATAATGCCTGCGAAGTTCCGTGAGGAACTTGGTGATATTTTCTATGCCACTAAGGGTAAGGATTCCACCATTACCGTGCTTTCAAAAGAAGCTTGGGACGAGCTTGGTAAAAAAATTGCCGCAATGCCGTCCTCAAAAACAGTTCAGATTACCCGTTTTCTGTTCTCAAGTGCAGCAGAGCTTGTTCCCGATAAGCAGGGAAGAGTGCTTATTCCTCAGGCACTGCGTGAATATGCAGGTCTTGATAAGGATGTTGTTATCAACGGAACAGGTTCAAAGGTTGAAATCTGGGACAGCAAAGCTTGGGATGAATACAATAAGGCACTGTCCGATCAGGAAGTTTATGAAATTATGGACGAGCTTGCTCTTTGATGAGGTGATGAGATGGAATTTTCCCATAAGCCTGTGATATTGGAGCAAACAATTCGTGTGCTTGGTGTCAAACCTGATGGAATTTATCTGGACGGTACGGCAGGAGGCGGAGGACATTCCTCTGAAATTCTGAAACGTCTTGGCGATAAGGGCAGGTTGATTTGTGTAGACCAGGACCCTGATGCGATAGAAACACTTGAAAAACGTTTCGGTGACGACAGGCGTGTAACAATCGTAAAATCAAATTTTTCGGAGATACCGTTGATAACGGAACAGCTTGGAATTCGGGCTCTTGATGGAGTATTGCTGGATATCGGCGTTTCGTCACATCAGCTGGACTGCGCCGAAAGAGGTTTTTCCTATCATGCCGATGCACCGCTTGATATGAGAATGAGTCAGAGTGGTACCACCGCTGCTGAGTTAGTTAATACATTGAGCTTTCACGAGATTGTACATATCCTTTCGCTTTACGGGGAAGAAAAGTTTGCGAAAAATATTGCAAGGAATATTGAAAGAGAAAGAGAAAAGAAACCAATTGAAACCACAGCTGAACTTGCGGAAATTGTTAAAGCAGCTTATCCTGCCGCCAAAAGGCATGATAAACACCCTGCAAGGAAAACCTTTCAGGCATTGAGAATTGCTGTCAATGGCGAACTGGACAGACTCTCCGAAGGACTTGACGGGGCATTCCGCAGCCTGACAATCGGAGGAAGGCTGGCAGTGATTACCTTCCATTCCCTTGAGGACAGAATGGTCAAGCAAAGAATGGCAAAGTGGTGCGAAGGTTGTATATGTCCGAAGGATTTTCCGATTTGTGTGTGCGGCAGAAAACCGTCCGCAAAGCTTGTGAGCAGAAAGCCGATCGAGGCGGATCAGGCAGAGCTTGAGGAAAACCCACGCAGCAGAAGTGCAAAGCTGAGGTGCTGCGAAAGAATCAACACGGAGATTTATTGATTTTACATAGGAAGGGAAGAAATTTTTGATGGCAGGTGAAAAAAGAACCGAGGCATATGATCTTTCGCTTTTTGAAGAAAATGCGGAAATGCAAATGTCAAGCGCAGGTAAAAAATCCAGAAAAAAGAAAAAAAGCGGTAAAATCATCAGCATCAGCCAGGGTTCTTCGGCTAAGGCACAGCGCCGGAAAAGAAATCCCATAACCATTATAACCGTTAGTTTTTTGACCATTCTTATGGCGGCTGTTGCTATTATGCTTGTACATTTTAATGCGCAGCTAAATGAGGTCAACGAACATATTACGGAGAAAAATAAGGAATTGACAGAACTCCAGAACCGTCAGGCACAATACCAGCTTACCATAGACAGCAAGCTTACCGATAGTTTTGTGAAAAATTATGCGGAAACAAAGCTTGATATGGTGCCGGTGAAAAATGCACAGAAAAGATTTATTTCGCTGTCGGAAGGTGACAAGGGAGAAGTGGTGAGCGACGAAAGCAGTGACAATATTTTCACGACTGTTTTAAAAGCGTTCGGCGCAGTACCAAATGAATCATGAGTTTAAGTGCAGCGAATGCTGCAATAAATAACTTTCTTTTTATGCAAACATACGGCGCAGGTTTATGCGGCGCTGTGGAGGCTGCAGTGAAAGAGCGGAGTCAGTAACGCTCTTTCAATGCAGTTTTGCATTATTTTTAAGGGACTGTAATATACTATAATATTTATCAGGCAGAAAGGAAGGAAAGTATCAATGGCAAAAAAAGGTGCAGCCGCTACTTTGTGGCACAGATCAACCATGATTATGATTATTATATTGATACTGGGCTTCGGTACGGTATTTGCCAGACTTTTTTATCTACAGGTATATCAAGCAGAGGAATTACAGCAAAAGGCTGTAGAACAGCAGCTTCATGATACCACTGTTTCCGCTAAGCGGGGAAATATCTATGACAGTAACGGCAATATTCTTGCACAGAGTATTACTGTGTGGAATGTGGTACTTGCACCGGCAAATTTCAAGGACAGTGATGAGCAGAGCCGTGAGATCGTTGCAAAGGGACTTGCTAAGATCCTTGATCTTGACAAGGATGAAATACTGAAAAAAACGTATGAGAATTCCTATTATGTTGTTTTGAAAAATAAGGTTGAGACCGATGTCAGAAATAAGATCCTTGAATTTGAGGATAAGATCTATAAAGAAAATAAGATCAGCGGTGTGATCAATACGATCGAGGATTATAAAAGATATTATACGCATGATAATTTTGCAGGTTCGATCCTCGGCTTTGTCGGCTCGGACGGACAGGGGCTGGCAGGAATTGAGTACGAATATGATGAAGAACTCAACGGCAGCACAGGAAGAATTGTGATTGCACAGGATGCACACAACAATCCTTTGCCGTATCAATATGAACAAAAAGTGGAAGCTTCCGATGGCTCGAATGTTGTTCTGACCATAGACGAAAATATTCAAAGCATTATGGAAAAATATGTTAGGGAAACAATTGATGAATTCAATGTTGCCAACAGAGGCTGTGCCATTATGATAAATGTCAAGACGGGTGCAATTTTAGGTTTTGCTTGCGAGGAGTCCTTCAATCCGAATGATCCGTTTACAATAGCCAGTAAGAAGGTACAGGAGGAAATTGATGAACTTCCGGAGGATAAGAAGGCTGAGGCAGAAAACAAAGCATTGAATGCCCAGTGGAGAAATAAGGGTATCAGTGATACCTATGTTCCGGGTTCGGTATTTAAAATGGTAACGGCTTCGGCTGTTCTTAGTGAGGGACTGATCGATGACGATACAAGATTTACCTGCACAGGTGCTTATTCGCCGTATGAGGGGGCAGACCCCATTACCTGTTGGGATTCTTCGGGTCACGGTATACAGACAATAGAAGCTGCACTTTGTAATTCTTGTAACCCTGCATTTATGCAGATGGGTTTTATGCTTGGACGTAAGAAATTCTATGAATATTATGTAGCGTTTGGTTTCTCGGAAAAAACAGGGATCGACCTTCCGGGCGAAAGCGATGACGTGTTCTTCAATAAAGCTGACGAACCTGCCGGAATGGCACTGATGGACTTGGCGGTTGGTTCGTTCGGACAGAACTTTAAGATAACACCGATACAGATGGTAACGGCTTGCGCGGCTATTGCAAATAAAGGAAAACTGATGCAGCCATATGTTGTATCACAGGTAGTTGATTCGGACGGTAATGTTATCAAGAACAATGAGCCGAAGGTAAAACGTCAGGTGATTAGTGAGGAAGTAGCGGACCAGATTTGCGGTATGCTGGAAAGAAATGCAAAATCGGGCGGTGCAACAAACGGTTATGTGGCAGGCTACCGTATCGGCGGAAAAACAGGTACATCTCAGAAAATCGTTGATGAATATGGTAACAAAACGGATGATTACATTGCTTCGTTCTGCGGAATTGCACCGTGTGATGATCCGGAAGTAGCATTGCTTTGCTATTTTGATACGCCTGACCCTGATATCAACTATTATGGTTCTGCAGTTGCGGGTCCGTGCTTCAGAAACATTATGAATGAAGTGCTTCCGTATCTCGGTATTGAAAAAGTTTACACAGATGATGAGGTGACTCAGCTTGAAGTATCTGTAGATGATTATAGTGGAATGACAACAGACGAGGCAAAGAGCAAGATCGAAGAATCCGGGCTGAAAGCAGAAATTGTTGGCAGTGGAAAGAGTGTCATTGGTCAGAATCCTGCTGCATATTCTAATGTTCCGAGAGATGGCACAGTGGTGCTTTATACAGATAAGGAAAGCACAAAACAGCGAGTGACTGTTCCCGATTTCAAGGGATGTAGCCTTTCGGATGTCAATTATCTTGCGGCGACAAACGACCTTAATCTTTGCATTATGGGTTCGCCTGCCGGAAACAGTGGAGCATATGCAAAATCGCAGGATATCGACCCGGGAACAGAGGTTGAACCGTATACAGTTGTAACGGTAATATTTAACCAGGACAATAGCATAGAGTAGTGATGTGATAAAAAGCCGATAATGGAGGTGCTCATAAATGACAAACAGATTAAAAACAGTGCAGAATCCACGATTGATTCTGATTGCAGGGAAAAACAGCAAAAGAATTGCGGGTATCGTATCCGATATTTTGAATTACTGTTCCTACAATACCTGTATTGATGATTTTTCGGAAAATACAGATTTTGTAATAGAAAATCCGGAAAGTGATGCAGACTGTCCCGACAATATCATAGCAGATACCCTGCTTTTTGACGAGAACAGTGCAATTCCTTCAGGACGTATGAGCGACTTCCGTGAAAAGGTGACGTCGTATGAAAATGCTATGAAATTATTCGGAGAAGAATCCGAGGGTATCATCACCTATTCGGCGGATAATTACGGTGCGGATGTTGCCTGCCGTAATCTTAGCGAAAGCGATGGAACAACATCGTTTGATATCATAGGCAACGGTATTTTAAGCAGAGTTAATATTATTGACGGAAAATATTCCGTGGAAGAAGTGCTTGCCTGTACAGGTGTACTTCTTGCGGCAGGACTGCCGCTTGCGTCAATACTTGGTTTTTTCGACTGCGAAAGAGATTAACGCTGTCAGTCCTGTGTTGGAGAAAGGGGAATTTTAAATGTCGGGAATATGGACGATTATAGCTGCGGCACTTTCGTTTGCCGTGTCAGGGATTCTTGGATTCTGGCTTGTGCCGTTTCTCAGGAAAATGCACTTTGGCCAGACAATCTTAGAGGAAGGCCCGAAATGGCACAAGGGTAAGCAGGGTACGCCTACCATGGGTGGATTTATGTTCATTGCCGGAAGTATCATAGCAACCGTTATATGTGTCATATTGTTCCATGTGACGGGAACAAAGGACGGCATTCCGCCCGAAACAACACTACAGAGTACCAAAATCTACGGTGGTTTGTTTATGGCTGCAGCCTTCGGTGCAATCGGCTTTCTTGACGATTATGTGAAAGTAGCAAAGAAGAGAAATCTTGGTCTGACACCGAAACAAAAGCTTGCCTTACAGTTTCTGGTGGCAGCAGCGTATTTGCTGACGATGTACCTTTTCGGCGAAAATACGCAGACATATATACCGTTTTATGGTATGCTTGATATCGGGATCCTTTACTATCCAATTGCTGCGATTCTGATTGTTGGGCTTGTCAATGCGGTCAACCTTACAGATGGTATTGATGGACTTGACGGTTCGGTGACATTTTTCGGTGCGATTTTTATTATACTGATTGCAGGATATATCGGAAGAATCGGACTTTCTGTTTCGGCAGCGGCACTGGCAGGTAGTTGTCTGGGCTTCCTTCTCTGGAATTTTCATCCGGCAAAAGTATTTATGGGGGATACAGGATCATTGTATCTCGGCGGTTATATTTGTGCGTTGCTATTCGGTCTGGATATGGAGATTCTCCTTGTGCTGATCGGACTTGTCTATATTGCGGAAATGCTCTCGGTTATCCTTCAGGTGACCTATTTTAAGGCAACAAAAGGCAAGCGGCTTTTCAAAATGAGTCCTATTCATCATCATTTTGAAATGTGTGGATGGTCGGAAGTGAAAATTGTTGTTGTTTTCAGCATTGTCGAAGCGATTTGCGGCATAGGCGCTTTCCTTCTCATCTACAACTACCAAGGAATATGAACAATATTACATCAAAATTAATCTGATATTGAATCGCTTTAATTTTAAGAAAGGAAGTGTCCCGGTTTGCAAAACAGTTCATCACCTGCAAGAAAGCTGCCTGCACGGAAACCGCAGCCTTCACGGAATAAAAGCACGGAACCGAAGCTGGTATCGGGCGGAAAGGGTCTGAAAAATGTAAAAAGCAAACTGAAGCTTTTTTCAATACGTCTTGGGATGGACATGACCTTTCTGTTTCTTGTGATTATACTTGTTATCATAGGTATTATCATGATGTACTCGGCAAGTTATCCGTCTGCACTCAGATATGATGATGACAGTCAGAACTATCTTTATAAACAGAGTATATTTGCTATTATTGGTTTTGTGGCGATGATCGCTATATCCTATTTTGATTATCACCATTTGCATGTTCTCGCTCCTTTTATTTATTTGATTGGATTGATACTTTTAGGTGTAGTTCTTGCAATGCCGGGCGACCCGAAAAGATGGATACGTCTGGGGGATTTCAGTATTCAGGCATCGGAAGTGGCGAAATTTGCGCTTATTCTGGCATTGGCAGACTGGTCCTCAAAACATTTTAGGGAAATGAATACCTTTAAAATAGGCGTTTTGCCCTGTATTCTGATGCTGGGTGTTTATATCGGTCTGTTGTTGCTGGAGCCGCATTATTCCGGTATCGTTATTCTCACAATACTGGCGGCAGTAATGATGTTTATCGGCGGTGTTAAAAAAAGATATTTTGTTATCGCAGGTGCACTGATTGCAGCAGCAATTATTATTCTGCTCGTAACGGATAAGCTTGGTTATGCTATGCAAAGACTGGACGGATGGGGTCAGGCTTTGACCTATACCGATGAGAAGATGTGGCAGCTGACTTATCAGACAAGAAACTCGCTTTATGCAATCGGCTCCGGCGGAGTATGGGGACTCGGTCTTGGTCAGTCAAGACAGAAATTTATGTATATTCCCGAAGCTCAAAATGACTTTGTTTTTGCAATCGTATGCGAGGAACTTGGTCTTGTGGGTGCAATATTGATTCTTTGCTTGTTTATACTTCTCGTGTGGAGAGGAATAACCATATCCATGAGAGCGAAAGATCCGTTTGGTTCTATGCTCGGTACGGGACTTTCCGCACAGATCGGAATACAGGCAATTCTGAATATTCTGGTTATTACGGACTGGCTTCCGAATACGGGTATCAGTCTGCCGTTTTTCAGCTACGGCGGTTCGTCGCTGATCATGCTGATGGCACAGATGGGAATCGTATTGTCTATTTCCAGAACATCAAATCTTGAAAAAGTTTAGATAGGGGAGTCGTTTATGAGAATTTTATTTGCCGGCGGCGGTACGGCAGGTCATATCAATCCTGCACTTGCCATAGCAGGCTATGTCAAGGAACGTCAGCCTGATGCGGAAATTTTATATGTCGGAAAAACAGGCGGCATGGAAGAACGTCTTGTGCCGCAGGCAGGCTTTGAATTTAAAGGAATTTCTGTACAGGGATTCAGTAGAAAAATATCGCCGAAGGGTTTGAAAGATAATATCATAACCGTAAAAAAGGCGATAACGGCAGGGAAGGATTCTAAAAAAATTATCAGTGAATTCAAGCCCGATATCTGTGTAGGCACAGGCGGATATGTCAGCGGACCGGTTCTGAGAGCAGCAGCAAAAATGGGGATACCTACCATTATACACGAGCAGAACGCTTTCCCCGGTGTTACCAATAAAATGCTTGCCAAACATGCCGATCGGGTTATGCTTGCTATGCCTGCCGCAAGAAAACATTTTAAGGGCAGCTGCAAATTTACCGATACGGGCAACCCGGTAAGAGGAGCAATTCTTACGGCTGACAAAGAAGCAAGCAGAAAAGAACTTGGTCTTGACGAAAGACCTGTGATTCTTTCGTTCGGCGGAAGCCTTGGTGCAAGAATTGTCAATGAGTCCCTTGCGGATATTATTGCAAGAAGTGCAAAGGACGGGAAATATCAGCATATACACGCTTATGGACAATACGGAAAATGGTTTCCTGATTTGCTGAAAGAAAAAGGTGCTGATCCGGAAGCAGCAAAGAATCTTGATATCAGAGAATATATCAATAATATGCCGACTTGTCTTGCGGCAGCGGATGTGGTTATTGCAAGGTCGGGAGCTATTACAATCAGTGAAATTGAAGTTAAGGGAAAGCCCTCTATACTGATTCCATCTCCGAATGTTGCGGAAAATCATCAGTTCCACAATGCGATGTCACTTGTTGAACAGAATGCGGCAGTTATGATTGAGGAAAAAGACCTTACACCGCAAAAACTGACAGAAGAAATTGACAAGCTGGCGTCTGACCCTGAAAGACTTCGTGAATATTCAGCAAACGCCAAGAAAATGGCAGTGGATGATGCGACAAAGAGAATTTATTCCGTTATTATTGAAGTAATGTCAAAGAAAAATAGTTGATAAATTCGCCGCATATATTTATGATTTTATCTCATGTATTATCTATTTTGAAATGCGGCGCAAAACAAGGACGACAACGAAAAGAGTGAGTGCAGCACTGCGCAAAGGGGTGATAGGATGAATAAAACGCCTACTGACGGCGAGAATCGCAAAAAAACTTCTCAGCAAAAAAGAAAAAGTGCAGGTGGAAGTGCGCAGAAAAATCCTGAGAAAAACCGTGCACAAAAAACTCCTCAAAAAGGGAAAAAACCTGTCGGCAGACCTACACCGTCACCTAATGCGAAGGAACGGCGCAGTGAACCGCTGAAAAGGAAAACCGACTCACAAAAACAACAGCGTCCTCAGCAGAAGCGGAGGCCGCCACCACAGAACAGACGGAAAAAGCCTGTTCCGCCCGAGGAAAATACAAGCAGTAAGCTGAAAATCAAAAGAGAACCGAAAAGGCGTACCATGAAACAGTCGGAAGCAGATGCGGCGGCTGAAGAGATGCTGGAAAGGCCACCTCGTCGCACTGATGAGAATACCGCAGCGGTCAGACCTCTAATACGGCCGAAGCAGCCTGTTAGTCCTCGGATGAGAAAGATAAAAAGAATTCTTCTTGGGGTTTGTACGATTATTATACTTGTGGCTGTCTGCATTATTTTGTCCATGACGGTTTTCTTTAAAATCGAAGAAATTACTGTCGAGGGGAAATCAAGGTACGATAAAGATGATATTATCGCTTCTTCTATGATAAATATAGGAGATAACCTGTTTTTGTGCAATACTTCTCCGGGAGCAGAAAAAATCAAAAAAGATTTTGCCTACATTGAGGAAGTACAAATTGAAAAAAAGCTTTTCAATAAGATCAACATTACCGTTACAGAAGCAAAGCCTGCCTCGATCATTGAAAGCGACGGCAAATTTATTGTGCTGAGTAAAAGCGGTAAAATCGTTGAGATCAGCGATGAGAAAAAATATAATGTCCCGACAGTTCTCGGAGCAAAACTTGAAAATGTCAAGCTTGCCTCAAGGATTCAATATAAGGATTCCAACCTGAAAAAGTATCTGGACAGAATCCTGAACTGTCTGTCTGATCTTGAAATGGACGATGTCATCACTGTTGATATTAGTGACACATCCAATATCACGCTTGTCAAAGAGAATGGGTTTAAAATTATTATCGGTAATTTTGAAGATATCGAATATAAGCTGAAAACAGCGAAATATATTTTAAACAAAAGTGTGAAGAATCAGTCGAACGGAACGCTTGATGTATCTCTTGCTTCTTCAGATGGCGGTAAATCCTATCTTAAAACAGGTACCGAAACGAGCGAGAACTCAAAAGAGGAAAGTACAAAAAGTTCGGGCTCATCCTCAGATAAGAAAAATAATTCCGATAAGACGGAGGAGAGCAGTAAATCTGAGGAAGAAAGTTCCGAATTTGAAACAACTGATACCGCTGAACCCGAATATACAGATAATGATGAGTATATCGAATGGGCAGAACCCGAAGACGGTGGCTATGAAGATACATATCAGGATGAAGAGTATTATGAGCCTGAGGATTACGGCGGTGATGATTATTACGAACCCGAGGATCAGGACGTTGATGATTATTATGAATCTGAGTACACCGATACAGGGTATGAGGAATAAGTTGTCGGCTCAAAATCAGTTGTGCAAAACTACAAAAAAATTTTTGGAAATTACAGCAAGTTGAATTAAGAATAATAAATATGCCGAAAATTTTTAATGATGTATTGAAATTATAAGTAAAAAGTGGTAAATTAGTATTAGTTATATGTTATTAAAAAAGAAAGTCTGCGCAGCTTTGATTTATTGGTAATCAGGTAAGCGGGATGTTAATTTTGAAGGGAGTATAATAATGCCTTACGAATTTGAAAATACTGAAATTGACAGCGTTGTACACATTAAAGTTGTTGGTGTCGGCGGCGGCGGCGGAAATGCCATTGACCGCATGGTTGACTATGTGACAGGTGTGGAGTTCATCTCCATCAATACAGATCAGCAGGCTCTTAACCGTTCCAAAGCGACGCTTAAAATGCAGATCGGCGAAAAAATTACACACGGTAAGGGCGCAGGTTCTAAACCCGAGGTTGGCGAAAAGGCTGCTGAGGAAAGTAAAGAACAGATCGCAGAGGTACTCAAGGATACTGATATGGTGTTCATTACCGCAGGTATGGGCGGCGGTACCGGCACAGGTGCGGCTCCTGTTGTAGCAGAAGTTGCTAAGGAAATGGGTATCCTTACAGTAGGTATCGTTACTACACCGTTCCTTTTTGAGGGTAAACGCAGAATGGAACAGGCTGAAAACGGTATTGCAAAGCTGAAACAGCATGTTGACTCTCTTATCGTAATCCCTAACGAAAGACTTAAGCATATAAGTGAAGAGAAGATAACACTTCAGAATGCATTTTTTGCTGCTGATGATGTTCTCCGTCAGGGCGTACAGAGTATTACTGACTTGATTGTTATTCCGGGTCTTGTTAACCTTGACTTTGCGGATGTTACCTCTGTTATGAAGGATGCAGGCTATGCACTGATGGGTGTTGGTATTGCTTCCGGTAAGGACAAGGCAAAAATCGCCGCTCAGAATGCAATCTCCAGCCCGCTTCTCGGTACTTCAATCCAGGGAGCTAAGGGTCTTATCGTTAATATCAAGGCTTCTCCGGATATCGGATTGGACGAGATCCAGGAGGCTTCTACAATGATCTCCGAACAGGCTGATGAAAATGCTATCATCATCTGGGGTGCGGCTCTTGACGAAGAAATGGAAGATACTATCAGCGTTATTGTTATCGCTACAGGCTTCCCGACAACCGACCCGTATTCTCCTGTTGCCAAGAAGGATGACAAAAAAGCTCCGTCACCGTTCCAGTATGGTGCACCTGCTGTAAGACAGGACCCCAGCCGTTTCGGTGCAGTTACAAGACCGCAGGACAAACAGTCCAAACCGCAGCCGCAGCCATCTTATAATCCTTTTGCGCCTGCACCGCAGCCGACTCAGCCACAACAGCCGTCAGCGCCTGTTTATCCTAACGCCAACACAGCATATCCCAATGCTAACACAGCATATCCCAATGCTAACACAAGCACACCGGCTCCTCAGACGAATCCTGCACCGCAGTCCAAGCAGAGCGGCGATTCCGATGAGTCATATATGGATATCATTTCACTGTTCAACAATAAATAACTTCCATAGGCAATGCCGTTATGTTTGCGGAGTTGCCGAAAGCCTGCCGAAAACGGCAGGCTTTTATTTTATCATATGATTTGTATTGACGGAGTAATAAAATGTGTTATAATATAAGGAAATAGCGTTGCCTTAAGTATCGCAATAAATTTGTCTGAAGAAATCAGGGTCAGAAGTGCAATGACTGTGCGAATTGACACCGGGATGCAAAATAAATCAAGAAAAATTTCAAAAAACCTTGCAATTTGGATTAAAATGTGTTATAATTCTAATGTTACTCAGGGATTATATGAAAGAGGTGAATTCAAATGAGAGAGAACATTCATCCGAATTATCAGCAGACAACCATCAGATGTGCTTGCGGTAATGTAATTGAAACAGGCTCAACGAAAAATGATATCCGTGTTGAAATTTGCTCAAAATGCCATCCGTTCTTTACAGGCAGACAGAAGCTCGTTGATACAGGCGGACGTGCCGACAGGTTCAATAAGCGTTACGGCATTACTCAGAAATAATTTTAATTATGCGGTTTTGGCGGCACATCATCAAAATGTGCCGTCTTTTTCTGCTTGAAGGAGTACCAAAGTATGGAGCAGTCATATAAAACGGTGGAAAAAGAAGCAATGGACGAGTTTGTGGAGCAGAGATCCCGTTTTATCGGATATGTACGTCCTGTTAAAACAGAGGAAGAAGCGATTGCTTTTATTGAAGAAAAAAAGAAAGAACACTGGGATGCAAAGCATAATGTCTATGCTTATGTACTGCGGGAGAGCGGTATACAGCGTTATAGTGATGACGGAGAGCCTCATGGTACGGCAGGCGTCCCGACATTGGACGTGATCGTTAAGTCTGGTATCACAGATGTGGTTGTGGTTGTAACGAGGTATTTTGGAGGAATTCTCCTTGGTGCAGGCGGTCTTGTCCGTGCGTATACAAAGGGTGCAAAAATCGCATTGGAAGCAGGCGGTATTATCACCATGCAAAGCTGTAATATTTGTCGGTTAAGCTGTGACTATAACCAATACGGCAAAATATCAGGACTGATTCCAAGCAGCGGCGGCGTGATCGACAACACCGATTTCGGCGAAGGAGTCACAATAGAATTTCATATTGCTCCCGAAAATATGCCTACTTTTGAAAAACAGCTTGCCGATGCTACTTGCGGCAGTGTAGAGGCGGAAATAATTGATGAGAAATATTTTAAGATGAAGTGAGGGTTGAGTGGTCAGAATTGCATGGAGGAGAGGAAAGGGAATGGATCTTACATTCAAAACAAAAGAATGATAACAATATACGAATGAAATTGGCCAATTGATAATTTTTAATAAAAAATAAAAGGGTTTTTTTAACTTTTTGCGTATATAATTATTAGACAGGAATATCGGGAGGTGCGGCTGTGTGAATATAAGAGAACAAAGTGAAGAAATTGAACGCAGTATTTTTTCTACTTATGCTTGTTTGTCTACAAAAAGCAGAGGGCGTGAGCGTGATGAAGAAAAATGTTCCGTGCGAACGGAATTTCAGCGTGACAGAGATAGAGTTATACACTGTAAATCTTTCCGACGGCTAAAGCATAAAACACAGGTGTTTTTATCTCCCGAGGGCGACCATTACCGCACCAGACTGACACATACGCTTGAAGTTGCGCAGATTGCACGAACCATAGCAAGAGCATTGCGACTGAATGAAGATTTGACAGAAGCCATATCACTGGCGCACGACCTCGGACATACGCCTTTCGGTCACGCAGGTGAAAGGGCGCTCAACAATATTGTCCCGGGCGGTTTCCGTCATTATGAGCAAAGTCTGAGAGTGGTAGATATCCTCGAAAAAGACGGACGGGGACTCAATCTTACATATGAAACCAGAAACGGCATTGTCTGCCATACAACAGGCACACAAGCCGATACCATAGAAGGGCGTATCGTTCGCATAGCGGACCGAATTGCCTACATTAACCATGATATTGACGATGCAATGAGGGCAGGTGTGATTTCCGAAAGAGCCTTATCTAAAGAAGTAACGGAGGTTCTTGGAAAAAGCACAGCGGAGAGAATCAATACGCTTGTGCTGTCGCTGATTCAGAATACCGAGGGCGAAAACCTGAAAATGGGTGAAGAGGTACAAAATGTATTCGACAGGCTTCACAAATTTATGTTTGCAACAGTCTATACTAACGATTATGCAAAACGAGAAGAAAGAAAAGTCCCTGACTTTATTACTTTCCTTTATGAATTTTTTATCAAGCACCCTCAGCGTATGCCCGAGGAGAACAAAAGGACTGCTAATATTGAAGGTGTGGAACGGGCTGTTTGTGACTACCTCGCCGGCATGACCGACCGCTATGCTATTGAAACCTTCAAAAAGCTTTTCGTTCCCAACTCATGGATAGGGTTTAAATGAATGATAAATCAGTAAGTGGAGTGCCTGCACGGCAATGAAGTTGTATTAATCAAAAAGTAAGTGAGCGTAGCGAATGATTGCGTGAATTGTGTCCGGCAGGTCGCCGGGGGGGTAAGAATTTGGCGATATCAGAGGAATTTAAACAGGAATTAAAGGCAAGGATCGATATAGCAGATGTAATCTCGGGCTATGTCAGTCTGAAAAAAGCAGGAAGAAATTTAGTCGGACTTTGTCCGTTCCATAATGAAAAATCACCTTCGTTCAGTGTTTCGAGGGAAAATGGTTTTTTCTATTGCTTCGGCTGTGGAGCAGGCGGAGATGCGATTACTTTCATCAGAAGAATTGAAAATCTTGATTACATAGATGCGGTCAAACTTCTGGCAGACAGGGCAGGAATGACTGTTCCTGAGGACAGCAAAGATGACGGTATGAGCCATCTAAAAACAAGAATCTATGAGGCGAACCGTGAGGCGGCAAGGTTCTATCATAAACAACTCTATACGCCGCAGGGGCAGAACGCCTTGAACTATTTGAGAGGACGTCAGCTTACTGAAAAAACGATTATCCATTTTGGACTGGGATATTCTCCCTCCGACCGTTTTGAGCTGGTCAACTATTTAAAATCAAAGGGTTTTACCAACAATGAAATTATCCAGGCAAATCTTGCAAACCAATCCAAAAAAGGTTATCCGTTTGACAGGTTTTCGGACAGAGTAATGTTTCCGATTATTGATTTGAGAGGAAATGTGATAGGCTTCGGCGGAAGAATCATGTCGGATATCAAGCCGAAATACCTCAATACCTCCGACACGCCTGTGTTTAACAAAAGCAGGAATTTGTTTGCACTTCAGTTTGCGAAAAATAAAGCAAAGGGACAGTTGATTCTTGTAGAGGGATATATGGATGTGATTGCATTGCATCAGGCCGGCTTTGAAAATGCCGTTGCAACGCTTGGAACAGCATTGACACAGGAGCAGGCGAACATTATCAAACGATATTGTGATGAAGTTGTGATATGTTATGATGCAGATGAGGCAGGACAAAAAGCAACCCAGAGAGCGATAGGAATTCTTCGTCCGACAGGTGTGAAAATAAAAATTCTTACCGTTCCTAACGGCAAAGACCCCGATGAATTCATTAAATCGCATGGGGAGCAGGGAAGCGCAAGATTCCGTATGCTGCTTGAAAAATCGGGAAATGATATTGAATACAGATTAAATAAATTGAGGGCAGGGTTTAATACCGAGATCACCGAGCAAAGAGTGGAATTTCTTACACAGGCAGCAAAGCTTGTGGCAGGGCTTGATAATCCGGTAGAGCAGGATGTTTATATTTCAAAACTTTCGTCAGAACTCGGTGTTGAAAAAACAGCACTAGCAAGGCTTGTCGGCAAAAATTACAGAAGGCAGGCAAGAGAATACAAAAAGGCCGAGCAGAGAAATGCCGAAGCAGACATGAGCGCACGAAATGACAGGCTGAATACCGAGAAATTCTATAATCTCCGTGCGGCTAATGCAGAAGAAGCCCTGCTATCAATCATGATACTGAATCCCGATACGGCTCTGACCGTATCACAAAAGGTTTCACCCGAGACCTTTGTTACAGCCTTTAACCGTAGGATTTATGAAATTTTGCGTCAGAGGGTCACAGAAAAAAAGGAAATTACCATGGCAGATATTTCGGGGGATTTTTCGGCGGAAGAGCTTGGCAGAATTGCCAAAATGCTTGCCTCTCATCCGAGAGAACCGGATGCCTCAGCCGCTGCTGCGGAATATATTGATATACTCACGGAGGAAAGTCAGCGGCTTACACCGGAACAAATTGCTACTGCCGATAATGATACCATTATGGAGCAGCTGAGGAAAATGAAAGAAAAAAAGCAATAATTATGACTGATAAACAAATTTGTTTAACAGGAAAGTCAGAAACAGGAGGATCATTATGAGCGGACAACAACCTGAAAAGAAAAATGTGTTGACAGATCTGATAGAAATGGGAAAAAACAAGGGTCAGCTTACCGGTAAGGAAATTTTCGATGCAACAGGTGAAATGGATATCGAACCCGATCAGATGGAAAAATTTTATGATATGCTTGAATCAAACGGTGTTGAGATTGTTGAAAACCTGGATGATCTTATGATGGAGGATGCTGAGCTTGACAATATCACAGGAGACAGTGGCAAGGATTCATCCGGTTCGGATACGGTTGTTGCAACGGATGATCCCGTAAGAATCTATCTGAAAGATATCGGCAGGGTGCCGCTTTTGACACCCGAAGAGGAAACGGAAATTGCCAGAAGAATACTGGAAGGTGATGAGAAGGCGAGCCAGCGGCTTGTAGAAGCAAACCTGCGTCTTGTTGTCAGCATTGCAAAGCGTTATCTTGGCAGGGGGATGCAGTTCCTTGATTTGATCCAGGAGGGCAACCTCGGACTGATGAAGGCAGTAGAAAAATTTGACCATACAAAGGGCTTTAAATTTTCGACCTATGCTACATGGTGGATCAGACAGGCAATCACAAGAGCAATCGCCGATCAGGCGAGAACCATACGTATTCCCGTCCATATGGGCGAAACTATCAATAAAATCAAGAAGGCTTCAAGTCAGCTTCTGCACGAGAACGGACATGAACCGACGATTGAAGAACTATCAGAGTATCTGAATATACCGATCGACAAGATCAAAGAAGCGATGAGAGCTTCACAGGAGCCTGTTTCTCTTGAAACACCGATTGGCGAAGAGGAGGACAGTCATCTTGGTGATTTTATCCCCGATGACAGTGCCGTTACACCTCAGGATGCGGCTTCACAGTTAATGCTGAAAGAACAACTTTCCGCAGTACTTTCAACGCTGACACCGAGAGAGGAAAAAGTGATTCGCCTGCGTTTCGGACTGGATGACGGAAGACCGAGAACGCTGGAAGAAGTTGGAGAAGTCTTTGCTGTTACAAGGGAAAGAATCAGACAGATCGAAGCGAAAGCACTGAGAAAACTCCGTCACCCGAGCAGAAGCAAAAAACTGAAATAACGGAGGCAGACATGGATATTGAGAATATAACGCCCGATAGGGAGGAAATTTTTGGCAGATTGATCTCTGTTGGTCTGGGCAGAGGAGGATATCTGACTGTTGAAGATATTATCAAACCGGGAAAATACGAAAATACAGACGACGATATATACGAGCTTTTAAAGCTGTTAAGGGATGAAAATATCGCTGTATACGGATGGACGGAAAGCGATAGGCTTGATAATAAGCGTATCAAAGAAATCGTCGAAACTGTAAAGAACAGCTGTGAAGAGGAAAAAACGTCAAATTCAGGCGGCGAAAACACAGTAAAGCTTTATTTGAAAGAAATAGCAGAAATACCGCTGATAACACCCGATGAGGAAAGAAGTCTTGTCCTTTCCGTTTCGGAAGGAAGCAAAGAAGCGAAAGAACAGCTGATTGAACTGAGTTTGTATCTTACCGTTAAGGCAGCGCTGCAATATATCGGCAGTGGGGTGCTGTTTCTTGACCTTGTGCAGGAGGGCAGTATGGCACTCATGGCGGCGGCAGAAGAATTTGATTATTCGGCGGATATCAGTTTTACGGCATATGCGGCATGGAAAATTAACAAAGCACTCAAAGAAACAGTCGGTGATGACAGCAATATACTAAAAATACCAAATGTCATAGCGGAAGATATGGCAGCTATTATCAGGGAAAGTCAAAAACTGCAAACAGAAACAGGCAGACAGCCGTTGCCCGAAGAAATAGCAGAGCGATTGAATATCTCTGCAGATAAAGTAAAGGAGTTGCTCGCACAGAAGCAAAAGCTTGTCGGAAAGGCTGATTTAAAGGAACCAAAAATCAGTGAAGCTAAAACAGATGTAAATGAACCCCGACATAAGAGCGAAGCCGAAGAACAGCTTTCAAGACAGGTAGCGGATATGCTTGCGGCACTTCCCGAAAAAGAAGCGAAGGTAATTTCAATGCGTTTTGGTATTGGTCAGCCCAGTGCCATGACATCGGAAGAAATAGCCGAAAAGCTTGGTGAAAATGTGGAAGAAATCAAAAATATAGAAATGTCAGCTATGAAGCTTCTTGGCGGCTGACAGATTGCGCAGTTAGAAATCTATAATAATCAGGAGGAATAAAAACATGGCAAATCATACACAGCCTGACAAAAAAACTGTGCTGAAAGAGCTTACGGAGATTGGCAAAGCAAAAGGTCAGCTCAGCAATAAGGAGATTCTTGATGCAATCGGTGAAATGGATATTGATGCCGAGCAGATGGAGCGATTTTATGATTCGCTTGAAACAAATGGTATTGAAATCGTGGAAAGTATTGAAGATATCATTTTAGATGACAGCGAATTGACTGCTATTGAAATCACAGACGAGGAAGTAGCAGAGGATATTCAGGATATATCGGACAGTGTTGCAATCGATGACCCTGTAAAGATTTATCTCAAGGATATCGGCAGAGTTCCCTTGCTGACAACTGATGAAGAAACAGACCTCGCTATAAGAATTGCAAACGGTGACGAAGATGCCAAAAGACGTTTGTCGGAAGCGAACCTCCGACTTGTGGTAAGTATTGCAAAGCGTTATCTGGGCAGAGGAATGCAGTTTCTTGATCTGATTCAGGAAGGCAATCTCGGACTAATCAAGGCAGTGGAAAAATTCGACCATACCAAAGGCTTTAAATTTTCTACTTATGCAACATGGTGGATCAGGCAGGCCATAACCAGAGCAATAGCGGATCAGGCGAGGACGATCCGAATTCCCGTACATATGGTTGAAACGATTAATAAAGTCAAAAAGGCATCCAGCCAGCTTCTTCATGTGACAGGACATGAGCCGACTGCGGAGGAAATCGCAGAAATGCTGAAAATGCCTGCTGAGAAGGTTAGAGAAATCATGAGAGTGTCGCAGGATCCCGTTTCTCTTGAAACACCGATCGGCGAGGAAGAGGACAGCCATCTCGGGGACTTTATTCCCGATGATGATGCACCTGCTCTGCAGGATGCCGCCTCGAATACCTTATTGAAAGAGCAACTATCCGCTGTACTTTCAACGCTGACACCGAGAGAGGCAAAGGTTCTCAGGCTCAGGTTTGGCCTTGATGACGGCAGAGCAAGAACGCTTGAAGAAGTAGGTGAGGAATTCAACGTCACAAGAGAGCGTATCCGTCAGATAGAAGCAAAAGCTTTAAGAAAGCTCCGTCACCCCAGCCGCAGCAAAAAGTTGAAGGATTTTCTTGATTAAAATATAGAACATTAATAAAAAGCACGGCACACCCCGATTTGGAGGCGTGCCGTGTGTTTTTAGCTATATAACGAGTTCGCTTTGGTGGATTTGTTTGTCGAAGAATTTCATTAGTTTAATGCATGGCTTTCTTAGAAGAATACCCAGAACAAGGGCAAACGGAACATATGCCAGCAACATTAAGATACTATGCCAATATGCTGCTGTATCGGGACCTGCAATAGCTTCTCTGAATGCATCATTGCTGTATCTAAACGGAAGATACGGTGATATTGTCTGGAAAGTCTTCGGAAGAACTTCTATCGGGAAAGTACCGCCCGAACCTGCTACCTGAATAACCAGAATGATAACTGCAAGTGCTTTGCCTATCACGTTAAAGGTTATGGTGAATGAATAAATGATTAGGGAAAATACAAAACCTGCTACAAGACTTGTCAGAATAAAATAGAAAATATTGTTACATTGTATTTTTAGGAAGAATAGATCGCCAAGAGCAATAATCAGTGCCTGAATCTGAGAATAGAAGAAGAAAATCAGATATCTACCGATATATAACTGTGTGGAATTGGGGTGTTGAAGCCTGGAAAGCTGTTTTTTTGTCAGCTCTACACGAGTTACAGCAATCAGGATAATACCGCCGACCCATATACCGAGGGAAGTATAAAACGGCGTCATAGCAGAGCCATAGTTTTCTATCGGATGAATTGTTACGGTTTCGGTAGTAACAGGGCTTGCTACAAATCCGCCGAGGGCCTGTGGATTTTCTATGATTGGTGTGATAAGATTTTCTATGGTATCATTATCTTTTAGTTCATTGATTCTTTTAATTGTATCATCAACTTTTGTTTTTGCATCATCCATAAAGGTTTTCAGGTCTTCAAAGGTCTTTTGCATGGACCCTATTGTATCCGAGGCATTGTCGAAGGTACTTTCAAGTTCGGGAACATCTCCGCTGAGTCCCTGAAGAAAATCGGCAACATTGTCAAGTGAGGAATAGGATTTTGTAACAGCGTTATCGATATTCTGTCGGATTCCCTTAAAGGCTGAACTGATGGAAGAAAAGTCGGTGCCTGTCTGTGAAATCAGAGAGGTGATATTGTTTTTAATATTCTGCGGGATTTTGCCTGTTTTCTTGATGGTATCAGCGGCATTGTTAATCATGTCGATCAGATCGTTCTGACGCTGGTTGGCATTTTCAAGCTTTGTGATGATTTCGGAGCAGTCAACGCCGAGATCATTCTGAATTGTTTGAAACATGGTAATAATACGATTATTTATGGAAATGATTTTTTCGTTATATGATGTAATTTTTCTCAGATTATCCGAAGCGGAATCGGAATCTTTGCTGATCTCCTTAAAGGCATCATCGGCTTGTGACTGCATACTTTCCGTATAGGTGGAAGTAGAATCCAATATGCTTTCAATCGATGAGGTGATTTGTGAAGCAGCATTTTGTGTGGCTTGTATTGAGCCTTTGATATCCGAAGTATATACACCTGCATTGGCAAGGGACTTCTGAATTGTGGGGAGCATTTCTTTGTTCGTTTTGACAAGACCGTCTATCGTGTCAAGAGTGGAAATAAAAACATCAACGGTCTTTTTAAAGCTGTCAATTTCTGTTTTGGATTTTTCAAGGGTATCGGTTATTTTTTCGGCAACTTTGTCCTTGGTATCGCTTAAATCGTCGGTCGTAAGATTCAAAGAAGTGGCAAGGACTTGAGTAGCCGTACCGACATAGGTTGATTTTACGGTGTTTTCGATTGTCTGGACACCTGCGTTTGTCATTTTGGGAGCAATCGCATTTTTCTTTTCATTACAGTAATATTTAAGAGTGGCTTGTTCAAATTTTCCTGTCGTAATTGAAAACAGATTTTCGCTGAAATTTTCCGGAATAACAACCGCTGCATAGTATTTTCCGTTTTCAACGCCTTCCAATGCTTCTTTCTCTGTGACAAAATCCCATCCCATCTTGTCATTTTGTTTGAGATTGTTGACAATTTCGTCGCCTGCATTGATGGAAAGAACTTTATAGGAATAGCCTTCATCCTTTGAGCATACAGCAAAGGCAATATCGCCTGTTGACGAATAAGGATCCCAGCTTGCCGCAATGTTAAACCACGAGTACAGTGCCGGAAGAATGGATATACCAATCGTGACAATAAAAACAATAATATTTCTTGAGATTGTTTTCAGGTCATTGGTAAATATTTTAAAAATATTGTTCATTTTATGACTTACTTCTCCTTTTCAGATGTATTTTCTGACAATTTAATATCCGGTACAGGTTCTGTCGGAATCGTTCCTGCATTTTCTGATGATGTAGATAGATTCTTCTTTATGTTTTGCGGTGGCTCAGCAATACGGTTTTCTGTGTCGTTTTCATCATCGTCTGTTTCATCAGGAAATTCAAGTATTTCTTTATAAAAATGATATCGGTAGTCTGCTTTGACCATCACAATCACACAATATATGACAACAATAATCCAAAGACACATAAATTCAATTTTGGATTCCAGGCTGAATATCAGTGCAAGAAATACAAGTGCAGATACAATAATAAATACAGAACAAATCCGTTGATATCTGTTTCTTTTATCTTTTGCTTCGTGATATTCATTCAAAACTTTGAGATAGGTCAGGTGTTCACGTTCTTGCTGAGAAAGAGGGGGAATCGTATTTGCAGTAATTTTTTTATTGTGTTTTTCGGCCATATGTTACCTCCTTTAAGCGTAATAAGTATATTATAATATTCTTTGTATGATGTGTCAAATTTTAAATTTGTTTTTTTGGACAAAAAATAGAATTTGGAGGAATTGATTATCATAATAAACAAAAAAAGGCGACTGCTTTTTTAGCAGTCGCCACAATGACTTATTCATCATCTGTTACAGTTTCATCAAGGATATTGTCAAAGTAATTATATTCGTCGATTTTTTCATTGTTTGTCATACCGTTGGAAATAAAACCTAAATAATCTCTTGCACTGTCCATATCCTCGGGCAAAACAGCATAGTTTACATTTTCGGGATGAAGTGTATCGATACTGCTCTCATCAGATTTTTTCATAATAATCACCTCTCGGGGATATTATGCCCGAAAAACGATAAAAAATTCTTTTTTGCTAAATTTTACGAAAAACCTTGGATATCTGCCAGATTGTATGGTGTTTGCTGATAGACATAATAATTCAGCCAGTTGGAATAAAGAATCGTAGAATAACTGCGCCATGTAAGGTTCGGGAGCGCACGGGGATCATTGCCCGGAAAATAGTTATAGGGCAGGTTAGGTTTAATCCCCTTGTTAGTATCACGGAAATATTCATTTGCCAGTGTATTTCTGTCGTATTCTGCATGACCCGTGATAAAAAATTGTCTGCCGTTTTTGTTGGCAACAATCGCAACACCTGCAATATTGGAAGAAGCAAGAATTTCAAGCTCCTCATGCTGTCTGATATCCGAGCGGTGTGTGCCGGTATATCTCGAATGGGGAATCAGGATCTTATCATCAAATCCTCTCATCAGCGGATGGAAAACATCCATTACTCTGTGGACATAGATACCCGAGAGTTTTTCTTCAAGGGAATATTTCGGTATACCGTAATGATAATACAGACCAGCCTGAGCACCCCAGCAGATATGGAAGGTACTGTAAACATGATTTTTCGACCATTCCATAATTTCGCAGATTTCGTCCCAATAATCCACCTGTTCAAAATCCATTTGTTCAACAGGAGCACCTGTGATAATCATTCCGTCATATTGATTTTCTTTGATTTCATTAAAAGTTTTATAGAAAGTTGTCAGATGATCCGCAGGGGTATTTTTAGAAATATGGGTGGCTGTCTGCAAAAGCTCGATATCGACCTGAAGCGGTGTATTTCCCAGAAGGCGTAGAAGCTGCGTTTCTGTTTCGATTTTATTCGGCATAAGATTCAGAATAATGATTTTAAGAGGACGTATATCCTGAGATATGGCTCTTTCGTTTGTCATAACAAATATATTTTCCGATTCCAATGTTTTAAATGCTGGAAGTTCGTTTTGAATTCTGATTGGCATAATATACTACACTTCTTTCGTTCTCCTATGTTGAAATACAATTATACCATAAATATAAAAAAATTTCAACTTTAGCACTCTGCTGTTTTTCAGAGGGTATGATTTTCCGTATCGTTTTCAGCGGTAGGGGAGATATTGCCAACTTGTTCGCTGTCGGGGGTGTCGGCGGTAGCATCAGATTTTTTCAGAAGTTCAATTTCGGCTTTGATTTTGTCAATGTCACTTTGTTTTTTTTCTTTTTCTTTGCTGTAGGAGCGTTCCAATAAGATAAATGCTATCGTTACTACAGTAAGTACACAAAAAGGATTTTGAAGAAATGATATGACATTTCCAAATTTCGGAATAATACAAATAACTTTGCCCTTGATACGGTCTGTTTTAAGTTCCGGGTCATGAATATTGTTGGCATCACCACGGGTAATAAATGTTTCGTTTTTTGAATCAATGCTGATAATTCGGTGAGTTACAAGATCGTTGTTTTTATCAACGAAGGTAACAATGTCGTCCACCTCATATTTGTCGCATTTCTGAATAATCAGAAGATCGTTTACATCAAAGGTAGGCTGCATACTGCCAGATAAAACGATAGCGTGACCGTAACCGTTTAACATAGGGAGTTGTTCATGCAGAACGAATTTCGCATTGAGAAGAAATACATTATATCCGATCAATAGAGAGAGCAATAAAAATCCCGGTATTTTTAAAACGAATTTAAGAGCTTTTTTCATAGTGAATCATTTTTCTTTTGTTTTTTATTTATCAGCACGATAAGCACGATTGCCGTCAGGCAAAGTGTGGAAACGATAATATAAATAATGACATTGGTATTGTCGCCGGTGAGAACAAATCCTCCGTCCTCGTCGAAATGGTTATTATTACCATTGCCGGAAGAGTTGCTTTCGTCACTGGTTATATTTGAGCCATCGGTTGCGGGTGTGTCGTCATATTCTGCGACAACATTCAGATTAATGTGACAAGGGATTTCCTGATCAACGGCGGTATTTCCGAGCAATGTGTCGTAATCATCGGTACCGTTTTCAAAATCCCATGCCCACTTGATCGTGTAGGGTTTTTCAGAATTTCCCGACAGTGTACCAATCTGTGTAATAGTTTCGAGATCGGATATAGTAACGGGTTCGTTTCCGAGAAGATTTTTTCCGTCGGGGTCAATAATGCTGAGAGAAAGGGGGATTTTATATTCGCTGTCGTTTCCGCCCGAGATTTCAAGCTGATATTTCACGCCCGAGTTTTTATCGTTTTGAAGCGTAAAGATGTAATCATTGGACGTACCCGGGGCGATAACGTGGTTTGCGTTGCCTGTGCCGTCACTTTTGACATGGGCATCGTTGTGCTCAAAAATATTGATTTGAGTTTCGGTATGCCATGTCACATCGTTATCGGAAATGTTGAGGCCAAGGTTGTTATCAGCATTTGTCTGATTGTTGGTTTCGTCGGGAGCAGACAGCGAAAAAGAGCTTTTCTGTGACGAATCCGAAGAATTTTCCGTATTTTCGGTTAAGCTTGTTTCTTCGGAAGAGGATGTTTGCTTTGTATAGGTCGGTTCATTGGGGGTTATGCAAAGAATTTTGTCAGGCTTTGTGTTTTCGGTTCTAAAAACAGCGATATTAAAAACGATAGCCATTGAAACCACAATCAGCACCAAAAGAATCAAATTAACAATGCCGAGGTGGAGTAGTTTTTTGTGTTTTGAAGTGTCTGTTATTCTTTCTCTTTGCATGATCATCACCTCCTGCCGATATTGGCTTTACAAGGTTCATTTCGTATTCAAGGCAACAGCCCTTTGGGGGAGCTGTTGCCTTGTGTAAGTGTTTTGCATTAATTTGTAATGTGTGTGATTAGTCTACCTGAGTTGCTGTGATTGTAAATCCGACAGAAATATCAAGATTGTAATCTGTTTGATCTACAACGGGAACATAATCCGTGTTGTCCAGTTTTACAACTGCACCGTCCGTTCCGTCAAGGTCGTTATCATTTTGTGCAGCCAGATGACCCAGAATAGTATCCATGCCGTCTATTGTTGTGTCATTGGTTTTTTCATAAGCCCATTCCCAAGTGATAGCTTTGTTAGTATCCCTAAATGCAGTTGCAAGATTTGTATTTGAATCTACAGTCTTGTTGTTAAGAAGAGTTTCAAGCTTTTTGCCTAAACCATTAGTTGTATCAGCAACTGTATCTGTACTGGTATCACCCAAAGCTGTGCCACCAAACTTAAATACTACAGGATAATAATTTTCGGTTGTAGCAGTAACTACATCTTTAAGAATGTAATATGAATCGTCAACATTATAAGTAGTATCTGTTGTTTTACTATATTTGTCAGAACTTAGCTCATATAAACTATCTTTTTTTGCAAGGAAATTCTCAGCAGTCAGTGTATCTGCCTTAACCATTATACCATATGTTTGACTTCCTTTAAGGAAAATATTTTTATTAGTAGTAGCGTTTGTAACAGTAAACTTAACGTCAACCTCCGGTGTGCCTGAAATATTAATTCCAAGACCGGTATCATTCTTTGTGCCGGGGGCAACTACGTTCTCACGAGAACCGGAAGTAGGGGTTTTAGCCTGAACAGTGATAGAAGAATCAGTTGCTGATACGATAGTATCTTTGTAATCTTTGCCAAAAAGATTACCGTTTGTTTTGATTACAACACCAAACTTAGCAACTCTTGCACTGTCTGTAGCACTGTCAGATGTGGTATATTTTGCGAACGTACCTGCTGTCATACAGGTTGTCAGCATGGTGGCAAGTAGCAGAATACCTGCCGCACGCATTGGTTTGTTCATTTTCTTTTTCATAACAAATCGCTCCTTTAATAATTTTTGTGGGGACAAGTCATTTGTTTTCATTCATTTTTGGTGTTCTGCTCTGCCCTCAGTTTTTCAAGTTCCGCAAGCAGTGCGGCAGTTTCCTCCTGCTCGGCTTTACTAAGGTTTCTGCGTCTGATTACATCGTATACAACAAAAAGTGCAAGCGGAAGTACAACGCAAACAATCAGCCCGGGAACGGTCTGCATAAACAGAGCGACATCGCCCAGGTGAGGAATACGCATATCGTAAATCCCCACGATATCTTTTTCATAAACCGGATCGGCGTCCTGTGCGCTGTTGGCATCACCTTTTGTTCTATATGCCGTAACTCCCTGATCGTCCTTTGTTATTTCTGCGATTCTATGCGTTACAAGTGCGCCACCCGGTTCATCATCCCAAAAAGTTATAATATCCTGAACTTTGTACTCATACCCCTTTTCAGGTGTGCTTACAATTATCAGATCACCGGTTTCAATCATAGGACTCATAGATCCCGACTGAACCATAAGCGGAAATTTACCTCCGATATTTGGGAGTGTTGAATTGTCGCTTGTGAAACTCTGAACAATCAGCACTATATTCATGACCAGTATTGGTACAAGAATTATACAGAAAATCACACCCATAGCCGAAAGTACAGGATCGGACTTTTTGCTCACTTTTTTAATCGGAGCTTCAGATGCTGTTCTGTTTTCTGTTTCGGCAGAGGATTTATTTTTTTCATTCATTTCTTTATTTTCCATAAACCAATACCTTTCATTCGGTTACAGTGCTACCTTAATATACAACCGATGTAATGCTTATACAAAACATCAGGCAGGAAATTATATCTATTAAGATTTTATCATCTATTAGTATTAATGTCAATGGAAATTAATAAATATAATTAAAATATAATTGAAAATATTAATCAGGAATATTATATTAAGATAATTATTAAGATAATTATTAAAAATTGCAAATCTTCAACTTTTTTTATTATGATGAATTGTATTTGTAATATGGATAAAGAATTTATTTTTTGTTTTTCTCTCAAAAACCCGAAAGTGCTTGATTTTTCTTTTGCAAAGTGCTATTATATATCAAGTAGATATATCAAACAGATATATAAAAGGAGGAGAAAAACATGGCACGGGAAAGAAAAATAGATATGGTGATTCTGGGGCTTCTCAGTCATGAGGATTTAACCGGCTATGATATTAAAAAGCGTATTGATGGAGCAATCAGTTTCTTCTGGAAAGGAAGTTTTGGAAACATATATCCGGCGTTGAAGGATATGGAAAGCGGCAGTCTTATTATTAAGAGTGATACCTCTATAGGTGGGCGCGAAAAGATCACCTATCATATTACGGACGAAGGAAAAAATGTTCTGAGGAAGTGGCTGCAGGAAGAACAGGCGAGCAATGAACTAAAGTATGAAACGCTTTTGAAGTTATTTTTTGGTGGCGCGGATAGCAAGACAGTTTCTGTTCGTAATATTGAAATCTTTGAAACACAGATAGAAAAAGATTTGAAAATGCTAAAGTCATATTGCTCGACTTTAGAGAGGAATCTCGATGATGAAGATCATATTTATTATTATCTGACGGCTTCTTTTGGTGTGGAAACGTATGAGGCATATCTAAAATGGTGCGCCAAGGCAAAAAAAATACTGGGTGGTAAGGAGGATGACGGTACATGAGACAGAGAGTAAGAAAAACAATATTGGTGGTCTCTTTTCTGTTGTTCCCGATCACGATATGGTATTTTTCTCCATACCTTATTATCCAAGCGGCTTCCGAGCATATCATGAACGGGAGCTTTATTGTGTTCCTAACTATGCTTATTCTTTCTATGTTTTTGGGGCGGGCTTGGTGCGGATACCTCTGCCCGGCAGGAGGACTTCAAGAATGTCTTTTTATGTGTAATGCGAATTCTGCAAAACAAGGCTGGCGAAACAAGATAAAGTATGTGATTTGGACAGTCTGGATAACTGCAATAATTGTAACATTTGTTTTAGGTAAGAATGACATAACAATCGATCCGTTTTACATGACTGATCACGGGATATCTGTATCAGACATATACAATTATGTGATTTATTATGGTGTCATACTGATTCTGGTGTTGCCAGCTCTGCTTCATGGACGAAGAGCTTCCTGCCATTATATTTGTTGGATGGCTCCGTTGATGGTTATCGGAGGCACCTTTGGAAGGACTCTTCATCTTCCTCAGTTGCATATTGAAGCTGATAAGGATGCATGCATTTCATGTGGAAAGTGTAACAAGTCTTGTCCTATGGGACTGGATGTAAAGAACATGGTTTCGGAAGAGAAAAATGCCAAATGTACAGAATGTATTCAATGCGGTGCTTGCATTGATGCCTGTCCTAAAAAAGTCATAAAATACAAGATTAGATGGAGGTAATTCAATGCACTTTGGGTTTTCATATGTCGGTCTGATTTTT
>ONGS01000152.1 GCA_900317395.1 uncultured Eubacteriales bacterium | reverse complement strand
TTTTAGGAATGTAATCCTCAGGATATTTTAACTTTGGGACTTTCAACTTCCTTGTTACTTTAAATGCATCAAATAATTCAACAATCGACAGCAGGGTATCACATTTTCAGGACATCAAAAACAACCGTAAGTTCTATTTATGCATGGAATGCGGAGGCGGTGGGTATGAAAAACGTTATGTGATAACTGGCAATAATGGTTACTATGAGTATGACTATGTAACGATTCCTGGTACAATCTGCCCCAAGTGCGGGTCTGACAATATGAAATACATTGGGAAAAAGAAACTCGAAAGAATCAACCAGCATGTTTTCCAATGTAATGAAAAAAACTGCGGTCATGAAATTGGATTGCGCGACCAGAATTTTAAAAAATTTTATCCTCCAGGAACTTTATATGCCGGTGAGAACCTACGCGGAAAAGGATTTATACGGGAGGGTTATGAACTCTACAAAAACAATGTACTGTTTAAGGTGTATGATTCCAGACTGAAGAGGCTTGTCGATGTAACGTCAGAATAAATCTGACATTCAGTTTTACAATCTATATAGGCCCTGACGGTGTGCCGTTAACAACGGTTCTGAACACATCGTCAGTTTTTTTGAAGATTTCGCAAACCGGTGCCTGCTGTATTAAAAGTTGTGCTACTGCCAAGATATATCACTGCAAACAACATAACATTCCTAATCGTCATACAGGAAAGATGTTTGTATCGAATCAAAAAAAGCCTGTCTATTGAGGACCGGCTTTTTTAATATGGACAAGACTGATACCGTATAAAAAAATCAGGTCTATCGGAAAGATAGGCCTGATTGCTTTTCAATACTTAAAAGGGTACCGATTGCAATATCTTTGCCATGGCAGGGAACGGTAACAGTTCCTCTGTGTCCGGCCTTTTTGTACTGATGATGACTTCCTTTAACCCGGACGCATACAAATCCGTTGGCAAATAAAAACTTTTCAATATCCTTAAATTTAATGCTAATCATCTGAACCTCCTGATGGCTGATCCCTTCGGCATTTTGCGGCTTCTGTATTCGTTCAGTCCCATTAAAGAATTCAAGAGGCAAGCGTTAGCTTTTTCATAAGCCCTTCTAATCAGGAGCCCAAAACCATTGGGCTATGGAGAACACAAGCACTTTATTAGTTATTCATCGCCAAGAGGTTTACACGTCGGAGGCACTGTCAGCAACGTATGAAAAGCACCTATATTATACCATACATTGCTGTAAATAGGGCTTTATATCATAAAAAAAGAGAATGCTTGACAAATTTTATAATGCGTATTACAATACGTATTGAAAGAGCGGGGAGGAATTTGCCATGAAAGAAAACTACACCTATCCGGTATTGATTGAAGAACTTGAAGATAACGTTATTTTAACGTTCCCTTCATTCGATTATATGGTCACTGAAACAGGAGAAGACAAAGACTTCATTAAAGCGGCACAGGACGTGATCGCCCTGCAGGTCATCGATGCGGAAGACGAGGGAAGAGAACTGCCTGCGTGCTATAACGGTGACATTGAGATTCAGGACGGGCAGAAACTGATTTATGTCAATGTCTGGATGCCGTACCACAGGACGATTACAAAGACCGTGTATGTCAGGAAAAATATAACGATTCCGGCATGGATTGATGAACTTGCCAAGGAATCCGGCATTAATTTTTCTGAGACACTGACTGAAGCTCTGAAACAGAAGCTTTTTGCAGCAGGTTGAACATTACGGGACATATAAATCTGGCTTGTGGGATACAAATATTTTATACGTAGATGATTCGTGAAATCTATACAAACACGATTTTGGATTGAAAATAGGATAAAATATGCAAATCGCAAAATAACAACTTGACAAGCAGAAGCTTTTGATGTATACTGTAAACACGCTGAGGCATGGCTTCAGCCCCCCGACCGTAAACATAGATCCCGACCGAACATAGAACGAAACCAATACAAAAGACTTCGAACGTAATGATATTTTTGGTGAAGATTGCATGGGCAATCATGGAGACCGGACCGGAATCGGTTCAAAGGCTCCCTATCGTAGGACACGAACGACAGACTTAATTCACTGACAACGATATCATTACGTCCGGAGTCTTTTTTTATCGCCGGGCCCGGCGGTTACGAACAATGAAAACCGAATATGGCAAACAGTCCATAAAGCGCAATGAAGCTAGAACAGGGGGTATTTATGGCAGGTTACACTTTCAGGATTGTGGAAAAGGTGCTTTTGGCAAATGGGTTCCGATGTGTCCGGATAAAAGGAAGTCATCATCAGTACAAAAAGTCCGGTTACAAAGGTACGGTAACGGTTCCCTGTCACAACGGTGACATTTCGGCAGGGATTATTAAAAGTATAGAAAGACAGGCCGGCCTGATAATAGCGGCATAAACTTCACAGGAACTGCAGAATTACGGCAGGTGATGCCTAAAGATAGCGTTTGCGTGAAGATGCGGTTGCCGTGATCTGCTGACTTCTGCACTCAATACCTGATGGTTTCAGGGTTCATATTGAATTGGAAATATGCCGCAGAAGATAATTTCCGGTTACAAGAGGAGTGTTGATTTTAAAGAAGTATTGAATTGATTCCTATGCGCATTTCGTCATTGATGATTTCTGCTGCCTGTGGCAGTCAGAAAAGCTATGACGGAATGTGAGTATACAGGACCAGTGCTTCCTTAAAATCAGTGCAGGCACATTGCATATAGCCAAATTGAATATTGGACAGAATATGATATAACATTTTGAAAAAGCGGGATAATAAGTTGTAAATAGTGGCGGCAAATACAAAATGCGAATAAAAAATAAGAAAATCAAGATAAACTATTGACAAACAGGGAAATGTTTGGTAAGATAACCATGCTTGAACATTAAAAAAGAAAAGTGAGTTCCTGAAAGAGAGGATACGAACTAAAAAAGACTTCGGATTAAAAACAACGGTTGAGTGT